>NZ_CP029008.1:6407500-6727433 GCF_024585165.1 Bradyrhizobium sp. WBOS07
ACGAGCGATCGGCGGTTGCGCGGCGTCACAATGTCGGCATGAGCCCGAAAAGCGTGTCGCGAGGAATCGATCCAGCTATTGGCGCGATCTCAGAGGCGCACGCTGGTCGTCGCAAACGCTTGGGCGGCGGGCTCCTGGACTCTGTTCAAGATCATCATCCCCGCAATCGCGATCAGGACGGCCGCGACACAGCCAAGCAGAAAAGCCTTCATCTTCAGACTCTCTCGATCGGAACATCAAGCCATCTATACGATACATCCTTGGTGTGACCAGCCGGAAACCAGCGTCCGGGCGCTGCCAAAAGTCGGTTATTGCGGTGCACGCTTCGGAACGGAAGGCGGCTTGGCCCATTTCAGTACGGACATGGGAGGATTCCGCGTGAAATTGCTGACAACGTCTTTGTGCCTCGCAGCCCTTTGCCTTTCCGGAAGCGTCTGGGCGCAGCCCGCCCAATCCGGCTCATCGGCTGCGCAAACCCCGCCCGAGGACAAGGGCCAGCTCCAGCCGCAAGGCTGGACCGGTCCGATCAATACGGGATCGGGTGGCGCGCCCGCCGAAAGTCCGCAAGGTCAGAGCCCGCCTGGAATGCAGGCTGCACCGGAGGGGTCGTCGAAAACCACGACGGCGCCGGCCAAGTAGGCCGGTTCCGATATTCATCTTGGCCGGCTCTTCTGGCAATCTTGGGAGCGTGGATGTGACCAGGGCCGGCCAGGAATGACCAGATCACCTTTGTGCGCGAAGTTGGCCGCCGCACTGTGGGCCGTCTTTGCCGTCGCATCCGCGCACGCCGACATGGCGGGACACGGTGGCCCGATACGGGCGCTTGCCGTTTCCGCCGACGGCGACGAGCTTCTGTCCGGCAGCTTCGACACGTCCGCGATCCATTGGTCGCTCAGGACGGACAGCGCAGTGCATGTTCTTCGGTATCATGCGGATGGCGTCAATGCGGTCGCCCTGCTGAAGGACCGCCGCATGATCACGGCCGGCGCGGACGCACGGATTGCGCTGTGGACGGCGGGCCGGCCGCAGCCGGACCGCGTGCTGGAGGGGCATGCCGCGCCGATCGTGGCGCTTGCCGTCTCGCCCGATGGATCGCTGCTCGCCTCGGCATCGTGGGATCGGACGGTGTGGCTCTGGTCGCTATCGGACGGCACGTCGCGTGTGCTCGAAGGGCATTCGCAGAACGTCAACGCCGTCGCCTTCACGCCGGACGGCAGGCTTGTCAGCGTCGGCTACGATCTTGCGCTGCGCATCTGGCGTTTGCCGGAAGGTCAGTCCGAGATCGTGACCTTGCCGGCGCCGCTGAACGCCGTGGCCGTGGCGCCGGATGGTGAGATCGTCACGGCTGCGGTCGATGGCAAGCTGCGCATGTTGACCGGGGAGGGCAAAGTCAGCGGCGAGGTCGCGGCCGGTCCCACGCCCGTGGTGGCTTTGGCACTATCGGCGGACGGCGCCTTGATTGCCGCGGCCGGCATCGGCGGCACAGTGGCGATCATCGATCGCAGGTCGCGCAGCCTGCTGCGAACATTGATCGGACCTGGACTGCCGGTATGGTCGGTGGCCTTCATGCCGGATGGCGAGACGCTGCTGACGGGTGGCGCGGACGGCAAGATCAGACGCTGGAATGCGCGCACCGGCGAGCCCATCGGCTCGATCCTGGCAGGATCGCCGCCCGATCCGCTCGCCGCCTATGCCGGCGATCATGGTGCCGATGTGTTCCGGGCGTGCGTTGCCTGTCATACGCTGTCGGAGAAGGAGGTGCAGCGCGCAGGTCCGACGCTTGCCGGATTGTATGGCCGCAAGATCGCGTCGCTGCCGGGCTACCGCTTCTCCGATGCCCTGAAAACGATGGACATCATCTGGACGCCGGAGACGGTTGCGAAGCTGTTCGAAATCGGGCCGAACGCCTATACCCCCGGCACCAAGATGCCGGAGCAGCGCATCGGCTCGGCCGAGGATCGCCGCGCGCTCACCGATTTCCTCGGCCGGGTGACGTCGCGCTAGAGCATGCGCCGGAAAAGTGCGCAGCGGTTTTCCGGAGAGATCATGAGCAACCGCGGCCTCAGATCGAATCCCAATTGTCCATCGGAAGATCCTTCATCTCCGGATGTTGCTTGAGGATCTGAATGACGTCGATGCCGGGATGCTCCTTGAGCGCTTCCGCGACGCAATGGTTGACGTATTTGCGGCGCGACAGCCACGCGACCTTCTTGCCCTTGGCTTCGGCCTTGCAGCCGACGATCGCCTGCTTCAGGGCGACCTTCTGTGCCTTGGTCAGCGGCGGAGCGGCAGCTTCGGCCGCGCCGCCGGCGAGAGCGATGGAAATCATGCACGTCGACAGAGCTGTGATCAAACGAGACATGGTGATGCTTCCCCCTGGTTTCCTGCCCCTGATGTCTGGCGGTCTTGTCTAGTCCTTGCCCTCGCGCTGGCGTAGATAGTCGTCCGTCGTCCGCGGCGGTGTTCGTTGCGGAACGCCCTTGAATGGATCGAATTGCTGCTCGCTCGTGACGATGACGCGGCAGTCCGCGCACATCCTGAGCGTCTCGACCAGCTTGTCGCCGGCCGGATACATCCAATGGCGGCCCTCGAGCTTGGCTGCGATGCGGTCGATCGTGCTCTTCACGCCGAACGGCGTGCTGCAACGGATGCAGAGCGCGGGCTCCTCCTCCTTGAGAACGGCGGCGGGCGCGCGGGCCGCGCGAAAATCGATCTGCGGCTCCAGGCTGATGACCTTTTCGGGACAGGTGCTTTGGCACAGCCCGCATTGCACGCAGGCATCCTCGATGAACTTCAGCATGGGCCGATCGGGATCGTCCCGCAGCGCGCCGGTCGGGCAGGCCGAGACGCAGGAAAGGCACAGCGTGCAGCCGCTGGCGTCGACGCGGATCGCGCCGATCGGCGCGCCCTGCGGCAGCGCGATCACGTCGACCGGCTGCGGCGCCAGACGATGCAGCTCGCTCAGCCCGAAGCGCAAGAGGTCGCGCCGCTTTCCTACGGTCTTGAAGGTTGCGGGCGTTGCGACGGCGGCGAGGGGGCCGATGCCGGTCAAATGCTCGCTAAGCGCGTCGGGATCGTCCGTTTCGATGGTGGCGAGACGGCGGCCGGAAAATCCGAGACCGCTGAGGATCGCCTCGGCCATGCCGATCGTCTGCACCAATCCGCTCACATCGTGGCGCGGCTTGGCGCGCAGCAGATAGCGTACGGCGGATACGCCGTAGGCGAAGGCGCCGACGATCGCCTCGAGCCCGAGCTGCGTGAGCTCGTTGACGGCAAAGGGAAGCACGTTCGCCGGCAAGCCGTCGCCGTGACGTGCCAGGGCATCGATCAGCGGCGTGCCGTGCGGGCCGTCGTGAAACAGCAGCACCGCGTTCGCGCCGCCCGCCTCGCGGTAGGCGAGCAACATGGCGCGAATTCGCTGCAGCTGCGTGTCGGCGGGCGGCAGCGTGTAAGATGCAGCGCCGGTCGGGCAGGCGGCGGCGCATTGGCCGCAGCCCGCGCAGATATTCGGGTCGATCGCGACATGATCGCCGACGGGCGTGATCGCCCCGGTCGGGCAGAGATCGAGGCAGCGATGACAGCCTGTGCGCTTCGAGCGCGAATGGGCGCAAATAGCGGGCGTGACATCGACATATTTCGGCTTGTCGAAGCTGCCGACGAGATCGCGGGCTGTCAGCACGGCGCGCAGCACCGCAGCGGGATCCTTGGTGTCGGCGCGAAGATAGCCGTCGCGCAAATCGTGAGCGGGAAACAGCGGCATATCGCCGGAAAGATCGAGCACGATGTCGCAGCGCGAGGTGACACCGCTTCGCGCCGCATCCAGCACGAGGCGATCGCGCGAGGAGGGGCGGGGACGCGCATAATCGTCGATCGCAAGCTCGAAGGCGCCGAAATGCCCCTTCGCGGAGCGGATCGTCCCCTTCACGATCGGGAAGACCGTCGCGGGCGGCACCGTATCGTCGAGCTGCTTCAGCATCACGGTGACGTCGAGATGATCGGCAAGCAGGCGGCCGGCCTCGATCGCGGCCTCATCGCGTCCGTAGATCAGGACCACGCCCTCGCTCGACAAGGTGAGAAGCGGATAGTCCGGTGCCTGGACGGAAGCAGACGCGAGCTGGGCCGCCATTTTCGCGCCGGCGCGCGCACCGTCGCGCGACCAGCCGGCGGTTTCGCGGATATTGACGAAACTGATCGCATCCCCCCGGTTGCCGGCCTCGTCCGAGAATTGCGCCGCCTGCTGCGTGCAGGCGACGGTCAAGGCGCCTTCTGCCGCCGCGATCTTGCGGAAATGATCGAGCTCCGCACCGCAGAGATGGCTGAAGCTCTTGATCTCGCTGCCCGGACATCCGCGCCGTATCGCGGCCGCGTCGAGGCGCATCGTGCCTTCGCACGAGCAGATCAGGACGGTCTTCGCTGGCTGCTCCAGGTCAATCCCTCCGCCATTCGGACGCCGGCGGCGGACTCGCGCCGGCCTCTCGTCTCGTATAGACATTATCCATCGGGAAGAAAAGGAAAGCGGAGGACGGCCTGCCGTCGACCCCAGTGAGCCATGTTTCCCTAGCGGAACCGATTCACCTACCGCCGCCGTTCACGTTGGTGCGGCTGCGTGAGAGCGGCGACGCCTTTGCCCACGCATGCCGCATTGCACCGGAAAGCGGCGCCGGCACGCTCGTCTATGTCGGCCGCTTCGACCTCGCAGAGTTCGCCGTCGTGCTCGAGCCGGCCGAGCCCTTGCGCAGCGCGCGGCGCGCATTCTACGCCGGCATGGTCGCGCTCACCGATGCACTTCGCGCCTATGCGCCGCCGAGCAAGCCTATCACGATCGGCTGGCCGGATGCCGTCAGGATCGATGGCGGGCTGGTCGGCGGCGGCCGGATGGGGTGGCCGTCCGATGCCGACGAGGATACGCCGCCGCCCTGGCTGGTATTCGCAGCCATGATCCGGACCGTTGCCATGAATGATGACGAACCGGGCGCTCACCCGCTGGCCTCGGCCCTGGATCAGGAAGGCTTTGGCGAGGCCGGCGCGGCGCAGATCACGGAGAGCTTCGCCCGCCACCTGATGCTGGCGCTTGACGGCTGGCGCGTCGATGGCTTTGACAGCCTCGCGCGCGACTATCTCACGCGGATGCCGCGTGAAAGGCAGACCATTCAGCGCATTGATGATCGCGGCGATCTGCTCACGCGCCGCCTCGGCATGGACAAGACCGAAAGGAACGATCTCGTGCAGGCGCTCGCGACGCCATCCTGGCTCGATCCGGCTCTCGGAGGGCCACGCCTATGAAGCTCCTGCGCACCATCGCACTCGATCCCTCCGACACCTTCATATTCGATTTGGCGGCGGAGCCGGGCGAATGGGCCGTCTCCGGCGCTTTCCGCTTCTGGGACTGCGACGGATCGAAGCTGGAAGGCAAGCCGCGTGCGGCGTTTCGCGGCGGCTTCCTCGGGGTGCAGTCCTGGGGCTGGTCGACGCTGGCGCAGGTCGTTCCGGCGACGGAAGACGACTACCGCAGCCTGGTCGATCTCCTGGCGAGGCAGCTCGTCGATCGTTTCGGCGCGCCGGACATGGCTGTTGCGAGGGCTGCCGCGGAAGAGGAGGTCGCATTCGCGCAATCGCTCTGCAGCCATCCGATCAGTTCGCTTATTGCAGTGCACCGCAGCTCGAGCGCTGGCGAGGTGCGCGAATCCTTCCGCCGGCTGCAGCTCCGCGAAGGGCAGGGGCACAGCAAGGCGTTCTCGTTCATGGAAATGCAGGACGACGTCCAGCCCGATGGCGATCTCAAGCTTGCGGATCTGGGCCGGGAGCCGATCATCAGATGAACGATTTCTGGATCGCATGCGGCCATCACCTGCTCGATCGCGACGAGGGCGGTGGGCTTCGCGTCACCGATGAGTTCCTCAAGGCCTATTTTGCCCGTCCGGAGCTGATGCCGCCGGAGGACGCGTGCGAGGTCGAACGCCGGCTGCACCGCGAATTGCTCGCCCAGCCGCGGCGCATCGTCAGCGCTGACGAGATCGCCGCGATCGTCGATGCTGATGCCCGGGAGAACTGGCGCTTCGTGCTGGCGTTTCGCGATCTGCTGGTGCGGCATCCGACGCTCGAAGCCGCCTATCTTGCATTCGTCCGGTCCGGCGCGAACGACCTGCCGCCGCTATTCGTCAACCAGCTCGTGCACGTCATCCTGCGCAATGCGCTCGACGGCTGCGACGATCCCTTCGTGCTGCGCGCGGCCGAGCTGTTCTTCCGGATCCAGCGCATCCTGCCGCATGAGCAGGCCCTGCTGCTCGGCGACGAGGAGATCGTCGGCGGCCGGAGCCCGACGCCGGTGCTCTCCCTGATGTCGATGCTGGGGGCAACCATTGATGCGACGGTCGAGGTCTTGAGCGAGGACAATGCGCAGGCCTATTGGCAGCGCAGCGACCAGTTCGACATGGCGCTCGACCTCACGCCCGATGGGCGGGGACCTGCGGCGCTGGCCTTGACGATGACGCGCTGGGTATCCCATCTGCTCGGCATCGACGTGACGATCGAGCCGCTGCGGGCGCTGCAGGACGCCAGGCTGACTTGGTATGTCGGGCTCGACGCCGACGCCACCAGGCTTGGCGATCGTCTTTGGCGCGGCGAAGAGCTCGACGAGCGCAGCGCCGACCGCGTGCTCGCGCTGTTCCGGCTGACCTTTGCGGATTCCACCCAGGCACTCGACGATGTCGGGGCTGAGCCGGTCTACCTGCTCCTGTCGATGACGCCCGATCAGAAGCTCCGGCTGAAGCCGCAGAATCTGCTGACCGGGCTGCCGGTGAAACGCCTGGAGATGGCGACATGAGCCCTGCGGCGCTGCCGACTCTCTCGATTCCTGTCGGCGTCGTGGTCGAGCGGCGCAAGGCCGCCTCGCCCTGGGTCGATTTCGTCTGGCGCGGGATCGCCGTGCTGCCGGACGAGCCGACCACAAGGCCCTGGACCGTGCTTCGCGAGCAGGACGACACGACCTTGTTCTATGCCGGCAGCGCCGCCATCGAGCTCTATCCGTCCGAGACGGCGCGCTATCGCGACAATCTGGCTTCAGGCAATCCAAGCCTGTGGACCGTGCTGTCGCCATCGGAAGGCGTCTTTCCCTATGCGGTTGCGGCGGTGACCGCCGATCCCGCCGAGGGCGAGGGCTTCACCGAAGCCGCCGACAATCTCGTCGAGGCGGTGCCGATGCCGGAGGCGCTGCTTGAGGCAATTGAAAAGTTCGTCGCCGAGCATCATGTCGAGCGAGAGTTCGTCAAGCGCAAGCGGCGGCGCGCCGACCCGGAGGCGCTGGCGCGGCGCGAACCGGAAGGCGGACAGGAATGAGCGAGGAGGAGTTCCTTTCGCGGTGGTCCCGCCGCAAGCGCAAATCGCGAGCGGAGCCGGCGAAGCCTGCCGAGGCGCAGCCCGCGCCGCCGGCCGAGACGGAGAACGCCGAGCGCGAGTTTGATCTCTCCACCCTGCCGTCGATCGACGAGATCAATGCGGCGACCGACATCACCGCCTTCCTGAGCAAGCATGTTCCACAGGAGTTGAGCCGTGCGGCCCTTCGCCGCGCCTGGGCGACCGATCCCGCCATTCGCGACTTCGTCGGGCTTGCGGAGAACGCATGGGACTTCAACGACCCGACTGCGATGCCGGGCTTTGGGCCACTGGATTGCTCCTCGGAGGAATTGGCCGCGCTTGTCGATCGCGTCGTCGGCGGAGTCCGCGAGGCACTCCAATCTGCTCCGGATGCCCTGATCGAAGCAGCGGATTCTTCGCCGCAATTGCCTCAGGCCGATGCCGTAGCGACCGCCGATGTCGCCGAGCCGCCGGAGGCGACAGATCCATTGGCAATCCCTGTTGCAATGCAACCGGCGGCGGTTGACCGATCGATCGACCATGCCGAGCCGATCAGGACTCGCACCCATGGTGGCGCGCTGCCGCGCTGAGCAACGCGACCAAAGGCTATAGGCTTTGCCTATGGGGAACGATTGACCGTCCGCGGAACCCGGATTACGCTTGCCTACAGCTTTGTAACAAAAGCGATAATCAAGCAGACGGGACTTGGATGGGAGGTCCACGTGCGTGATGACGGGCTTGATCGCGCGATTGATGCCGCAGGCGGCATCGCTCAGCTTGCGCGCAAAATCGGGATCAGCCAGCCCTCAGTCTCGACCTGGACTCGCGTGCCCGCACAGCGGGTGATCGCCGTCGAAACCGCGACCGGTGTTTCCCGAAACGACCTGCGGCCCGATCTTTACTGCGAGCAAGCAAAATCCACTGAGCCGGTCGATCCCGTCGATGCCGCGCGTGCGCAGGAATACGCGCTGCTGGCGACGCTGCTGTCTTCGCCTCCGTCGAAACGTCTGCTCGATCGACTCGCTGCGCTGGCGGGTGATGCAACGCCGCTCGGGCGCGCACATGCGGCGCTGGCCGACGCGGCCGCGAGCGCGGTCGCAGCGCAAGTCGAGCGCGAGTATTTCGATCTGTTCGTCGGCCTGGGCCGTGGCGAATTGTTGCCCTACGCGTCCTATTACCTGACGGGTTTCCTGAACGAACGGCCGTTGTCGCGCCTGCGCGCCGATCTGACGGCGCTCGGCATCGAGCGGATCGCCAACAATTCCGAACCCGAGGATCACGCCGCCATCCTGTGCGAGATCATGTCGGGACTTGCCGACGGCAGCTTCGAGGCTTCGCCCGAGGTGCAGCGCGCATTCTTCGAAAAGCACGTGTCGCCTTGGATGGGGCGGCTGTTCGCCGACATGGAGAGTGCCGGCAGCGTCCGCTTCTATCGGGCGGTCGGCGCGCTCGGGCGCACCTTCATCGAGATCGAGACGGAAGCATTCACATTCGCCAACTGATCGACGCGGGTCGGTCCGGGAGAGATGCGATGAGTGACGAGACGAAAGCAAAGGTCGGACGCCGTGACTTCCTTCGCAAGGTCGGCATCGGCACGGTCGGCGCCGGCGCGACGCTTGCGACGCCGTTGGTCGGGTCCGCGCAGGCGGACAGCGAGAACAACGATGAAAAGCGCAAGGCGCGCTACAAGGAATCCGATCACGTCAAGACGTTCTACCGCGTCAACCGTTATCCGGCCTGACAGGGAGGCTGCCCGTGCTTATCAAGCGAACACACCAGCGGTCCGATCGCCGCGGCTCCGTCGCCGAAACCCTCGCAAGCCAGGGCGGCGGACTTGACCGCCGTACGTTCCTGCGCAGGTCCGGCCTTGCCGGCGGCGCCCTTGCTGCGCTCGGTACCATGCCGGTCGGCAGCGTGCGCAAGGCGGAGGCGGCCGCTGCCGGTCCGCTCGCGGCCGGCGCCGTGGTCAAGAAGAGCATCTGCACGCACTGCGCGGTGGGCTGCACCGTGACGGCGGAAGTGCTCAATGGAGTCTGGATCGGGCAGGAGCCGAGCTGGGATTCGCCGATCAACCGCGGCTCGCATTGCGCCAAGGGCGCCTCGGTGCGCGAGCTCGTGCACAGCGATCGCCGGCTGCGCTATCCGATGAAGCTCGTGAACGGGCAGTGGACGCGCGTGTCGTGGGACACGGCGGTGAACGAGATCGGCGACAAGCTGCTTCAGGTCCGGGAGAAGTCGGGCAGCGATTCGGTCTACTGGCTCGGCTCGGCCAAGATGACCAACGAGGGCTCCTACCTGTTCCGCAAGCTCGGCGCGTTCTGGGGCACCAACAACACCGACCATCAGGCGCGAATCTGTCACTCCACCACCGTCACCGGCGTCGCCAATACCTGGGGCTACGGCGCGATGACGAACAGCATCAACGACATGCGCAACTCCAAGACGATGCTGTTCATCGGCAGCAACGCGGCGGAAGCGCATCCCGTCAGCATGCAGCACCTGCTCGAAGGCAAAGAGCTCAACAAGGCGAACTTCATCGTCTTCGATCCGCGCCTGACCCGCACCGCGGCGCATGCCACCGAGTATGTCCGGATCCGTCCCGGCACCGACATTCCCGTCCTCTACGGCATGATGTGGCACATCCTGAAGAACGGCTGGGAGGACAAGGAGTTCATCGCCCAGCGCGTCTACGGTTTCGACGACCTGCGCAAGGAGGTCGAGAAGTGGAATCCGCAGGAGGTCGAGCGCGTCACCGGCGTGCCCGGCGCGCAGCTCGAGCGCGTCGCCAAGATGTTCGCGACGGTGAAGCCGGCGACCATCATCTGGTGCATGGGGCAGACGCAGCACACCGTCGGCACGGCCAATGTGCGCGCGAGCTGCATCGCGTTGCTGATGACCGGCAACATCGGCAAGGCCGGGGCCGGCGCCAACATCCTGCGCGGCCATGACAACGTGCAAGGCGCGACCGACGTCGGCCTCGATATCGTGACCCTGCCGTTCTATTACGGCCTGGCGGAAGGTGCCTGGAAGCACTGGTCGCGGGTCTGGGAGGTCGATTACGAGTACCTGGTCTCCCGCTTCGACGAGAAGAAGCAGATGGAGACCCCAGGCATCCCGCTGACGCGTTGGTTCGATGCCGCGCTGTTGCCCAAGGCCGACGTCGCGCAGAAGGACAACGTCAAGGCCGTCTTCGTGCAAGGCCACGCCAGCAACAGCATCACCCGCATTCCGGAGTCGATGAAGGGCCTGAAGGCGCTGGAGCTGCTGGTGATCGCCGATCCGCACCCGACGACGTGGGCCTCTCTGGCGGTCGAGGCCGGGCGCAAGGACGGCGTCTATATCCTGCCGGTGGCAACGCAGTTCGAGTGCGCGGGATCGCGCGTCGCCTCCAACCGCTCGATGCAGTGGGGCGAGCAGATCGTCAAGCCGATCTTCGAATCCAAGGACGATCTCGAGATCATCTACCTGATGGCGAAGAAGCTCGGCTTCGCCGACAAGATGTTCAAGAACATCAAGGTCGAGAGCAACCTCCCCGTAGCCGAGGACGTGCTGCGCGAGATCAACCGCGGAAGCTGGTCGACCGGCTATTGCGGCCAGTCGCCCGAGCGCATCAAGGCGCACATGAAGAACCAGCACAAGTTCGACCTGGTGACGATGCGCGCGCCGAAGGACGATCCGGAGGTCGGCGGCGACTATTACGGCCTGCCTTGGCCGTGTTGGGGCTCACCCGAGGTGAGGCATCCCGGCTCGCCGCTGCTCTACAACAACAACCTTCATGTCATGGATGGCGGCGGCGCCTTCCGCCCACGCTTCGGTATCGAGCGCGAGGAAAAGCTGCCGGACGGCACGACACGCAAGGTGAGCCTGCTCGCCGACAAATCCTTCTCCAAGGGCTCGGATATCCAGGACGGCTATCCCGAGTTCACGCTGGCGAGCCTGAAGAAGCTCGGTTGGGACACGGATCTGACCGAAGCCGAAATGGCGACGATCCAGCGGGTCAACCCGGCCAATCCGGATGCGGTGTCCTGGGCGCTCGACCTTTCCGGCGGCATCCAGCGCGTCGCGCTGAAGCACGGCTGCGTGCCGTTCGGCAACGGCAAGGCGCGCATGAATGCGTTCGGCTTGCCGGACCCGATCCCGGTCCATCGCGAGCCGATCTACACGCCGCGCGTCGATCTCGTCGAGAAATATCCGACATTGCCCGATGCCAGGCAGTTCCGCCTGCCCAATATCGGCTTCTCGGTGCAGAAGGCGGCGGTGGAGAAGGGCATCGCAAAGCAATTCCCGCTGATCCTCTCCTCCGGACGTCTGGTCGAATACGAAGGCGGCGGCGAGGAGACCCGCACCAATCCATGGCTCGCCGAATTGCAGCAGGACATGTTCATCGAGATCAGCCCGGCCGATGCCGCCGATCGGGGCATCAAGGACGGCGGTTGGGTCTGGGTGAGCGGCGCCGAGAACAATTCGCGCGCCAGGATGAAGGCGCTGGTGACCGAACGCGTCGGCAAGGGCGTCGCCTGGATGCCGTTCCATTTCGGCGGCTGGCTCGGCGGCGTCGACCTGCGCAAGAACTATCCCGCCGGCACCGATCCGATCGTGCTGGGCGAGAGCGCCAACACGATCACCAGCTACGGTTACGATCCTGCAACGGGCATGCAGGAGCCGAAGGTTACGCTTTGTCAGATCGTCGCAGCCTGAGAGGAGCACGCACATGGCTCGGATGAAATTTCTCTGCGACGCTGATCGCTGCATCGAGTGCAACGCCTGCGTCACCGCCTGCAAGAACGAGCACGAGGTGCCGTGGGGCATCAACCGGCGCCGCGTCGTCACCATCAACGACGGCAAGCCGGGCGAGCGATCGATCTCGATGGCCTGCATGCACTGCACGGATGCGCCCTGCGCCGCCGTGTGCCCGGTGAACTGCTTCTACACCACCGCCGATGCCGTGGTGCTGCACTCCAAGGATCTCTGCATCGGCTGCGGCTATTGCTTCTACGCCTGCCCGTTCGGCGCGCCGCAATACCCGAAGGTCGGCAACTTCGGCTCGCGCGGCAAGATGGATAAATGCACCTATTGCGCCGGCGGCCCCGAGGCCGACGGCAGCAAGGAGGAATACGAGAAATACGGCGCGAACCGGCTGGCCGAAGGCAAGCTGCCGCTCTGTGCCGAAATGTGCTCGACCAAGTCGTTGCTCGCAGGGGACGGCGAGATCATTGCGCAGATCTACAAGGAGCGCGTCATGAAGCGCGGCTATGGCTCGGGCGCCTGGGGCTGGAAGACCGCTTATCGCGAGACGATCGAGTCCTGACATGGGCAGTCGCAACACGGATGGTCGACGAGCGCGCAATACCGGGGAGGACGTCATGGCGTCGTTTGGAAGGTTCGTTCGTCTGGCGCTGGGCGCCTTCGCGCTGCTTCTCCTGGTCACGGCGGTGCCCGCCGGCGCACAACAGGTCAATCCGACCGCTAGCGCGGTCAAGGAGGAGCAGCTTCTGCAGGAGCTCAACCGGATTCAGGGGCGTGTCAGCATCCCCGATCGGAATTCCGGCGTTCTCGAGCAGCCGCAGGGACGGGAGTGGCGCGAGTTCCGCAATGTGACACTGCGCTGGATCGGCGGCATTGCCATCCTCGGCATGATCGCGGTCATCGTGATCTTCTATCTCACCGTCGGCATGGTGCGCCTCGAGGCCGGACGGTCGGGCCGTACCATCGTGCGCTTCAACGCGTTCGAGCGGTTCGTGCACTGGCTGACGGCAACCTGCTTCATCGTCCTGGCGATCTCGGGGCTGAACATCACGTTCGGCCGGCCTCTGCTGCTGCCGCTGATCGGCTTCGAGGCTTTCTCGGAATGGTCGCAATGGGCGAAGTTCGCCCACAATTACCTGAGCTTCCCGTTCACTCTCGGTGTCATCCTGATCTTCCTGATGTGGATCGGCGGCAACATCCCCAACAAGGTGGATATCGAATGGGCCAAGCGCGGCGGCGGCTTGATCGGGCATGACCATCCGCCGGCCTATCGCTTCAACGGCGGCCAGAAGATGATCTACTGGATCGTCGTGGTCGGCGGCGCTCTCGTCGCGACGAGCGGCTATGCGCTGATGTTCCCGTTCTACGGGACGGGTATCGAGGGCATGCAAATGGCCCAGATCGTCCACTCGATCGTGGCGGTCCTGTTCGTCGCGGCGATGATCGCGCACATCTATATCGGCACCATCGGGATGGAAGGTGCGTTCGAGGCCATGGGCTCGGGCGAGGTCGACGTCAACTGGGCGCGCGAGCACCACAGGCTCTGGCTCGAGCAGCAGAACGCGCGAACCGGACCGAACGACGGACAGCCGCAGCCCGCGACCGCGCCGGCGGAGTAGAGCGCGCAGCCCGAACGCGGGCAGCCGGCTATGGGGCCGGCTCCTTCCCAAACAAGACGGAACGGTCCTGGATGTCCTGTTCGTGGAGCCGGGCCGTTTGGCCTGTCTGCATGTCCTGAATGGACGCCATGCCGTTTTGACCGGAGCCGAACAGGGCTTGCGATTTGAGCATGGTGCTGGCCGCACCGGCCAGAGCGAGGGCTGCAATGAGCGAGAGCATGACGCGGTTCATGCGCATCTCCGTCGGCCATCTCCACCCGACATGATCAATACCTCCGGATCGTCCCGTTGGATGTGAGCCACTTCACGGCGATCGGTTCCATTTTCGTTGAGGCGGCCAACGCGCTCCGCACGATTGCGCTCTTGATTCTCTCTGCCGAATTTCAGCAGCGCTGATTTGGAATCTTTCAAAGAAGAACTTTGGAATCTTTCCAGATCGCAACGCGACCACATCGCATGATCGAGACATTCTAAATCGCCGTGCACGCATTTGCGTTGCCGTCACGAGAGCGTGTTTCTAAAGAGGCGATGCAGATTGCTGACCATCGATGTTGCAGGCGAAGGCCGTCAACGCGAAGCGTGAGGCTGCGGACGATTTGGTTGAAGGTCACACGTGCCGGCTGCGGTTCGACGCGAAGAGCGATGATCCGTCATCGTCCCGCGCGCCGAGCGGCCGCCTCACGGTGGGCCGCGTGCTATTGATGAAGGACTTTTTGATGCGGCGTACGGGTGGGGTCGGTACGGTAGCTCGCTTTGCTGCGGCGCTGCTGGGTGGCGTGGCGTTGCTGGCGTGGTTCGAATCGCCCGCTCGGTCCCAAACAGCGCAAGGCGGCAGCACGCTTCCACCCGTCACCGTCGATGCGCCGGCGCAGCAAGCGGCTCGCCGTGCGCCAATAAGGCGAAGCGACGCCCGCGTCCGATCGACGCCGCGGCGCGCGCCGCAGGCCCCAGCCGTCGCGGTGCAATCGCAACCGAGTGTCGTGCCTGAATTCGCCGGCGGCCAGGTCGCGCAAGGCGCGCGGCTCGGACTGCTCGGAAATACCAGCACGATGAAGTCGCCATTCAACGCGACGAGCTACACGGACAAGTTCATCCGGGATCAGCAGGCGGCAACGGGTGCGGATGCCTTGATCCTGGATCCGTCCGTGCGAAGCTCGCATCCGACGGGCGGCGTGGTGGATTCCTTCAACATTCGTGGATTTCCGATCAACGAAGGCAACAACGGTGAATTCGCCTTCGAGGGCCTTTACGGAATCGCGCCGTCATATCGCATCTTCACTGACTACGTCGAGCGCATCGAGGTGCTCAAAGGTCCCTCGGCCGCGCTCTCCGGCATGGCGCCCAATGGCGGCGTGGGCGGGGTCATCAACATCGTGCCCAAGCGCGCGGAAGAGGACCTGACGCGCCTGACCGCCAGCTACGGCTCGACTGCACGTTTTGGCGGGCACTGGGATGTTGCGCGGCGCTACGGCGACAGCAAGGAATGGGGCGTGCGCGCCAGCGGGAGCGTCCGCGGCGGCGACACGCCGATCGATCGCCAATCCGAGGCGACAGGTGTCGGATCGCTGGCTCTGGACTATCGGGGCGAACGGTTCAGGTCCTGGCTCTATCTGATCACGCAGACCGATCGGTTCGATGCGCCGTCACGTCCCTTCCTGATGGCTCCCGGCCTGCAGGTGCCAAAGGCGCCGGACGGCCGGCTGAACGTGACCCAGCCCTGGGAATGGTCGCACATCACCGACCAATCCGCCTTGCTGAAGACCGAGTACGATGTCAGCGACCAGGTCACGCTGTTTGCGGATGTCGGCGGATCCCGCACCAATGTCGAGCGGTTCTTCGGCCTTCCGACGATCGTCAACGCCAACGGCAACACGACCTCCACCCCCCAATTCTTCGGACTTAGCATCGATCGAAGCACCTATGATGGCGGTGTTCGCGCCCGCTTCGATACCGGCTTCGTCCATCACGCCGTGGCCTTCCAGGCTTCGGTTTACCACGACGCGCTGCACCGGCGACTGACCAATGGCAGCCCGGTCACGTCGAACATCTACAATCCGACCGTCGCGCCGACACAGTTCGCCAACGAGATCAGCGACCGCCCGCGTCTCTCGGACAGCGAGCTCACCGGGCTCTCCATTGCCGACACCCTATCCGTGCTCGACGAGCGTGTGCTGCTGACCCTGGGTGTCCGGCGCCAGGGCATCGAGGCCCACAACTACCTCTCCAATGTCGGGACGCTGACGTCGTCCTACGACAAGAGCGCGGTCACCCCGGTGGTCGGCCTCGTCGTCCGTCCCGTGGAGAATGTCTCCCTGTACGCGAACTATGTCGAAGGCCTCGCGCGAGGCGACGTGGCTCCCCAGAACGCATCCAATTTCGGCGAGGTACTGCAGCCCTACGTCGCCAAGCAGTACGAAGCTGGTGTCAAGGTGGACTTCGGCCGGATCGCAACGACCTTCAGCGCCTTCCAGATCTCGAAGGCGAGCGGCGAGCTGTCCGCCGGGCGCTTCGCGGCGACCGCCGAACAGCAGGTACGCGGGCTCGAGCTCAACGTCTACGGCGAGCTCATGCCGGATGTGCGCGTGCTCGGAGGCGTTTCGCTGCTCGATGGCACGCTGACGAAGACTGCCGTCGCGGCCAATGTGGGTCACACGCCGATCGGCGTTCCGAACATTCAGGCCAATATCGGCATGGAATGGGATCTGCCGTGGATGAGAGAGCTCACGTTGAACGGAGCCGTCATCTACACCGGCAGGCAGTTCATCGACACCGCCAACAAGCAGCCGATCCCGGAGTGGACGCGGCTCGATCTCGGCGCCCGCTACACCACCGCGATCAACGGCAGGAAGACGGTCTTCCGCGCCAACATCCAGAACGTGACCGGCGAGAGTTACTGGTCCAGCGTGGCCTCGTTCGGAACGTTCTTCCTGGGAGCACCACGCACCTATCTGCTGTCGATGACCGTGGATATGTGAAGCGGCTCCGGCCGCGCGTGACGGCGATCGCAGGAGTCGTCGGCGACGCGCCCGCGGAGCGGTCAACTTGGTCGGCCAAGTGGATACTTGCTTGCCAACGGCGCAGCTCATCCCGCGCCGGCGCCGCGTCGCGCCGGAATCTAAATCGTCTGTTGAATCAATGAGGTAGCCGTCCCATCCGTGCGCCTTCCGGCCGTCAGGTCGAAAGTGGCGCGGCTCTTGCTCTTGCCAGTATGAGGGTTCTTGATAAACGTCATACTGTGGGATGGGGCGAATGGAGCAAGCGGTGAGGCGGAGTTTGCGGGCGATCGAAACCGGCACGCTGGTGCTGTTCGGCGGGCTCGTCGCCGCCAACATCGCGGCATGGACCTGGGCCTTCGCCCTGTTCGGCGACCGGCCGACGTTGCTGGCGACGGCGCTGCTGGCCTGGGTGTTCGGTCTGCGCCACGCCGTCGATGCCGATCACATCGCCGCCATCGACAACGTCGTGCGCAAGCTGATGCAGACAGGTGGCGCGCCGCAGAGCGTCGGCCTCTATTTTGCGCTCGGCCATTCCACAGTCGTCGTGGTCGCGACCTTGTTGCTTGCGTTCGGCGTGGTGAGCCTTGGCGGCGACAGCCTGCTCCGGGAGATCGGCGGCCTGATCGGCACGTCGGTGTCGGCGCTGTTCCTGCTCGTGATCGCGGCCATCAATCTCGTCATCTTCGTCGGCCTGTGGCGGACGTTTCGCGCCGCACGGGAGCAGGGGGTTCACGACGCTGAAGGGCTGGAGAGGCTGCTCGCCAGTCGCGGCGTTCTCGCCCGACTGCTCGGGCCGCTGTTCCGCCTGGTCACGAAACCCTGGCACATGTATCCGCTCGGATTCCTGTTCGGACTGGGCTTCGACACGGCGACCGAGATCGGCCTGCTCAGCATCTCCGCCACCGAAGCCGCGCGCGGCGCTTCGCTCGCGAACATCCTGGTCTTCCCTGCGCTGTTCGCGGCCGGCATGGCGCTGGTCGACACTGCCGATTCCGCGCTGATGGTGAGCGCCTATCGCTGGGCGTTCGTCGATCCCCTGCGCAAGCTCTGGTACAACCTCACGATCACCGGCGCCTCCGTGGCGGTCGCGCTGCTGATCGGCGGCATCGAGGCGCTCGGCCTGGCCGCCGACCGGCTCGGCCTGTCGGGGACGATGTGGACACTGGTCGAGGGCCTCAACGAGTCGCTCGCCAATGTCGGCTTCGCCGTGGTCGCGCTGTTTGCGATCGCCTGGCTGGTCTCGGTCGTGCTCTATCGTCGCATCTTCGGGAGCGGCCGGCCCCTGGCCACCGCGGAAGCTCTGGAATGCGCCGATGCGACCGAAGCGGCGTGAGCCCGGTCGTGGCGGCGCGCTGACGGCACTCTCGGCCCTGCTGTTGCTCGCCGACGACGGCCGCGCCCTGGCGCAGAGCAGTCCGACCTCGGGCGAGCTGCCGCCAATCGAGATCGCTGGCGGCGAAACGTCGGCGCGAAAGAAGCCGGCTGCAGCGCGCCGCACCGGCAAGCCGCCCGCGGCCGGCCAACGCATCCTTGTGTATCCAGCGGCGGCGCAGGGCGCGGATGTCCGCAGCGTTGCCTCGGGTGCGAAGCGCCAGCCCGGCATGGCCAGCGAGATCACCGTCTCGGGCGAGGAGGTCAACGCCCGCCCTTTCACGCGGCCGGGCGAAGCGCTCGAAGCGGTGCCGGGTCTCATCGTGACGCAGCATTCCGGCGAGGGCAAAGCCAACCAGTATTTTTTGCGCGGCTACAATCTCGATCACGGGACCGACCTTGCCATCAGCGTCGACGGCGTCCCCGTCAACATGCGCACCCATGGGCACGGCCAGGGCTATGCCGATCTCAACTGGCTGATCCCGGAAACCATCGCGGCGGTGGACGTGCGCAAGGGTCCTTACTTCGCCGACGAAGGCGATTTCGCCTCGGTCGGCAGCGTCCATGTCGGCCTGATCGACCGCACCAGGACACTGGCGCAGGTCACCGTCGGCAGCTTCGGCTATCGCCGCATGCTCGGCATGGATTCCGCAAAGCTCGGCGACGGCACGTTGCTCGTGGCCGGCGAGATCGGCACCTACAACGGTCCGTGGGACAATCCGGACAATGTGCGAAAGCTCAACGGTCTCGTGCGCTACAGCCAGGGCACCGCGACCGATGGCGTGTCCGTCACCGGCATGGCCTACACCAACGCCTGGAATTCGACCGATCAGGTGCCGCAGCGCGCGATCACCGGCGGCTTGCTCGATCGGTTCGGCTCGGAGGATCCGACCGACGGCGGCAACGCCAACCGGTTTGCATTGTCAGGCCGCATTGCGCAGACCGACGAACTCGGCTCCTGGCGAGCGAACGCCTATGTGGTGAAGAGCCAGCTCGATCTCTTCAACAACTTCACCTACTACCTCAGCGATCCCGTGCTCGGCGATCAGTTTCGCCAGCGCGACGATCGCCTGATGGCGGGCGCCAATGTCTCGCGCACGCTGGACGGCTCATTTGCCGGCCTGCCGATGCAGACCACCCTCGGCCTGCAATCGCGCTATGATGCGATCGACCTCGCGCTCACCAACACCTTCCAGCGCGGCTTCCTCTCCAACGTCCGCAGCGACAAGGTCGGCGAGGGCAGCGTCGGTCTCTACGCCGAGAACACGGTGCGCTGGACCGACTGGCTCAGAACGACGGTGGGCTGGCGCGGCGATTATTATGCCGCCGACGTCACCTCACGGTTCAATGCCGGCAATTCCGGCCGCGCCGACGCCGCGCTCGGCAGCCCGAAATTCAGGATGGTGCTCGGTCCGTTCCGCCAGACCGAGTTCTTCCTCGGCGCCGGCTACGGCATGCACTCCAACGATGCCCGCGGCGCGACCACGACCGAGGACCCCAGCGATCCCGCGACGAGGCTCACGCCGTCGCCGCTCCTGGTGCGGACCAAAGGCGCGGAGGTCGGCGTGCGCAGCAGGATCGTGCCGGGCCTCGACACCTCGCTCAGCGTCTTCATCCTGGATCAGGATTCCGAGATCCTTTTCGCGGGCGATGCCGGCGACACGTCGGCGACCCGCGCCAGCCGCCGCTACGGCTTTGAGTGGACCAACCATTATCGGCCGAGATCGTGGATCGACATCGATGCCGATCTCGCCATGACCCATGCCCGCTTCCGCGGCTATGACAGCGAGCAGGCCGAGGTCTATGCCTCGCTCGCCGGTTATCCCGAGGCGCAGGTCGGCAACGCACCCGGCAACTACATTCCGAACGCGCCGGCGATGGTGGCGTCGGCCGGCGTCACGCTGGGCGAGAGGACCGGCTGGTTCGGAACCTTGCGCTGGCGCTACCTGGAGTCGAGCCCGCTGACGGAGGACAACGCGTTCCGCTCCTCCGCGATCAGCATCTTCAACGGCCGTCTCGGCTATCGCATGGACAACGGCTGGCGCCTCCAGCTCGACGTGCTCAACCTCTTCGACACCAGGGCGAACCAGATCACCTATGCCTATGGCTCGCTGCTCAAGACCGATACGCTCTACAACCTCTGCACATCGGGCACCGCGCCGGCTTCGGTCTGTCAGAACGGCGTGATGGACTACGTGCTGCATCCCGTGGAGCCGTTGACGTTCCGGGTTACCATCGCCGGGGCGTTCTAGGTTTGCGCGGGTCGCGGATCCGGGATTGCTGGACCATGGGTGGGTTGTGGTAGTGAACGGCCAGATGGCGGCACGTCGCGGCCTGAAAGCGCAGCAGGGGACCGCCGATGAACCGTGACCTCGATCTCGCCGAGTTTGAACTGCATCCGCAGCGCAGCGCGGTGCTGGCCGAGGTGCATGCTCGCCCATTCACCCGGCTGACGGCGCCGGTCACGGTGCTCCGCTTTGCTTTTCTGGGTCAGGGCGAGGTCGCGGCGGCAGACCGGCGAGAGTTCGTGGCGTTCTGCACCTCGCACGGGCAGGCGCCGCCGGAGGACGGGACCAAGCATCACCAGGTGACGATCGGCACCACCCAGCTGCGCTGGGAGCAGCATTCGGAGTTCAGCACCTTCACCTGGATCCTGGGCGGCTCCGGGACGTCGGCTCGCAGGTTCGGCGAGATCGGCGCCGAGTCCGCCGCGCTGATCCGGTCGCTGCGGCAATCAGGGCAATTGCTGGTCGCGGTCAAGCTCGAGGTCGAGCAGACCTCGGCGGCCCTGGAGCGCGCGCAGCAGCTGTTCGAAAGAGGCAGCCTCGCCATCGCGGCGGTCCGCAGCGGGCCCGCGGTCGTCGCGTCCGACTTTCGCGCCGACGATCAGGGCTTCGTTCGTATCCTCGTCTGCAACGACGGCTTGTCGCCGGGCCGGCTCGGCGCCCTGGTGCAGCGCGTGCTGGAGATCGAGACCTATCGCACGCTGGCGCTGCTCGGTCTGCCCGCTGCGCTCGAGCTTGCGCCCTCCGTCGATCATATCGGCCGGCGTCTCGTCGAAGTGCTCGAGGAGATGCAAGGCGCCGAAGACCTCAAGCTCAACAATCATCTCTTGACGGAACTGACCGCATTGGCGGCTTCGCTCGAACGGGGCGCGGCCGGCAGCCTGTTTCGGTTCGGCGCCAGCCGGGCCTACAACGAGATCGTGCAGGCTCGCCTCGCGGTGATCGAAGGCGGCGAGATCGCGGGCTATCCGACCTGGTCCTCCTTCCTCGCCCGCCGCATGGCACCGGCCATGCGCACCTGTGCGACGATGGAGGACCGGCAGGCCGACCTGTCGATCAAGCTCGCGCGCGCGGCCGATTTGTTGCGGACGCGCGTCGACGTCGAGCTCGAGGAGCAGAACCGCGATCTGCTGCGCTCGATGAACGACCGCACCCGGTTGCAATTGAGGCTGCAGAGCACGGTCGAAGGCTTGTCGGTGGCGGCCATCGGCTATTACGTCGTCAGCCTGTTCGGCTATCTCGCCAAGGGCGCCCATGACGGCGGCCTTCATGTCGAGCCTTCGCTGGCAACCGCGATCTTCGTGCCGATCGCCGTGGCGGTGATCTGGATCGTCACCCGCAATATCCGCAGGCGGCACTTGAAGCATGACGAAATATCCGGCGCTCACGATTGAGGCGCAAACGAGCCTCTTGCGCTTCGAAGGCGAGCGGTTGAAGCTGGGGCGAGCAGGAGACGTCAGATGAGCCGATCCGATGCAATGACCAACGTGCTCTGGCTGCAGGGCGCCAGTTGCGGCGGCTGCACCATGTCGATCCTCGAAAGCGGCGCCTCGGGCTGGTTCGACGAGCTCCGGCAGTTCGGCGTCAATCTGCTGTGGCATCCGTCCGTCAGCGAGGAGACCGGCGAGGAGGCGGTCGACATCCTGCAATCCGTGCTCGAGGGCAAGGTGCGGCTCGACCTTCTCTTGCTGGAAGGATCCGTCGCCCGTGGACCGAACGACACCGGCCGCTTCAACATGCTCGCGGGAACCAACCGTTCAATCTACCGCTGGATGTTGGATCTCGCGCCGCACGCCGGCTATGTGATCGCGGTCGGAAGCTGCGCGGCCTATGGCGGCGTGCCGGCCGCAGGATCGAACCCGACCGATGCCGTCGGCCTGCAGTTCGAGGGAACCGATAGCGGCGGCGCGCTGGGGGCGGCGTTCCGCTCGCGGCTCGGCCTTCCCGTCATCAATGTCGCGGGCTGTGCGCCGCATCCGGGCTGGATGATGGAAACCATCTTGGCGCTGACCGCCAGGGATATTGCGGCGAGTGATCTCGACGGATACGGACGGCCGAAATTCGTCGCCAATCATCTGGCCCATCATGGCTGCTCTCGCAACGAGTTTTACGAGTTCAAGGCAAGTGCCGAGACCATGTCGGAGCGCGGCTGCCTGATGGAGCATCTCGGTTGCAAGGCGACGCAGGCGGTGGGCGACTGCAACCAGCGCTCCTGGAACGGCGGCGGCTCCTGCACCAAGGGCGGCTATGCCTGCATCGCCTGCACGTCGCCGGGATTCGAGGGTGCCCAGAACTTCCTGGCGACCGCGAAGCTTGCCGGCATTCCGGTCGGCCTGCCGACCGACATGCCGAAGGCCTGGTTCGTTGCGCTCGCCGCGCTGTCGAAATCTGCGACGCCGCGCCGCGTGCGGCTGAACGCAACTGCCGATCATGTCGTCGTGCCGCCGGGCCGCGCGACGACCAAGACCAAGCCATGACCCGGATCACGATTGGGCCGTTCAACCGCGTTGAGGGCGATCTCGAAGTGCGTCTCGACGTCGAGAGCGGCCGCGTCATGCGTGCCGAAGTGACGGCGCCGCTCTACCGCGGGTTCGAGCAGATCCTGGAGGGCCGTCCCCCGCTCGACGCGCTGGCGCTGGCGCCGCGGATCTGCGGCATCTGCTCGGTGTCGCAGTCGGTTGCGGCCGCCGCGGCCCTGCGCGAGGCCATGGCCGTCGAGGCTGCGCCCAATGGCCTGCTCGCAACCAACATCGCGCATGCCGCCGAGAACGCGGCCGACCACCTCACCCATTTCTACATCTTCTTCATGCCGGACTTTGCCCGCGAGGCCTATGCCGGGCACGACTGGCACGAGGCCACGCGCGAGCGCTTTGCCGCGACCCGCGGCAGCGCGGCCCGCGACGCCCTGCCGGCGCGGGCGCGGCTGCTCGAGACCATGGGCATCATCGCCGGGAAATGGCCGCACAGCCTCGCGTTCCAGCCCGGCGGCACCACACGCGCGATCGATCTCGGCGAGCGCGTCCGGCTGCTGTCGATCGCGACGGCGTTCCGGAGCTTTCTCGAGCGTGTCGTCTTTGCGGATTCGCTGGAGAACGTGCTGGCGATTGCCAGTGCCGACGAGCTCGATCGCTGGCGTGACGGCCATGGCGGCGACTTCGCCCATTTCCTTCGGCTTGCGGACAGTCTCGCGCTCAGCGCGCTCGGCAGGGGCACGGGCCTGATGATGAGCTACGGCGCCTATCATGGCACCGACGGTGAGCTGTTTCCGCGCGGCCTGTTCGGCCCGCGCTCCGCGATCGAGCCGCTGCCGTTGACGCAGATCACGGAGGACGTCTCGCATGCCTGGATGCGGGATTCCTCCGTCGATCCCGCCCATAGCAGCACGGTCCCGGATCCCGACAAGCCGGCCGCCTATAGCTGGTGCAAGGCCCCGCGGCTGTCCGGTCAGCCGATCGAGGTCGGCGCCATCGCGCGCCAGACCGTGGCAGGGCAGGCGTTGATTGCGGATCTCGTATCGGCCAGCGGGACCAACGTGCGCAACCGCGTGATCGCGCGGCTGATCGAAACCGCGCGCATCGCGCTTGCCATGGAGCAGTGGACGCGCGCGCTGCGTCTGTCGGAGCCGTTCTGCCACAATTCGCGCGACATCCCCAACGGAAGCTATGTCGGACTGGTCGAGGCCGCGCGCGGCAGTCTTGGTCATTGGATGGCGGTACGGGACGGCAGGATCGAACGCTACCAGATCATCGCACCGACGACCTGGAATTTCTCGCCCCGCGATTCCTTCGACGTGGGCGGGCCGCTGGAACAGGCGCTGGTCGGCACCGATGTCGGCGATGCCGGCGCGCGCGCGGTTGCGATCCAGCACATCGTGCGTTCGTTCGATCCCTGCATGGTGTGCACTGCGCACTGACCGGAAACTTCGTTGCCGGCTGCAAATCGAGTTGTTTCCGCTTCTCGGCCTTTGTCGTGCTCTCCCTTCCTTCATGAGAGCAATTCAAATAGGTAACGTTTTGGAATCTCTCTACATTTGAATCGCTCCAGGCTGTTGGCCTGCTTCTTGCTGTCTTTGGCGTCATCGAAAAGTCAAAGCCGAAGGCGGGAGGATTCATGGGCACGGCGACGGAAACGTTTTACAGCGTGATCAGACGGCAAGGCATCACGCGTCGGAGCTTTCACAAGTTCTGCAGCCTGACGGCGACGAGCCTCGGGCTCGGCCCGCTCGCGGCGAGCCGTATCGCGAACGCGCTCGAGACCAAGCCGCGCGTACCCGTCATCTGGATGCACGGGCTCGAATGCACCTGCTGTTCGGAGAGCTTCATCCGGTCCGCTCACCCGCTGGTGAAGGATGCGGTGCTGTCGATGATCTCGCTCGACTACGACGATACCATCATGGCGGCGGCGGGCCACCAGGCGGAAGCCATTCTCGACGAGACGCGCGCCAAGCACAAAGGCCAGTACATCCTCGCGGTGGAAGGCAATCCGCCGCTGAACGAAGGCGGCATGTTCTGCATCGACGGCGGCAAGCCGTTCGTCGAGAAGCTGAAGATGATGGCCGAGGACGCGATGGCGATCATCGCCTGGGGCGCCTGCGCGTCTTGGGGCTGCGTGCAGGCGGCAAAGCCGAATCCCACGCAAGCGACGCCGATCGACAAGGTGATCACCAACAAGCCGATCATCAAGGTGCCGGGATGCCCGCCGATCGCCGAGGTGATGACCGGCGTCGTCACCTTCATCACCACCTTCGGCAAGTTGCCCGAGCTCGACCGTCAGGGCCGGCCGAAGATGTTCTACTCGCAGCGCATCCACGACAAATGCTACCGCCGCCCGCATTTCGATGCCGGCCAGTTCGTCGAGGAATGGGACGACGAAGCCGCGCGCAAGGGCTACTGCCTCTACAAGATGGGCTGCAAGGGTCCGACCACCTACAACGCCTGCTCGACCGTGCGCTGGAACGGCGGCGTCTCGTTCCCGATCCAGTCCGGTCACGGCTGCATCGGCTGCTCGGAGGACGGCTTCTGGGACAAGGGCTCGTTCTACGACCGTCTCACCACCATCAAGCAGTTCGGCATCGAGAAGAACGCCGATCAGATCGGCATGGTGGCAGCCGGCGCCGTCGGTGCCGCGGTGGCCGCGCATGCGGCAGTGACGGCGGTGAAGCGGCTCGCATCGAAGCGCGAAGACGTCGATCACAACAGCTGAGCAAAGCGACAGATCAGGGTAGGGCAATTATGGGCATCCAGACTCCCAACGGCTTCAATCTCGACAATTCCGGCAAGCGCATCGTCGTCGATCCCGTGACCCGTATCGAAGGTCACATGCGGGTCGAGGTCAACGTCGACGCCGACAACGTCATCCGCAACGCGGTCTCCACCGGCACGATGTGGCGCGGCATCGAGGTGATCCTGAAAAACCGCGACCCGCGCGACGCCTGGGCGTTCACCGAGCGGATCTGCGGCGTCTGCACCGGCACGCACGCGCTGACATCGGTGCGCGCGGTGGAGAACGCGCTGGGAATCACCATTCCGGAGAATGCCAATTCGATCCGCAACCTGATGCAGCTCGCCCTGCAGGTGCACGACCACATCGTTCATTTCTATCACCTTCACGCGCTGGACTGGGTCGATGTCGTCTCCGCGCTCTCGGCCGACCCGCGCGCGACCTCGACGTTGGCGCAGTCCATCTCGAGCTGGCCGCTGTCCTCGCCCGGCTACTTCAAGGATCTGCAGACCCGGTTGAAGAAGTTCGTCGAGTCCGGGCAATTGGGACCGTTCAAGAACGGCTATTGGGGTAGCAAGGCTTACAGGCTGCCGCCCGAGGCCAACCTGATGGCGGTGGCGCATTACCTGGAGGCGCTCGATTTCCAGAAGGAGATCGTCAAGATCCACACCATTTTCGGCGGCAAGAATCCGCACCCGAACTGGCTCGTCGGGGGCGTGCCCTGTCCGATCAACGTCGACGGCACCGGCGCCGTCGGCGCCATCAACATGGAGCGGTTGAACCTGATCTCCTCGATCATCGACCAGCTGATCCAGTTCAACGAGCAGGTCTATCTGCCGGACGTCGCGGCGATCGGCTCGTTCTACAAGGACTGGCTCTATGGCGGCGGCCTCTCCGGCAAGAGCGTGCTTGCCTATGGCGACGTGCCCGAGCATGCCAACGACTATTCGGACAAGAGCCTGAAGCTGCCGCGCGGCGCCATCATCAACGGTAATCTGTCGGAGGTGTTTCCGGTCGATCTCGCCAACCCCGACGAGATCCAGGAGTTCGTGGTGCACTCCTGGTACAAATACCCCGATGAGACCAAGGGCCTGCATCCCTGGGACGGCGTCACCGAGCCGAACTACGTGCTGGGCCCGAAGGCCAAAGGCACCAAGACCGCGATCGAGGAGCTCGACGAGGGCGGTAAATATTCCTGGATCAAGGCGCCGCGCTGGAAGGGGCACGCCATGGAGGTCGGGCCTCTGGCGCGCTGGATCGTCGGCTACGCGCAGAACAAGGCCGAGTTCAAGGATCCCGTCGACAAGTTCCTGAAGGATCTGAACCTGCCGACCTCGGCACTGTTCTCGACGCTCGGCCGCACCGCGGCGCGCGCGCTCGAATCGGTCTGGGCCGGGCGCCAGATGCGCTACTTCCAGGACAAGCTCATCGCCAACATCAAGGCCGGCGACTCCTCGACCGCCAATGTCGACAAATGGAAGCCGGAGAGCTGGCCCAAGGAGGCCAAGGGCGTCGGGTTCACCGAGGCGCCGCGCGGCGCGCTCGCGCACTGGATCAAGATCAAGGACACCAAGATCGACAATTACCAGTGCGTGGTGCCGACCACCTGGAACGGCTCGCCTAGGGATCCCAAGGGCAATATCGGCGCGTTCGAAGCGTCGCTGATGAACACGCCGATGGTCAATCCTGAGCAGCCGCTGGAGATCCTGCGCACGATCCACTCCTTCGATCCGTGCCTTGCCTGCTCGACTCACGTCATGAGCCCGGACGGCCAGGAGCTCGCCAAGGTCAAGGTCAGGTAGGAGGAAGCCATGATGGACGCCATTGCTCCCGGCTCGGACTCGCGGCCGGATCTCGCGGCGCTCGCTGCCGATGCTTCCGGAGAACGGGCGGTGGGTCGACCCACCGTCTATGTCTACGAGGCGCCGGTGCGGATCTGCCACTGGGTCAACGCGTTCTCGATTCTCGTGCTGATGGTGACCGGCTATTTCATCGGATCACCGTTGCCGACGGTCGCGGGCGAAGCCTCCGACAACTTCGTGATGGGCTACATTCGCTTCGCACATTTCGCCGCCGGACAAGTGCTCGCGGTCTTCTTCCTCACGCGTATCCTGTGGGCCTTCGTCGGCAATCACCATTCCCGGCAGATCTTCTACATTCCGGTTCACCGCAAGCAGTTCTGGAAGGAAGTGCTGCATGAGATCCGCTGGTACGCGTTTCTCGAGCGGGAGCCGAAGATGTATGTCGGCCACAATCCGCTGGCGCAAACCGCGATGTTCACGGGCTTCACGCTGTTCGTGGCCTTCATGATCGTCACCGGTTTTGCGCTCTATTCGGAAGGCGCGGGGATCGACAGCTGGCAGCACAAGCTGTTCGGCTGGGTGTTTGCGATCTGGCCGAACAGCCAGGATGTTCACACCTGGCACCATCTGGGCATGTGGGCGCTGGTCGTGTTCGTGATGGTGCACATCTACGCGGCGGTCCGCGAAGACATCATGTCGCGCCAGAGCATCATCTCCTCGATGGTCTCCGGCGAGCGGCAATTCCGCGATTGAGAATGGGAGCCCGATCGATGCCGACATCTTCGCAACGCGACCGCATCCTGGTGCTCGGCATCGGCAACATCCTGTGGGCCGACGAAGGCTTCGGCGTGCGCACGGTGGAGGAGTTTCACCGCCGCTACGCCGTGCCAGACAACGTCACCATCCTCGACGGCGGTACCCAGGGCCTCTACCTCGTGAACTATCTGGAAGAGGCCGACCGCCTGATCGTGTTCGATGCCATCGACTATGGCCTCGAGCCCGGCGAATTGAAGCTGGTGCGCGACGACGAGGTGCCGCGTTTCACCGGCGCCAAGAAAATGAGCCTGCATCAGACCGGTTTCCAGGAAGTGATCAGTGCGGCCGACCTGCTCGGCAGATGCCCGAAGCATCTCGTGCTGATCGGCTGCCAGCCGCTCGATCTCGAAGACTGGGGCGGGCCGCTGACGCCACCGGTGCGCGACCAGATCGCGCCCGCGATTGATCTCGCCTGCCGGATATTGGCCGAGTGGGGCGTCACGGCGAGCCGCCGCAGCGCGCCGTTGGCGGACACCGAGCGGTTGCTCGCCAATGACATCGACCACGCCAATTACGAGATGCGGCCGGCCTGACCGGCTGGCCTTTGGGAGCAAACGCGATGTGCCTCGGCCTGCCGATGACGATCGTCGAGACCGACGGAACCTCGGCGCTGTGCGAATTTCGTGGCGGGCAGCGGCGCGTCTCCATGCTGCTGCTCTCCAATCCGCCGGTCGGCGCACATGTGCTGGTCTATATCGATACCGCGATCCGGCTTCTGGACGAGGAAGAGGCGCGCCTGATTGGCGCTGCGATCGACGGGCTTGGTGCCGCGCTCGATGGCGAGGATTGCGACCGCTTCTTTGCCGATCTGATCGACCGCGAGCCGCAACTGCCCGCTCATCTCCGGTCGGAATAGGCGAACCTGCTGCAACCGCTGTGACTGCCGCGCTCGCCGCCGCATCGGCCCCGCGGGGTCGAGGTGCTGGCTGGAAGTCGCCTTTCCATCTGCAAAGATAGATTCCATCAGGATTGGAAAGTATCTTATCATCGATGGATGTGCTGTTCCGAACGATTAAAAATCAATGATCTAAATCAATGAGATAGCTCTGAAGAGCTGCTGGAATGTCCTGGCATGTGCCTTGCTAATCCTGCTCCGAGCAAAATCATAAGCTTGTCAGGGAGGTCTGATGGAATTCCAGGTGGCGAAGCAGGATCTGACGCGGCACGGCCTGACCGAGGTCAGTGCCGCGACGGTCGATCGTTTTCTTGGCGCGGCCGATGAGGCCGGCGCGGTCGCGGTGCTGCTGTCGGCGGGCGATCCCAACCGTTTCCCCGAGGCGATCGACGTCGCCGTGGTGTTGCCGGAGCTGATCACCGCGTTCAATGGCCGGCTGCGCGGCGCGATCATTGCCCGCGGCGACGAAAGCGCGCTCGGCCAGCGCTTCGGCGTGCGGGTGCAGCCGACGCTGATCCTGGTCGCCAAGGGCGAGACCCTGGGCCTGATCGCCAAGATCCAGGACTGGTCGGTCTACATCGATCGCATCACCAAGCTGATCGACCGACCGCGCGGCCAAGCCGCCGCGGTCGCCGTCACCATCGTTCCCCAGCATCGCGCGCAAGGTGTCGAGCTATGAAGGTCGGATTCTGGGACGCGCCCGAAGGCGCCGAGCAACCCGTCAGCGTGTTTCCGATCGGCGAGGAAAGTCTCAATGCATCGAAAGGCAGCCTGACGGCGGCCGGAGCGCTGGCAAAGCTTGCCACGCTCGACAGCGTGGAGCTTGCCGAGCGCTGCCCGAACGCGGTCGCGCTGCTCGGGAAGATCGCGCAGGCCATCGCGGGCCAGAAGGCCGATGCTCCCACCCAATTGTTCCGGCTCGCCAACCTCAACGAGCTCGAGAGCAAGCTCATCGCCGACGTGCTCGGCGAAGGCGAGGTCGCCGGGGTCGTCGCATTGCCGGACGGATCGCTGGCCCAGATCCAGGAATCGGTTCTGGCGGGCATCTGGCGCGTGCGGCTGGAGACCGACGCTGCCTCCGAATATCTCGAGATCGGCGCCATCCCGGAGATCGTCAAGCGGGCGGCCGCCGACCTGACGTCCGCCGATTTCGAGATCGGCGAGGTGCCGGAAGGCGCCATGAACGTGCTGCCGGTGCTCGCCGAAATCCGCGAGCGCGCGCTGGCATGGCGGCCCGGCATGCGCTCGCAGATCATCAACTTCACCCTGTTGCCGATGAGCCCGGTGGACATGAGCTTCCTGCAGGACACGATCCGCAACGGGCCGATCCAGCTGGTGTCGCGCGGCTATGGCACCTGCCGGGTGCTGTCGACCGGCATCCGCAATGTCTGGTCGGTGCAGTTTTTCAACGCCATGGACACCATCATTCTCGATACGCTCGAGGTCGGCGGCGTGCCGACCGTCGCGCTGGCGGCGGACGAGGATTTCGAGGATTCCGCCGAGCGGCTGCAGGAAATCATCGAGGCCTATTTCAAATGAGCGCCTTCGAGAATTTTGGCGTGCGCCAGGACGTCACCGAGGCCACGCGGCTGGAATGCGGCATCTGCTGGACCGTCTACGATCCCGTCGACGGCGACGAGGTGGCCCAGATCGAGCCTGGCACGCCATTCGCGGCGCTGCCGGACGAATGGCGCTGCCCGAACTGCGACGCTCCGAAATCCAAGTTCATGGCGATCGAAGCATGACGGGGGCCGCGCCAGGTCCCGATGCCGCGGACGCCGTCGCGTGGGGCGAGCGTCTGGCCGCAAGCTACCGGGAGATCGGCGATCGCGCGATGCGCGATCTGCCGATCTACAACGATGCGCTCGGGGTCGAGGCGGTCGGCTTTCGCCGCTTCAACGGCACGATCATCGGCATCATGGTCACGCCCTGGTTCATGAACGTCGTGATGCCGGCGGGCGCCATGCGGGAGACGTCGGGCACGACCTTGCGAGTTCGTCTTCCCGCAGGCGACATCGAGTTCGCCCTCAGCGAGGTTGGGCAGATCGGGCAGATCGCGAGCTGCTCGCTGTTCTCCCCGATGTTCGAGTTCGCCGACATGGCTGCCGCGCGGGCGACGGCCGAAGCCGCGCTTGCCGAGCTGATGCTGCCTGATGACAGCGAGGAGGCGGTTCGCCGCCGCGAGCCCGCGACAACCCCGATCGATCGGCGTAGCTTCCTGCGCGGCACCTTGGCGGAGCGGCGCGGATGAACCTGGCTTTCCGCAACGAGATCGACATCACGGTGTGGCTTGCCGGCGGCACCATCGCCGACGTCGCGATCCAGCCGCGCAGCCGGCCGCCGCTGACGCGTCTGTTCGCGCGAAAGCCAGCAGCGTCCCTGCTTACCGTGCTGCCGCGGCTGTTCTCGCTCTGCTCGGTCGCGCATCAAGTCGCGTTCCTGTCGGCGGTCGAGGCCGCGCAAGGGCAGCAGGCGACGCAAGCTGCGGCGCGCAGCCGCGTCACGGCTGTTATCGCCGAGCGGCTGACCGAATTGCTGCGCAGCCTGTTCGTTGGCCGGCTCGCGCTCGACGGCGCCAGCGCTGCCGCCGTGCGCGCCATGATGCAGGCGAGCACGGTCCTCGGCGGCGCCAGCGAAGGCGTGTCGGAGACACTGCTGCGTGAGGCCGTGGCCCGGATCAAGGCCGCGCTCGCCGGCTTGGGGATTGCCGGCGAAGGCCAGGCTCTTGCGCCGGGCAGCGCGCTCGCTGTCCATCTCGAACGCTGCGGGGATGAGGACTTGTCGGCCCCGCCGGTCGAGCAATCCTTCCTGACGGCGGCTGACGATCTCGACGTCGTTACATCTCTGCTTGCGGGCGGGGCTGCCTATTCCGACGCGCCGGAGCTTTGCGGCAAGATTCCGGAAACCGGCGTCTGGGCCCGGCGGGCGCGGCGCGAACCGGTCTTGCCTGCGGCGGGCTCGGCCGCGCGACTCCAGGCGCGCATCGCCGAGGTCGCGCGGCTCTGCGCCTGGCTCGAGCGCGGCGACGGCGATTTCGACGATGGCGTCGTCGCGAGCTATCGGCTCGGTGTGGGCAAGGGGGCCGCCGCGGTCGAATGTGCACGGGGCCGGCTCTATCATGCCGTCGTGCTCGACGAGGCGGACCGCATCGTCAGTTTCGAGTTCCTGGCGCCGACCGAGTGGAATTTTCACGCCCGAGGTCCGCTGGTCCGGAGCCTCAAGGGAGCGGTGCTGACCGCCGGCCGGCGCGGCCAGGACGCGGTGCGCGCGCTGGTCGGCGCGTTCGACCCCTGCGTCGGTTTCAATCTCAGCTTTCGCGAGGTGGGCCATGCATGAGATGGCGCTCTGCGAAGGCATCATCGGCATCGTCGAGGAGGAGGCGCGCAAGCGTTCCTTTGCCAAGGTGAATGTCGTTTGCCTCGAGATCGGCGCGCTCAGTCACGTCGCGCCGGAGGCGATGAAATTCTGCTTCGAGGCCGTCGCGGCACAGACCATCGCGCGCGGCGCAAGGCTCGAGATCGTGGAGACCCCGGGAACGGCCTGGTGCATGGCCTGCTCGGAGAGCGTCGAGATCAAGCAGCGTTACGAGCCGTGCCCTTCCTGCGGCGGCTATCAATTGCAGGTGACGGGCGGGGAAGAGATGCGCGTAAGGGAACTGGAGGTCGACTGATGTGTACGGTCTGCGGCTGCGGCGACGGCAAGGCGTCTATCGAACACGCGCATGATCATCACCATGACCATGATCACGGCGGGCATCATCATCACGGGCATGCGCACGATCATCATCACGGTCATGGGCACGGCCACGGCCATGGTCACCCTCACCACCATGACCACGCCAATGACGAGGCGGGGGTGCTCGATTGCGGCGCCAATCCGGCCGGTCAAGAGATCGCCGGCATGAGCAGCGAGCGCATCATCCAGGTCGAGCGCGACATTCTCGGCAAGAACGACCGGCTCGCCGCCGACAATCGTGCGCGCTTCCATGCCGATGAGGTGCTTGCCTTCAACCTGGTGTCGAGCCCGGGCGCCGGAAAGACCTCGCTGCTGGTTCGCGCGGTCTCGGAATTGAAGGACAGCTTCCCGATCGGCGTGATCGAGGGCGACCAGCAGACCTCCAACGACGCCGAACGTATCCGCGCCACTGGCGTGGCGGCGATCCAGGTCAACACCGGAAAAGGCTGCCACCTCGATGCCGCCATGGTCGGCCAGGCCTATGACCGGCTGCCCTGGCTGAACGGCGGCATCCTCTTCATCGAGAACGTCGGCAACCTCGTTTGCCCGGCCGCGTTCGATCTCGGCGAGGCCTGCAAGATCGTGGTGTTCTCGACCACCGAGGGCGAGGACAAGCCGCTGAAATACCCCGACATGTTCGCGGCGTCGTCCTTGATGCTGATCAACAAGATCGATCTCGCGCCGGTGCTTGATTTCGACCTCGCCAGGACCGTCGAATATGCCCGCAGGGTCAACCCTGGCATCGAGGTGATGACCGTGTCGGCGCGGACGGGCGAGGGTTTTTCGGCCTTCTATGCCTGGATACGCAAGCGCCGGGCGAAGGCGAAGCAGGCCGCGATGGCGATGCAGGGATGACGATGGACGGTGGGACGCGCGCGCCCGAGGTGAGGAGACTGCGCCTGCACGTACGCGGCGCGGTGCAGGGCGTCGGCTTTCGCCCCTATGTCTACGGCCTCGCCACGCGCTACCGTCTCGGCGGCTTCGTCGCCAACGATCCCGACGGGGTCGTCATCGAGGTCGAGGGCGAGCGCGCCGCCGACTTCATCACGGCGCTGCCGCTGGAAAAGCCGCCGCTTGCCCGCATCGACGACATCTCGGTGCATCCGGTCGGGACGGTGGCGGGCGAGGGGTTCTGCATCCGCGCCAGCGAGCAGGGCAGGGTGTCGACCCGCATCGTCGCCGACGCTGCGACCTGCAAGGAATGCCTGCGCGAGCTGTTCGACCCGAGCAGCCGCTTTCATCGCTACGCCTTCGTCAACTGCACCCATTGCGGCCCGCGCTACACCATTGCCGAGCGGCTGCCCTACGATCGCGCGGCCACGGCCATGAAGGGCTTTGCGATGTGCAAAGCCTGCGCGGCCGACTATGCCGACCCCGGCAGCCGCCGCTTCCATGCCGAGGCGATCGCCTGCCCGGATTGCGGCCCAAGGCTCAGCCACGAGATCGCGGACATCGCCGCCGCGATCGCCGGCGGCAGGATCGTCGCGATCAAGGGGCTCGGCGGCTATCAGCTGCTCTGCGATGCGCGCGACGATGAGGTGGTGCGGCGGCTGCGGCAGCGCAAGCAGCGCGACCAGAAGCCGTTTGCCGTCATGGTCGCTTCGGTGGACGCGGTCGCCGATATCGCCGAGGCCGAGACCGCCGAGCTTGCGTTGCTGGAGAGCACGCCACGACCGATCGTGCTGCTGAGGTCGCGCGATCGGCTCGCGCCGGCCATCGCGCCGCAGCTGTCGCGTCTCGGCGTCATGCTACCGGTCGCCCCGCTGCATCACCTGATCTTCGATGCACTGAATGCGGCGCACGCGCGGGTCGGCGACAGCTGGGCGATCGTCGTCACCAGTGCCAATCCCGGCGGCGAGCCGCTCCTGATCGACAATCGGCAAGCCGAGCGACGCCTTGCCGGCATTGCCGATCTCGTCGTCACGCACGACCGCGACATCGTCACACGTGCCGACGATTCCGTCGCGGCAATCGTCGCGGGCCGGGTGCAATTCATCCGCTGCGCCCGCGGTTACGTGCCCGAGCCGGTCCGCCTCGCGCGGTCGGTGCCGCCGATCCTTAGCGTTGGCGGGGCCTTGAAAGCGACGGTGACGGTCACGCGCGGCAACGAGGCGTTCGTGTCCCAGCACATCGGCGACCTCGACACTGCCGAAGGCGTCCGCTTCTTCGAGGAGACGGTGGATCATTTGCTTGCGACGCTCGACGTCGAGCCGGTCGTCGTCGCGCATGACCTGCATCCGAACATGGCCTCGACGGTCTTCGCCGAAGCCAGCGGCAAGCGGCTGATCGCGGTCCAGCATCACCACGCCCATGCGGCCTCGGTGATGGCCGAACATGGCATCGCAGGACCGGCGCTGGCGCTGGTGCTCGACGGCTTCGGCCACGGCAGCGATGGCGGCAATTGGGGCGGCGAGCTGCTCGCATGCGACGGCGCTGCCTTCCGGCGGCTCGGGCATCTGGCGCCGATGAAGATGCCGGGCGGCGACCGCGCCGCGCGCGAACCGTGGCGGATGGGCGCGAGCATGCTGCATGGCCTCGGGCGCGGCGATGCGATCGCAACGCGCTTCCATACGCAGCCGCAGGCCTTGCGCCTTGGCGCCATGCTGAACCAGCCCGGCGTGCCGACGACGACCAGCGCCGGCCGGTTGTTCGATGCGGCCGCGGGGCTGCTCGGCCTCTGCCCGGTGCAGAGCTACGAGGGCGAAGCCCCGATGAAGCTGGAGGCGCTGGTGCGCAACCCCCGCATCGCGCAAGAGGGCTGGGTGATCGAGCGCGGCGTGCTGTCCCTGGCGCCGCTGTTCGAGCTCATGGCAACCGGCACCATCGATCCGGTCGAAGCCGCCGAGCTGTTCCACGGCACGCTCGCCGCGGCCTGCGTCGACTGGATCGGCCGGACGGCGCGCGCAACCGGCATCACCCATGTGGCCCTGGGCGGCGGATGCTTCCTTAACGCGATCCTGTCGCACGAGATCGCGCGCGGCTGCATCGCGGCCGGCCTCGCGCCGCTGCTGCCGCGCCAGGTGCCGCCCAACGACGGCGGCCTCAGCCTGGGCCAGGCCTGGATTGCCGCGCTAACACTGCTCGAACAGCAAGATCTGGAAGGAACCGCCTGATGTGTCTCGCGATACCCGCGGAGGTCACGAAACTCCTGCCCGACGAGATGGCCATCGTCTCGATCGACGGCGTCAGCAAGGAGATCTCGGTCGCCCTGATCGAGAACCTTGCGGTGGGGGACTACGTGATCATCCATGTCGGCTATGCCCTGACCAGGATCGATCCGGAAGAGGCGCGGCGGACGCTCGAATTGTTGCGCGAGCTCAGCCTCGAGGGACAGGGAGTGGCGCCATGAAATATGCCGACGAGTTTCGCGACAAGGAGATCGCGCTGGGGCTCGCGAAGACGATTCGCGCGGAGACCGATCCGGGGCGGCCGTATCGTTTCATGGAGTTCTGCGGCGGCCACACCCATGCGATCTCGCGCTACGGCCTCGAAGACATGCTGCCGGACAATGTGCGGATGATCCACGGACCCGGCTGCCCGGTCTGCGTGCTGCCGGCCGGGCGCATCGACATGGCGATCCGGCTTGCCGAGCGCAGCGAGATCATCCTGTGCGTCTACGGCGATCTGATGCGCGTCCCCGGCTCGCAAGGAGCCTCGCTCCTGAAGGCCAAGGCGCGGGGCGCCGATATCCGCATGGTCTATTCCACGATCGACGCGATCAGGATCGCTGAGGACAATCCGGAGCGCGAGATCGTGTTCTTCGCGATCGGCTTCGAAACGACGACGCCGCCGACCGCGGTGATGATCCGGCTGGCCGAGAAGAAGCAGCTTTCGAACTTCAGCGTGTTCTGCAATCACGTGCTGACCCCGCCCGCCATGCAGAACATCCTGGAGAGCCCCGACATCCGCAACATCGGCCGCGTCGAGATCGACGGCTTCGTCGGACCGGCGCATGTCTCGACCATCATCGGCACGGCGCCTTACGAATTCTTCGCGGAAGAGTTCGGCAAGCCCGTGGTGATCTCGGGCTTCGAGCCGCTCGACATGATGCAGGCGATCCTGATGCTGGTGCGCCAGGTCAACGAGAACAGGCACGAGGTCGAGAACCAGTACAGCCGCGCGGTCACGCGCGACGGCAATCTGCGCGCCAAGGAGGAGGTCTCCGACATCTTCGAGCTGCGCGACCAGTTCGAATGGCGCGGGCTCGGGCCGGTTCCCTATAGCGGGCTGAAGCTGAAGCGCGCCTACGCCAGATACGACGCCGAGGTCCGTTTCGGCATGAACGAGCTTTGCGTCGACGACAACCCGGCGTGCGAATGCGGTGCCATCCTGCGCGGCGTGAAGAAGCCGGTCGACTGCAAGCTGTTCGGCACCGTCTGCACGCCGGAGACCCCGATGGGATCCTGCATGGTCTCCTCGGAAGGCGCCTGTGCTGCGCATTGGACCTACGGACGCTTCCGCGACCATCAGCAGAGGCGGGCGTCATGAAGGCCTATCAGCGCAAGCTCGATATCAGGAACGGCTGCGTCGACCTGTCCCACGGCTCGGGCGGCCGGGCCATGGCGCAGCTGATCTCGGGGCTGTTCCATGAGGCCTTCGGCAATGAATGGCTGGCGCGCGGCAACGACCAGTCGGCTTTCGACGTCGGCGCCGGGCGCATGGTGATGACCACCGACGGCTACGTGGTGTCGCCATTGTTCTTTCCCGGCGGCAATATCGGCTCGCTCGCGGTTCACGGCACGGTCAACGACATCGCCATGGCCGGCGCAAAGCCGCTTTATCTGTCCGCGAGCTTCATCATTGAGGAGGGATTTCGTTTCGCCGACCTCAAGACGATCGCGGACTCGATGGGTGAGGCGGCGCGCACGGCCGGCGTTCACATCATTACCGGCGATACCAAGGTGGTCGAGCGCGGCAAGGCCGACGGCCTGTTCATTTCGACATCGGCAGTCGGGATCGTCCCCGACGGGCTCGATCTGTCGGCCGAGAACGCGCGCGTCGGCGACCGCGTCCTGATCTCGGGCACCCTGGGCGATCACGGCGTGGCGATCATGTCGAAGCGGCAGAACCTCGCCTTCGAGACCGAGATCGTGTCGGACTCGGCGGCGCTGAACGATCTCGTCGCCAGGATGGTCGAAGCCGGCGGCGCCGGCATCCGCCTGATGCGGGATCCCACCCGCGGCGGGCTGGCCGCGACGCTGAACGAGATCGCCCAGCAATCGCGGCTCGGCTTTCACCTGGTCGAGGAGGAGATCCCGGTCAAGCCGGGCGTGGCGGCGGCCTGCGAATTGCTCGGGCTCGATCCGCTCCATGTCGCCAACGAGGGCAAGCTGGTCGCGATCGTCGCGCCCGAAACCGCCGGTGCGGTGCTCGTCGCCATGCGGGAACATCCGCTCGGCCGCGACGCCGCCGACATCGGCGAGGCCGTCGCCGACGACCATCATTTCGTGCAGATGGCGACGAGCTTCGGCGGCGGGCGGATCGTCGACTGGTTGTCGGGCGAGCAATTGCCACGGATTTGTTGAGGGATCCCGATGCGTATCCTGCTGCTGTCGCATTCTTTCAACAGCCTGACGCAGCGTCTGCATGTCGAGCTGCGCGAGCGCGGCCATGAGGTCTCGGTCGAGCTCGACATCCACGCCGACGTCACCCGGGAAAGCGTGGCGCTGTACCAGCCGGACCTGGTGATCGCGCCGTTCCTCAAGCGGGCGATTCCCGAAGATGTCTGGCGCAGCGTGCGTTGCCTGATCGTGCATCCCGGCCCGCCCGGCGACCGCGGTCCGGCCGCGCTCGACTGGGCCATTCTCGAAGGCGCGACCGCGTGGGGCGTCACCGTGCTGCAGGCGGACGGCGAGTTCGATGCCGGTCCGGTCTGGGCGTTCCGCACGTTCCCAATGCGGCGCGCCGCGAAATCCAGCATCTACCGCAACGAGGTGACCCAATGCGCGGTCGAAGCGGTGCTGGAGGCGCTCGACGCGATCGCAGCGGGCCGGCCGACGCCGCAGCCGATGGCTGCCAACGACGCGCGCATTCGCGTGCGCGGTCCCTGCCGTCACTCGGACCGGGCGATCGACTGGCAGCACGACACGACCGAGACCGTGCTGCGCAAGATCAACAGCGCCGACGGCATGCCCGGCCTGGTCGACAGCCTATTCTTCCAGGACGTGCGGCTGTTCGACGTCCATGAAGCGCGGGATATCTCCGGCATTCCCGGCACGGTCGTGGCGCAATGCGACGGCGCCTTGGCCCGTGCGACGGTTGACGGGGCAGTCTGGATCGGCCATGTGCGGCAGCTTGCGCCGAAGAGCCTGAAGCGGTCCGCGGCAAAGGTTTTTGCCGCGCAGGCAGCCTGCCTGCCGCGGCGGCCGGATTGCGGCTATGCTCCGATTCAGTATCGCGAGCACGGTGAGGTCGGCGAGTTGCAGTTCGCCTTCTACAACGGCGCGATGTCGACGGATGATTGTGCCGCGCTGCGCGATGCCTATCGCGCCGCGCTGGCGCGTCCGACCAGGGTGCTGCTCCTGACCGGCGGTTTCGACTATTGGTCGAACGGCATTCATCTGGCCGAGATCGAGGCCGCCGACAGCGCCGCAGATGAATCGTGGCGCAACATCAACGCCATCGACGATCTGGCGCGCGCGATCATCGAGACCACGGACCGGCTGGTGATTTCGGTTATTCGCGGCAATGCGGGCGCGGGAGGCGTGTTCCTGAGCCTGGCGGCCGACGAGGTCTGGGCCAGCGACCAGATCGTGCTCAATCCGCATTACAAGGACATGGGCAATCTGTTCGGCTCCGAATACTGGACCTATCTGTTGCCGCGCCGCGCGGGCGCCGGGAATGCGACCCGGATTACGCAGTGCCGGCTGCCGATGGGCGTCGCCGAGGCGCAGCGCCTCGGGATCGTCGACCGTGTGCTAGCACGCGACGAGCTGGCACGCGAAAGCCTCATCAAGCTGGCAGCTGCTACAGGCGCGGATCCAGGCTTGGCTGCGCGCCTCGCCGAGAAGCAAAGGCGCCGCGCGACGGACGAGGCCGAAAAGCCGCTGCAGGCCTATCGTGACGAGGAGCTGCGGCGGATGAGGCTCAATTTCTACGGCTTCGATCCGAGCTACCACGTCGCGCGCTACAACTTCATCCACAAGGTGCCGAAGTCGCGCACGCCGCTGACCATCGCCCATCACCGGGCGCGGCGTACGACCGAGCGGCAGAGACCCGTGGCGGTGCCCTCATGAGCGTTCTGGGAACCATTCTCGTCGTCGACGACGAAGTCCGTTCGCAGGAAGCGCTGCGCCGCGTTCTCAGGGAGGATTTCGAGGTGCTGTGCGCCGGCAATGCCGCCGATGCGGAGAAGCTGCTGGAAGGCGAGATCGTCCACGCCATCCTCTGCGACCAGCGCATGCCGCATGAATCGGGCGTGAGCTTCCTGAAGCGCGTGCGCGAGCTGTGGCCCGATCCGGTGCGGATGATCATCTCCGGCTATTCCGATTCGGAAGATATCATTGCCGGCCTCAACGAGGCCGGCATCTATCAATACATCACCAAGCCCTGGCAGCCGGAGCGGCTGGTCGACATCGTCAAGGAGGCGGTGCAGCTCTATCGCCTGCAGAAGGAGACGGAAACCGCCGGTGTCGACGTCAAGGCGACGCCGGGGCATATCAAGAAGGTCGTCTCGGTCAAGCGCGGGGTTGCCAAGCAGCTCTATGATTTCGACCGCATCGTGCATTCGCCGGAAAGTCCCATGCACAAGGTGATCGAGCTCGGCAGGCGCGCCGCAGATTACGACATCTCCGTGCTGATCACCGGCGAGTCCGGGACCGGCAAGGAGCTGCTTGCGCGCGCGATTCACTATGGCTCGGCGCGCGCCAACAAGGCGTTCGTGGTCGAGAATTGCGGCGCCTTACCGGACGAGCTGCTCGAAAGCGAGTTGTTCGGCTGCAAGAAGGGCGCCTTCACCGGCGCCTATCAGGACCGGATCGGCCTGTTCGAGGTCGCCGACGGCGGCACCATCTTCCTCGACGAGATCGGCGAGACTTCGCCGGCATTCCAGGTCAAGCTGTTGCGCGTCCTGCAGGAGAGCGAGATCAGGCCGCTCGGCGCGCAGCGGGTGCGCAAGGTCGACGTCCGTGTCGTGGCGGCGACCAACCGGGATCTCGAGGCCGAGGTCGAGGCAGGCCGCTTCCGGCGCGATCTCTATTATCGCCTGGCGGCGTTTCCCGTCCACATGCCGGCCTTGCGCGAGCGCCCGATGGATGTCTCGTTGATCGCCGAAGGGGTGTTGTCGTCGGTAAAGACCTCCTTCAACCGGCCGGGCCTGCGCTTTGCCGCCTCCGCGCTCGAGGCGTTCGCCAGGTACCATTGGCCCGGCAATGTCCGCGAGCTGCAGAACGAGATCCAGCGCATGGTAGTGCTGGCGGACGCGGATGAATTGCAGGCCCCGCCGCTGCTCGGCCGGCGCAACGGCAAGCCGCCGGCGGCGGCGGTCCAGGGCAAATTGAACGGCTCGGCGACCCTCAAGGACAAGGTGGAAGATCTGGAGAAGGCGGTTATCATCAGCACCCTGGAGCGGTACGAAGGCAATATCAGCCGGGTCGCCAACGAGCTCGGGTTGTCGCGCGTCGGACTCAGGAACAAGCTGTCCCGGTATGATTTGAGGAAGAATGCCTGAGGTGACGCATCCTCCCGAAGCCGGCGAGCCCGAAACGCTGCTCAAGCTGATCGCCAAGCGTGGCGCGATGGAGCTCGATCAGGAGCGTGAGGGTGCCTGGATCGAGGTCATCCGCAAGATGGACGAGGTCTATTCCGACCTCCTCCGCTACGAGGTCGACCTCGAGCACAAGAATGCGGAGCTGGAGGAGGCGCAGGCCTTCGTCACCAACGTCATTGAATCCGTCTCCGACATCCTCATCGTCTGCGATGCGAAAGGGCTGGTGCAGCAGGTCAATTCCGCCTTCCAGCACACGCTCGGCTGCAACGTCGCGGATATCGTCGGCAGGAACATCGCCGATGTGATCGATATCCAGGACAAAGACAAGCTGATCCCGCTGTTGAAGCCGCGCAGCGCCTCCGATGTCGTCGACGGCGAGCTGCGGTTTTCGGGCGAGGGCGGCAGCTCGGATCTGTTCGCCATCAACGCCTCGCCCCGCCACGATCATCGCGGACGTTTCATCGGCGTGGTGCTGACCGGCCGCCCGATCGGGGAGCTTCGCCGCGCCTATGAGGAGCTGCACAAGGCCCATCACGAGTTGCAGCGTGCCCAGCGGCAATTGGTCGAGCAGGAGAAGATGGCCAGCCTCGGCCGTCTCGTTGCGGGCGTCGCGCACGAGCTGAACAATCCCATCAGCTTCGTCTATGGCAACGTCCATACCCTGATGCGCTATCGCACCGCCATCGCCGCCTATCTCGATGCGGTCCACGGCGAGGCCGGTGAGGATGACCTCGCGGCCAGGCGGCGCAGCCTGCGCATCGACGAGATCCTGGAGGATTTCGGTCCGCTGATCGAGGGCACGCTCGAAGGCGCGGTCCGCATCAGCGAAATCGTGAAGAATCTGCGCCGGCTGTCCTTCAGCAAGCTCGGCGAGGTCGAGCGCGTCAACATCGAGCGGCTCATCAACACCGCGGTGCTGTGGGCCGTGCGCACCAAGCAGGTGCGCATCGACTTGCAGTTGGAGATCGAGCCGGAGCTCTGGGTCTGCGGCAACGAGGGGCAATTGCACCAGGTGATCGTCAATCTCGTGGAGAATGCGATCGACGCCATGCGCGGCACGGACGCGCCGCGGCTGGTGGTCTCGGCGGTGCGCAAGGGCAACGAGATCCTGATCCGGATCTCCGACAACGGACCGGGAATCGACAAGGATCACATCAGCCACATCTTCGAGCCGTTCTTCACGACCAAGCGGGTCGGCGAGGGCACCGGACTCGGCCTCTGGATTAGCTACGGCATCGTGCGCGAGCACGGCGGCGAGCTGGTCGCAGGCTACGGGCCGGAAGGCGGCGCGACCTTCTCGTTCGCCCTGCCGGCGGCCTAGGCGCGAGCTACGGGATCGCGCCTGTGTCGCCCCGCTGTCAACCTGTGCCGCCAAAAATATCCCACTTTACCGAAATTCGGTTTTGGCGTATGTGTCTGCCATCCCGGCTCAACCAGGAGGGGCGATCTCGAGGTCGTCTTGATCGCGAGCCGGGCTTGCGGTGGACGCGGCAGCGTCGGTACGAGATGGGGACGGGCAGGGCGGGTAGTCCCTGTGAGCCCGACACCCACGTGCAGACGAGCGGCGCTGTTCAGTTCGTCGCGCCGACATTCGATGGCTAAGTGCACGATGCTGTCGACCCTGTGGCGCTCACGAATGCGCGTACGGCAAAACCGTGTGGTCCTGGCCGTCGTTGCTACGGTCAAGCCTATCGCGGAGGTGCGAGCGAGCCCAACCGGGCAGACTGCATTATCCAATCCGCGGGGCGAGGGAGGCCAGAAGGAAAGTTCGGCTCCCGGGAGAGCACGGCATAAGCCGTCCGACCATCGCGCAGGGAAGGCCGAGTGATCGGCACCACCTGTATGCTGCTGTGCGGTTCTTCTGCGTGTGCATTTTGCGCAGCGGACCGCGGGTGCGTTGTCAGCACCCGGCCTTCCCTGTGCCCTCCTGGATTTGAGGGCGGAGCGACGAAGCAAAACTCGGGCGAATTGCGCCGCGAGAGTGAGAAGGCGTGTCTGTGAGTCAAAAGTGCTTGCGACAAACTCGATTTCGTTGGGTGGGCAAAGCGCAGCGTGCCCACGCGTCTACCGCCGCATCGGACAGATCGTGGGCACGGCGCAAGGGCGCCTTTGCCCACCCTACGGCCTCGCAATGACGTCGTTAGGAAACCGTGCGCCACTCGGCACTCGTGCCCCGGACGCAGCGCAGCGCTTCCCCGGCGATGCGAAGCATCGTCCGGTGCGGTGCGCTGCAGAGCCGGGGCCCATGTCGTGGCATTGGACCGTGTCGCCCTGGGTCCCGGCTCTGCGCCGCAACGCTCGCGCGTTGCGCGCTTGTCCGGGACACGGTGGTTTTGCAATGACGCGGAGAGGAGGCGGCGTCGACGCCGCGAGCATCAACCCACACCCTTGCGATGATTCAGGTATCGAAGCGCGAGCTTGATGAAGTTGTGCACCACCATCGATGTTTCGTCCGCTCTGAAGACCAGAAACACATCGGCCGTGGGCGGCGAGGGCCGGATCGGACGGAAGACGATGTCGGCGGTGGTGAAGCGCGCAATCGACTGCGGCACGAGCGCGACGCCGAAATCCGCGGCGATCAGGCTCGGGATCGACTGGGCGTCGACGACCTGCTGCGACACCTTTGGCAGGAAGCCGGCATCGACACAGCAGGTCTGCACGTACCGTGCGAAATCGGAGCTATCGGGATCGAGGACGACATGATGCTCGGACGCGAGCTCACCGAGCGCGATGCGCTTGCGGCGCGCCAGCCGATGGGTGCGGGGCATTGCGATGACGACCTCCTCCCGCCACGCCAGCTTGCTGGAGAGGTCGCGCTCAGCGGGAATGCCGCGAATGAGACAGATGTTGGTGGTGCGGCTGAGCAGCGCCGCGATCTGCAGTGCCGGCGCCTGCTCATGCAGCGTCATCCTGACCTGCGGAGCGACCTTGCGGTAGGCCGCGAGCAGCTCCGCGAGACGGCCGCGCAGGATCGAGCCGGTCGCTCCGACATCCAGCGTTCCGATCAGACCGGCTCCGATCGACCGCGCCTCGTCTTCCGCGGCTTTGACCTGTTGCAGGATGGTGCGCCCCCGCACCAGCATGGCCTCACCCGCCTGCGTCAACTCGACCCTGCGGCTGGTCCTGTAGAGCAGCGGGGTCGCGAGCTCTGCCTCGAGGGCCTGGATGTGCTGGCTGAGCGGCGGCTGCGAGAGGTTCAGCCGCCGGGCGGCGCGGGTGAAGCTGCGCTCCTCGGCAACCGCGATGAAGTACCGGAGCTGGCGGAGATCCATAGCGAAAACCTATCAATCGTGTCATTCTATATATTGGACTTGACGTCGCACCCGGTCAACGAATGACCGGTGGAGCCTTCTGAGTGTCCCGTCGCGGGCCTGCAGACCCTTTGAATTGCGGAGTGCTTGAGGTTGGCCATGGTGACGCTCTCGATCGAGCCTTTGACGAAGCAGGCGTTCGCTCCATTCGGAGACGTCGTCGAAACGGAAGGCAGGACCCCGCTATCGATCAACCAGGGTTACGCTCAGCGCTTCAACGGGCTTGCCGATATCGACGTTGCCGCGGAAGGCGGAGAAGTCAACATCAGCTGGTTCGTCGCCTCGGTGCGGCCCGCGCCGATCGCGATCCGCCTGATGGAGCGCCATCCGCTCGGGAGCCAGCTATTCATGCCCCTAAACGGCGCGGATTGGCTTGTCGTCGTTTGCACGGACCCCAGCGTCTCGTCCAGCTACCGGGCGTTCGCGGCAAGGGGCCACCAGGGCGTGAATTATGCTAGGAACTGCTGGCACCACCCGCTCCTGGTTCTCGAGGACGCAAGCGCGTTCCTCGTTGTCGACCGCAAGGGAGATGGCGCCAATCTCGAAGAACATTGGCTGAGCGAGCCGCTACAGCTCGGCGTCCAGTCGGCTGCAAGCTGATACATTCCAATCGGTAACCTTCACGAGGCTTGATGATGTCATCGCGCACCTATCACGTACCGCAGGGCGGCCTTCCGTCCCAGACGGACCTGCTGAGCGGCCGCGCGGTCTTCACGAACGCATACGCCGTCATCCCCAGCGGCGTGCAACGCGATATCGTCGTCAGCCATCTGCCGCACTGGGACAACACGCGGCTCTGGGTGTTGGCGCGACCGCTGTCCGGCTTCGCCGAGACGTTCTCCCATTACCTCATGGAGATCGCGCCGGCCGGCGGAAGCGACATGCCCGAGCCGGACAAGGATGCCGAAGGGGCGCTGTTCGTCGCAGGCGGGACGTTGATGCTCAACTTGGCAGAAGGTGAACGTGAGCTGAGGCCTGGCAGCTTCGCCTATCTGCCGCCCGGCTGCGCCTGGAGCGTTCGCAACCGCGGTCCCAGCCCTGCACAGGTGCACTGGATCCGCAAGCTGTACCAGCGCGTGCCGGGCTTGGCCGAGCCCGAGGCAATCGTGACCAACGAAGAGTCCATCGAACCGGTCGCGATGCCGGGCACGGAGGGAAGGTGGGCCACCACCCGCTTCATCGATCCGGCCGATATGCGCCATGACATGCACATCAACATCGTGACGTTCGAGCCGGGGGCGACGATCCCCTTTGCCGAGACGCATGTCATGGAGCACGGGCTGTACGTGCTCGAGGGCAAGGCGGTCTACCGTCTCAATCAGGACTGGGTGGAGGTCGAGGCCGGCGACTACATGTGGCTGCGCGCCTTCTGCCCGCAGGCGTGCTACGCCGGAGGCCCGGGCCGGTTTCGCTATCTGCTCTACAAGGACGTCAACCGGCACATGAATCTGCGGCAGGGCCCGCCGCTGCTCTAGCCCCGGCGGTGGTCCGCGCGCGCCGCTGCGATCTAGTCGATCGCGGTGCGCGAGCGGCGGGAGCTGCTCTGAAGCTCGGGATAGCCGGTCAGCATCAGCTTGTCGGCGCGGACGCCCCAGCTCTCCAGGCGGTCGAGGAAGCTCATGCCGAGCAGGTTGGTCTTCATCTGCCCGCGCTGGACGACGAGGGCCGGCACCGACTTCTCGACGAGATGGCCGACGGAGAGACGGTCGAGCGTGAGCCGGGCCGCCTTGGTGTGACCGTTCGCGGTCTCGAGTTCGACATCGTATTCGAGCATCTCGAGCGGCAGCCCGATGGCTTTCGCGGTTTCCCAGGTCAGCACCACCGAGGTCGCACCGGTATCGATCACCATCGGCGCTGCGACACCGTTGATCTTCGCACGCAGCGCAAATTCGCCGCCCTGGCCGCGCGGGATCTGCACGGCGGGGGCGGGCGCCACCGTCTGCGCGCGAAAGATGTGCGAGACCTTGTGACCGGCGCGCGCGATCTGCTTCGGATCGCCATAGGCGACAACCGCGCCGGCCGTGCCGGCGAGCATGACGAGGACGAGCAGGAAGCGGATCATCGCGCGCCTCCGCGGGCGCGCAGGCCAGTCAGGCCCGCTTCGGCGATGCCGCGATCGGCGCAAGCCCGGCTTCCGTCATGCGTTCCGGCAACAGGGCCATGACGGCGCGCCGTTCCGCGCTGTCCATGGCGTGCCAGCGCGCGATCTCGGGCAAGGTCCGGCCGCAGCCGAAGCACAGCTTGGTCCTGGGATCGATCATGCAGACGGCGATGCACGGCGTTTCTTGGCTCATTCGGACATAGTGGGGGATTGTCGGGCATGTCTGCAAGCATCTGGTTAGGAGCCTGTGCCGGCGCTCATGATCGGCTTGTGGCGCGGCCGGCGCTTCTCGTCGGGCAGTGCGGAACCCTCCGGCTGGAGCGGTGGAGAATCGTCCGACAGCGGCGCAAGCGCGCTCATCACCCGCTCCGGCGGGAAGGTGACGATCACCTCGGTGCCGATGCGCAGCTTCGATTTCAGCGTGAACGTGCCACCGTGCAGGTCGATCAGATTCTTGGCGATCGGCAGGCCGAGGCCGGCGCCCTGTTCGGCCGATTTGATCGAGTTGGAGCCCTGGCCGAACGAGGCGAGCACGACCGGGATCTCGTCCTCGGGGATGCCGGAGCCGGTATCCCTCACCGAGAGATACTGTCCGCCCGAAGCGGTCCAGCCGGCCTTGAGCCAGATCTCGCCGCCCTGCGGCGTGAACTTGATCGAGTTGGAGATCAGGTTGAGCACGACCTGGCGGATCGCGCGCTCGTCGGCCCAGAGCCGTGGCATGGACTGTTCGAACACCTCGTGGATGGTGATGCCCCGGCTCGAGGCGCGCAGCTTCATCAGATGGTGGCAGTCGGCGACGATGCCGACCAGCGACACCGCCTCCTCGTTGAGCTCGTAGCGGCCGGCCTCGATCCGCGACAAATCGAGGATCTCGTTGATGAGGTTGAGCAGATGGACGCCGGAATTATGGATGTCGGCCGAATATTCCTTGTAGACCGGCACCGCATGGGCGCCGAAGATCTCGCTCTTCATCACCTCGGAGAAACCGAGGATGGCGTTCAGCGGCGTGCGCAGCTCGTGGCTCATCTGCGCCAGGAAGCGCGACTTGGCGACGTTGGCGGATTCGGCGCGGTGGCGCGCTTCGTCCGAGATCGCCTTGGCCTGTTCGAGCTCGCCGATCAGCGCGTCTTTCTCGGCGCGCGCCTCCAGCGCCGCGAAGGTCGAGGAGTGCAGGCGATGCGCCAGCAGCACGAAATAGCCCTCGGCCGCGAGCGAGAGCGCGGCCAGGATGTAATTGTCCAGCGAGCCGGTGAACGCAAAGCTCAGCGCCATGGCGACCGCGACCGGCGCGGTGGCGGCAAGGGCTGCGATCGGCAGATTCGCGGCGACCATGCTCGATACCGCGATCACCAGCAGCATCAGGAACATCATCAGCGTTTCCGTGACCATGTCGAGCACGGGATGGATCAGGATCGCCATCCAGCACAGGCCATAGAGCAGGTCGAGCACGACGAAGCGCGTACGCCATGCGCGCGTCGCCGCGGGCGAGGCGGGCTCGGTCAGGAAGCGCCGGCAGCTGCGGATCATCGCCGCGTGAATGCAGAGCATGCCGACGGTCCAGGCGGCGGCGGGGATCGGCTGCATCCACAGCCCGAACAGCAACCCGGTCGCCACCACCAGCAGCATCACGACATAGGAGGCCGACAGCCGGGTCTGGGCGTATTGCCGCAGCATCTCGGCGTCGAAGGCCGGCCGGGTTCCGCTGGTCGACGTTAACTTGTCGCGCGCCTCGCGCACCCGCTGCGCCGCAGCCCGTCGGCTGCTCGCCGATGGAGCGCTCACCGGCTCGGCCGGAAGCTGCACAACCTCGGGCTTTTCAGCGGGGTTACTCATCAAGCAACAACGATTCCTGCCCACGCCGGACGCGGGCCTTCTGCATTGTCTATCTCTGGCAAGAAATCCTTAAGAGGTGACTTAAGGAGCTAAAGAATTACGTTAACGTTGCGTTAATCCAAGGCCCGGTTCGACCTCCGCTCGCGGAACCCACAGGCCTTCACCTGAAGAAAACGAGCGTGACCAACGCGAACACCGGCAGCAGCAGGACGGAGGTCCAAGCCATGTACCCGAAGAAGCCCGGCATGGCGACGCCGCTTCCTCGCGCGATCGCGTACACCATGAAGTTGGGCGCGTTGCCGATGTAGGAGTTCGCGCCCATGAACACCGCACCTGCCGAGACCGCGGCAAGGGTCACCGCGCCATTCGTCATCAGATGCTTGGCGTCGCCTCCAGCGAGCTCGAAGAAGACGAGATAGGTCGGCGCATTGTCGAGAAAGGACGAGAGCAAGCCGGTCAGCCAGAAATAGGCGGCATTGTTCGGCGTGCCGTCGGCATTGGTGACCATGTTCACGACGGCGGCAAATGCGCCGGACTTGCCGGCGTTGAGGATCGCAAGCACGGGAATGATGGTGATGAAGATGGCGGCGAACAGCTTTGCCACTTCGATCATGGGCCCCCACGAAAAGCCGTTCGCGTCGTGGTCCTCCTTCGAGGTGACGGCGAGCGATGCGAACACGACGCCGATCATCACGGCATCGCGCAAGAGATTCTGCAGCTGAAGGTGCGTGCCGAGAACCTCGAATCCGCCGAGATCGAGCTTGGCACTCAAGAGGATCGCAGCGATGATGACGCCCATCAGAGCGAAGTTGAGGCCTCCGCTGACCCGCAAGGGATTGTCCGGCGTCGGGTCCGGTTTGACGCGGCCTTCCTTGCGATACAGATAAGCGTCGATGCAAAAGAACAGGACGAGCAGAATCCAGGCGGCGAACGTCGTCGGGGGGAACAGGTGCGTCGTCGTCCAGAAGAAGTCCACGCCGCGCAGGAATCCCAGAAACAGCGGCGGATCTCCCAGGGGCGAAAGCGAGCCGCCGATGTTCGACACCAGGAAGATGAAGAAGATGACGACGTGCGCGTTGTGCCGCCGGTCGTCATTGGCGCGGATCACCGGCCGGATCATGACCATCGAAGCGCCGGTCGTGCCGATGACGCTCGCGATCAGGGTGCCTAGCGCGAGCAGCAGGGTGTTCAGCACCGGCGAGCCGTGAAGATTGCCGCGCACCACGATTCCGCCGGCCACCGTGAACAACGCAAGGAGCAGCAGAATGAAGGGGATGTATTCGAGCAGCGCGGTATGAACGAGAGCCTGGATGGTCGGCAGCGGGCCGTGCCAGATGACAAGCGGCAGCACGATCAGGGCACCCCACATCGCGGCAATCTTGCCCTGGTGGTGCTCCCAGAAGTGAGGCGCTGCGAGCGGAAAGATCGCAATCGACAGCAGCATGCCGGCGAAGGGAAGCGCCCATTGCGGGCCGATGCTGGCGCCATCGAGCGATGCGGCGAGCGCCTGCGAAGGTGATGCAGCCAGGATCAGGAGCGCGACCGGGAGCAGGCGCACAACAACAAGGATGGCGGCGATCACGCTAGGCAAGGCTCCCCCCGAAGGCTATTTTTCTTTCCGTTCGACCGCTTGGCCGAAGCTTCGTCGCGGCCGAGGTCGCGACCCTCGGATGCTGCACGCCCCCGAACGGCGCCGCAACAGCTCCTCAGCGCTGCAGGCGCGCGAGCAGGCTCGACGTATCCCAGCGCTTGCCGCCCATCTTCTCGACCTCGGAATAGAACTGATCGACCAGCGCTGTGACAGGCAGGTTGGCGCCGTTGCGGCGGGCTTCGGCGATCGCGATCGAGAGGTCCTTGCGCATCCATTCGACCGCAAAGCCGAAATCGTACTTGTCCTCGTTCATGGTCTTATAGCGATTTTCCATCTGCCAGGACTGCGCAGCCCCTTTCGAGATGGTCTCGATCACCGCGGCTACGTCGAGGCCGCTTTTCTTGGCGAAATGGATGCCCTCGGAGAGACCCTGCACCAGACCGGCGATGCAGATCTGGTTGACCATCTTGGTCAGCTGGCCGCTGCCGGCGGGCCCGAGCAGTTTGCACATCCGCGCATAGGCGCCCGTGATGATCGGCTCGGCGCCGGCATAGGCATCCTGCGCGCCGCCGCACATCACCGTCAGCACGCCGTTCTCGGCGCCGGCCTGGCCGCCGGAGACCGGCGCGTCGACGAATTTGAAGCCGGCCTTGCCGGCGGCTGCGTCCAGCTCGCGCGCGACCTCGGCGGAGGCGGTGGTGTGATCGACGAAGGTCGCCCCCTTCTTCATCCCGGCGAAGGCGCCGTCGGCCCCGATCGTGACCGCGCGCAGATCGTTGTCGTTGCCGACGCAGCACATCACGAAATCCTGACCTTCGGCGGCCGCCTTCGGGGTCGCCGCGGTCTTGCCGCCGAACCTGTCCGCCCATTCCTTCGCCTTGGCCGCGGTGCGGTTGTAGACGGTGACCTCATGGCCCCCTTTTTTCACGAGGTGTCCGGCCATCGGGAAGCCCATGACGCCGAGACCGAGGAAAGCGACTTTAGCCATGTGTGGTACCTTGTCCGTAGATTTGAGCTTTACGGTTATAGCAGGGCGAGGGCGCCGGGCGGCACCCTCGAAGTTCCGCTGCGAGGGCGGATCGGAGGCGCACCATAAACCGTTAAGCCGGGAGGGCAACGGCTTCGTTTGGCGGCCCCCTGTGCTAGGATGGCAGGACCTAAGGACTTCGAAAAAGGGAGCGAGACATGGCATCGGGCTTGGGCGGTGTGAGCGTTGGCGTCCTCGATCATTTCAACATCCGGACCCGGAATCTGGCCGAGACCGTCCGCTTCTACGAGGACGTGCTGGGGCTGGAAAAAGGCGCCCGTCCGAATTTCGCCTTCCCGGGCGCCTGGATGTACAGCGAGGGCCGGGCGGTGGTGCACCTGGTCGATATTTCCGCGACGGCGGAGCCGCAGAAGCCGGATTCCGGCGTCGTCCATCATGTCGCCTTCATCAGCCGCGGTTTCGACGGCATGAAGCAGCGGCTGGCCTCCAAGGGGATGAAGTTCGACGCCCGCCAGGTGCCCGGCGGCGACCTCTGGCAGATCTTCGTTCACGATCCCAACGGGGTCATGATCGAGCTGAATTACGAGGCCGCCAAGGAGCAGGGGGCGGCGCCCGCCGAGATGGCTGACGATATCGGCAGGCAGTAGCCTTTTGGGCGTTTCCGCTCTAATGGGGCATCCTAAAGTCTCGTGCCTGGCCCTGCCGGAAAGCCGCTTCCCGCTTCACGCTGGTGCGGCCCTCCGGGTCCGGATCAGGCTCCGTCCAGGAGATGCACTTTGAGCGTGACGCAGCAACAGGTTCTCGACAGCCTCGCCAGGATCAAGTCCCCCCGCGGGGTCGCGCTCACCAATGCCAATGTGCTGAGCGCGATCAGCGCGTCCGACGGCAAGGTGTTCTTCTCGATCAATGTCGATGCCGCCGAGGCCAGGGCCTGGGAATCCATCCGGGCCGAGGCCGAGGCCGCCGTGCGCAGCATCCCCGGCGTCACCACCGTCATGGTGGCACTGACCGCCGAGCGCAAGCCGGGCTCCGCACCGCCGCCGCCTCCGCAGCCCAGTCGCGGCGCGCCGGGCGTGCAGCCGGCCCATGCCCACAAGCCGCCGCAGGGAGGCGGCTCGCCCATGGCGCGGCAGTCGGAGATCCCCGGCGTCGCCGCCGTGATCGCGGTCGCCTCCGGCAAGGGCGGCGTCGGCAAGTCGACCACCGCGCTGAACCTGGCGCTCGGCCTGCGCGATCTCGGGCTCAAGGTCGGGCTGCTCGATGCCGACATCTACGGCCCCTCGGTGCCGCGCCTGACGGGCCTGCGCGCCAAGCCGGAGCTGAACGACGAGCGCAAGATGATTCCGCTTCGGCGCTTCGGCCTCGCGATCATGTCGATCGGTTTCCTGGTCGAGGAAGAGACCGCGATGATCTGGCGCGGTCCCATGGTGATGTCGGCGGTGACGCAGATGCTGCGCGACGTCGAATGGGGCAAGCTCGACGTTCTCGTGGTCGACATGCCGCCGGGCACCGGCGATGCCCAGCTCACCCTGGCGCAGAACGTGCCGCTCAAGGGTGCGGTGATCGTCTCGACCCCGCAGGACCTGTCCCTGATCGACGCGCGGCGGGGACTTGCCATGTTCAAGAAGGTCAACGTGCCCGTGCTCGGCATCGTCGAGAACATGAGCTATTTCCAGTGCCCGCATTGCGGCACGCGGTCGGACATTTTCGGCCATGGCGGCGCGCGCCACGAGGCCGAGAAGCTCGAGGTGCCGTTCCTCGGCGAGATCCCGCTGCACATGGCGATTCGCGCGACCTCGGATGCCGGCAACCCCGTCGTCGACAGCGAGCCGGATGGTCCCCATGCGGCGATCTACCGCGCCATAGCAGGGCAGGTCCGGGACCAGCTCAAGGGCGTCATCGCGGCGGCTTGAAGCGGCCGCCGGCGCGCCGCCTCGTCCCCTTGGGAGACATGCGACTTTCGTAGAGCCCCGTCATGCCATTGTCGCGTTCCGCAAACGCGCCTTCCGTGTTAAAGGCCCACCGCAGTCAAGCCCCTTCGGTTCGACGCGGCCCTGTCGCGTCGCCGGAATCAGCGGCGGCACAAGAGAAGTTCAAGGGGAAACGCCCCAGCAAGGAGAGACCTGAAGATGAAGCGTCGTGATTTTCTGAAAGTGTCGGCAGCAGGCGCGGCGGCGACCGCAGTGGCCTCGCCGGCGATCGCGCAGTCCTCGCCCGAGGTGAAGTGGCGCCTGACTTCGAGCTTCCCGAAGTCACTCGATACCATCTATGGCGGTGCCGAGCAGGTGGCGAAGTACGTTGCCGAGATGACCGACAACAAATTCCAGATCCAGGTGTTCGCCGCCGGTGAGCTCGTTCCCGGCCTGCAGGCGCTCGATGCGACCACGAACGGCACGGTCGATATGTGCCACACGGTGTCCTACTACTACGTCGGCAAGGACCCGACCTTCGCGATCTTCGCCTCGGTGCCGTTCGGCCTCAATGCGCGCCAGCAGAATTCCTGGCTGTTCCAGGGCGGCGGCAACGAGCTCGCCAACGAGTTCTTCAAGAAGTCGAACGTGATCGGATTCCCCTGCGGCAACACCGGCACCCAGATGGGCGGCTGGTTCCGCAAGGAGATCAAGACCGTCGCAGACCTCTCCGGCCTCAAGATGCGCATCGGCGGCATCGCCGGCCAGGTGCTCCAGAAGGTCGGCGTGGTGCCGCAGCAGCTCGCCGGCGGCGACATCTATCCGGCGCTGGAGAAAGGCACCATCGACGCCGCCGAGTGGGTCGGCCCCTACGATGACGAGAAGCTCGGCTTCGCCAAGGTCGCCAAGTACTACTACTATCCGGGCTTCTGGGAGGGCGGTCCCACCGTCCACGCCTTCGCCAACCTGGAGAAGTTCAACGCGCTGCCGAAGAACTACCAGGCCATCCTCGCCAACGCGACCACCCATGCCAATACCTGGATGGCGGCACGCTACGACATGCAGAATCCGGCGGCGCTGAAGCGCCTGGTTGCCGGCGGCACCCAGCTTCGTCCCTTCACCAACGAGGTGCTGGAAGCCTGCCTCAAGGCGACCAACGAGCTCTGGGCCGAGGTCTCGGCCAAGAACGCCGACTTCAAGAAGGTGATTGATGCCATGCAGGCCTACCGCTCCGACGAATATCTGTGGTGGCAGGTTGCCGAATATACTTACGACAGCTTCATGATCCGCTCGCGCACGCGCGGCTGATCGCCTAGACCCAAAGTCGCAAGACCGCAGAGCCCGGCCTCCTGGAGGCCGGGCTTTTTCTTTCCCCCGGTGCGATCGGGGGATGGCATTGCGTCCCGGCTTGCGTCATGCTGGCCCCAAGCCTCGGCAAGAAGGCCCACAATCGCAAACCATCAGGGCAGGAAATCATGAAGAGAAGAGACTTCATCAAGGTCACCGGACTTGGCGCGGCCGGCGCCGCCACGCTCGCGGCTCCCGCGATCGCGCAATCGATGCCGGAAATCAAATGGCGCATGCCGACGAGCTGGCCGAAGTCGCTCGACACGCTGTTTGGCGGAGCCGAGATGATGTGCAAGATGGTCGCTGAGGCGACCGACAACAAATTCCAGATCCAGATCTTCGCGGCCGGCGAGATCGTCCCGGGCCTCCAGGTGCTCGACGCCGTGCAGAACGGCACCTGCGAAATCGGTCACACCGCGTCCTACTATTATTTCGGCAAGGATCCGACCTTCACCTTCGGTTCGGCCGTGCCGTTCGGCCCCAACATGCGCATCAACCAGGCCTGGTATATGCTGGGCGGCGGCCGCGACGTGCTCAACGAATTCTACAAGAGCTACAACGTCGTCTCGCTGCTCGCGGGCAACACCGGTTGCCAGATGGGCGGCTGGTTCAGGAAAGAGGTCAATACGCCCGACGACCTCAAGGGCATGAAATTCCGCGTCGGCGGCTTCGCCGGCCGCGTGCTCCAGAAGCTCGGCGTGGTGCCGCAGCAGCTCGCCGGCGGCGACATTTATCCGGCGCTGGAGAAGGGCACGATCGACGCCGCCGAATGGGTCGGCCCCTATGACGACGAGAAGCTCGGCTTCTACAAGATCGCACCGCACTACTACTATCCCGGCTGGTGGGAAGGCGGGCCGATGCTGCTGGCCTTCGTCAACCTCGACAAGTGGAACGCGCTGCCGAAATATTACCAGAGCGTGCTGGAGCAGGCCGGCCACTACGCCAACAACTACATGATGGCGCGCTACGACAATGCCAATCCGCTGGCGCTGAAGAAGCTGCTCGCCGGCGGCACCAAGCTGCACCCGTTCTCGCCGTCGATCATGGACGCCTGCCACAAGGCTGCCAAGGAGCTGCACGCCGAAGTCGCCGCAAGCAACCCGAACTTCAAGAAGGTGCACGACTCGCTCGCCAAGTTCACGAGCGACAGCTACTCCTGGTTCCAGGTCGCCGAGGTCGGCTACGACATCTTCATGGCGCGCCGCTCGCAGAGCTGATTGCGTCATCTCTCGCAGGCAGCGCCCCGGTGTGAAAGCTCCGGGGCGCTGCCATGTTTGGAGGGCCCAGACTTGAAAACTGAAAAACAACCCCATGCACAGTAGCCAAGGGATTGATAAGTCATCGGAAAAAATTGGCGATCCAAGCGGTCTTCGCCGAGGCGGAACGGTGCTGAGCTTCGATCCAGACGACGTTCAGAGAACGCTGTGCAGGGCATGGTCGCTGGCGACGGCGAGGCAATGGACCGCGAGCAATCCGGCGGCGGGACAATGCAACGTCACGGCGCTGCTCGTTCATGAGCTGTTCGGCGGCGACCTCCTGAAGACGCCGCTGCCGGCCGGCGACCATTTTTACAACCGGATCGAAGGTGAGAGGTACGACTTCACGGCAAGCCAGTTCGATCAGCCGATCGCTTATGTGGACTTGGCGGCAAGCCGCGCCGACGCAGAGCGAGGGGCGACGGCGCGCGAAGTGGCTGAGCTCAGGACCGCTTTCCGGCTGCACAGCACGAAGTCAGGCTGAAGCGAAGTAACGCTACGGCCGACGAGACGAACGGCTTTAGCTGGCATTGGGATCACCGAACCATCGCGCCGCGGCCCGAGACGCTTCCTCGTTGTCGGGAGTCAGTTCGCAGGCCCAGGCCACGACGCCGTCGGGGCGCACGAGCAAAGCGGTCAAGCCCAATTCGTCCTTTGCCTCGCTTGCAACATAGCTGATCCGGCCAATCCAGCGGCGCGCAAGCGCTTGAAGCGATGGCCGCGCGCCGAAATCAAGCAGCAATCCTTTCCCTGTTCTCAGGAGCTCGCTCAGTCTTGTCCCATCGCCCAGTTCAAAGTCGGGCGCAATCCGCCCCACCAGCGGATGGCTCCCGCCGAGATCATAGCGGAGGGAAACACCCCACACGCGCTCGGCGAAGTAGGTCGCGCCGTCGCGCGTGTTGACGAGGTCACGGACAACGGCTTCGAGCGCGCGCGAACTCCTGGTGGGGCGCATCAGCCCGACCTGGGCGCGCGACCAGTCGAGGATCTGTGCTCCCACCGGATATCGTTCAGTCGAATAGCTGTCGAGCAGCCCGGCGGGCGCATCGCCGCGAATGGTCGCGGCGAGCTTCCACCCGAGGTTCATGGCATCGCCGAGGCCGAGGTTCAGGCCTTGGCCGCCCAGCGGCGAATGGATGTGCGCGGCATCGCCGGCCAGCAATACGCGGCCGGCGCGATAATCGGTTGCCTGATAGGCGCGGTCGGTCCAGGTGGTGGCGAGCAGCAGGGCAGTTATCGTCAGGTCGACGCCCGAAACCTTGCGCAACACCGCCTCGACATGGTCGCGCTCCAGCTCGCTTCGATGTGCGGCGCCGCCGTCGAAATCGACCATCGCGATCGTCCCTGGCGCCGCATAGGTGTACATCCCAGTAGGTGTGTAATGGCGACCGGGCTCGAGCGAGCCCGGATCGACCAGTTCGACCTGCACGGAATAGCCGGTGAATTCCGGATCGGTGCCGGTGAAGCCGATACCGGCCGCCTTTCGCACGGTGCTGCGGCCGCCGTCGCAACCAACGAGCCAGCGGCCATGAACGGTTTCGCTGGCCGTGTCGACGGTCACGCCGTCCATGGATTGTCTCAGAGCCTCGACGCCGCAGCCGCGCCGGATCTCTGCACCCAGCGCCTCGGCGCGGACCGCAAGGACGGGCTCGATGCTCGCCATTTCGACCGCCATGCTCCCGATCGGGCCGGGCAGGCGGTGTGGCCATTGCGTTGCATCGATCTGATCGTGAAAGAACTGGATGCCGGCGAAATGACCGGCGGGGCGACGCTGCTGCTGCATCCAGTGCGCACCCGCTGGCGTCTCCCGGCTCGCCGCGCCAGCTTTCAGACACTCCAGCAAGCCGCGCCGGTCGAAGCTCTCGATCGTCGGCACCGAGAGACCACGCAAGCCAAACGGCTGGCTCTTGAGCGGCGAGTGCGGGTGTCGCGCCTTTTCCAGGACCAGCACCGAACAGCCGGCGATCCGCAATTCACAAGCCAGAAAAAGGCCGACGGGACCAGCGCCCGCGATGATGACGTCGTAGGGGGGAGTGTCGGGGATCTGCATAAACTGCTCCGTTGTCGATGTTCGACCGGAGCGTTTCCCAGACCTGAGGACCTCACGGACGAACGTCTGACCGCCTGAACAGCGATCGGGTTCGTCGTGGGGATCTCAGGCACGGGGCCAAAGACCAGAGCTTTCGTTACCGAAAGGACTTGGGCTTACCAAGCCAAGTCTGCCTTTTCCGACATGACGAATTTAGCCGTTTGGTCGCGGCCTCGTCAATGGAGCAACAGCCGGCATGAACTTGACAGGGAAGGGCGACCGGCGCCGTGCTTTTTCGCTGGCCGAGGCGGCCGGAATGGTGGAAGAGAGCGAAGATGCCGCGCGAGCCGTGCGGTGACTTGAGTTTTCGGCGGACATGCGATGCGCCTTCTGATCGTCGAGGACAATGCCGAGCTGTCGCGGCTGGTCGCGGGCGGGCTGGCGGCGGCCGGCTACCAGAGCGACATCGTGGGCAGCGCGGCCGAGGCGCGCGAGGCGGTGAGCAGCGTCAGCTATGCCGCGATGATCCTCGACCTCGGGCTGCCCGACGGCGACGGCCTGTCGGTGTTGCGCGAGCTGCGCGCCAGGATGGAGCCGCTCCCCGTGCTGGTGCTGACCGCACGCGGCGGCTTGCAGGACCGCGTCGGCGGCCTGCGCAGCGGCGCCGACGATTATCTCGCAAAACCGTTCGCGATGGAGGAGCTGGTGGCGCGGCTGGAGGCGATCCTGCGCCGGCCCGGCCAGCTGCTTGGCCGTTCGCTCAGTCTCGCCAACCTGGTCTACGACACCGAGAGCCGCCAGATCTTCGTCGACGACCAGCCGCGGATCATCTCCGCGCGCGAGACCTCGGTGCTCGAGATCCTGCTGCGCCGGCAGGGGCGGGTGGTGCCGAAGAAGAACGTCGAGGACCATATCTTCGGGCTGGACGGCGAGGTCGCCTCCAACGCCGTCGAGGTTTATGTCTCGCGGCTGCGCAAGCAGCTCGCTGAACACGGCGCCAAGGTCGTGATCCACACCATCCGCGGCGTCGGCTATCTCATGGACGCGGAGAAATAGCGTGGCCCAGGCAGGGTCCGAGGCCAAGTCCCATGCCAGGTCCCACGCCAGGTCCCATGCGTCCTATGGCGGCTTGCCGACGTTCAAATCGCTGATCTGGCGCATCGTGTTCCTGCACATCCTGGCGGTCGCGGTGGCCGCGATCTTCCTGCCGCTGGTGCTGTTCTGGCTGCTCAATTCCGAGATCGGCCAGTTGCATCGCGATGCCATGCGCGCGCAGGCCGAAGTGCTGGCGGAGCGCATCGTCGCGCAGCCGGGCGGCCTGTTGACGTTCAATCTGCCCGACAGTCTCAAGGGCCTCTATTCGGAAGCGTATGGCCGCTATCAGTACGACATTCGCGATGCCGACGGCCATTTGCTTTTCTCCTCGCACCGGCGCGCCGCCGCCGCCGCACCGCGCGCGTCGGAGAGCATTTCCGGCGCGTCGGTCACCCGGGAGATCGACGGCAAGACAGTGCGGGTCCAGGTCGCCGAGGATCTTGCGCACCGCGACGTCATCATCGACGACATCGTCTCGAATTTCTTCCGGCGCGTCGGTTGGATCACGATTCCGATCCTCCTGGTCCTGCTCGCCACCGACATCATCATCTTCCGCCGTGCGATCGCGCCGCTGTGGAGGGCCTCCGAGAAGGCCGCCAATATCGGACCGGCGCGCACCGACATCCGCCTGCCGACGGAGCAGATCCCGCGCGAGATCCTGCCGCTCGTCACCGCCGTCAACCAGGCGCTCGACCGGCTCGAAGGCGGCTTTCGGGTGCAGCGGCAGTTCACGGCGGACGCCGCGCATCAATTGCGCACGCCGCTCGCGATCCTGCGCACGCGGATCGAGACGCTCGACGATCGCACGGCGCGGCAGGCGCTGCATGCCGACATCGAAACCATGAGCCGCCTCGTTGCCCAGCTGCTGGAGATCGCCGAGCTCGACACCCTGGTGCTGGATCCCGGCGAGACCGCGGATTTGCGCGCCGTCGCCGCCGAGGTGGTCGCCGCGATCGCCCCGTTCGCGATCGCGCAGCACAAGGACATCGCGCTGAAGGGCACCGATGCGCCGGTGCCGATCCACGGTAATGCGGAGATGCTGCAGCGCGCGATCTTCAACCTCGCCGAAAACGCCATCAAGTTCACGGCAAAGGACAGCACCGTCGAAATCGAGGTGGGCGAGGACGGTTCGGTGCGCGTGCGCGATTCCGGTCCGGGGATCGCGGAGGCCGAGCGCGAGCTGATCTTCCAGCGCTTCTGGCGCGCCGACCGCCGCCGCAGCGACGGCGCGGGCCTCGGACTCTCGATCGTGCGCGCGGTGGCGGACGATCACGCCGCTACGGTTGCGGTGGAGAATCTTCCCGGCGGCGGAGCCGAGTTCACGCTACGGTTTCGGCTGGCGGATGCGGCAAGGGCTGTTGAGAACAACTGGCGCGGCAGTGACGTTGCACCCTCTCCCCCTGTGGGAGAGGGTGGCGCGCCGCGTTAGCGGCGAGACGGGTGAGGGGGTCTCTCCGCGAGTCCCACTCTCAATTGACGCGTGGAGAGACCCCCTCATCCGGCGCTTCGCGCCACCTTCTCCCGCAAGGGGAGAAGGAAGAAGGCTCGTCCCGCTACTTCTGCGGCGGACCGAGATCCAGCGGCGGCAGCTCGATCTGCGGCACCTCGATCTTGATGGTGTTGGGATCGATGTTCGTCTGCACACCCTTGTAGTGCATCACCATCGCCGGGAAGGCGATGACCAGACCGACCATGATCAGCTGGATGATCACGAAAGGCACCGCGCCCCAATAGATCTGGCCCGTGGTGACGGGTTCCATCCGCTTGCCGGTGATGCGATCGGTGTAGCGATCCTTCGGTGCGACCGAGCGGAGATAGAACAGCGCGAAGCCAAACGGCGGATGCATGAACGAGGTCTGCATGTTGACGCCGAGAATGACGCCGAACCAGATCAGGTCGATGCCGAGATGCTCGGCGGCAGGCCCGAGCAGCGGGATCACGATGAAGGCCAGCTCGAAGAAGTCGAGGAAGAAGGCCAGCACGAACACGAGGGCGTTGACGAAGATCAGGAAGCCGACCTGCCCTCCGGGCAACGAGGTGAGCAGGTGCTCGACCCAGACGTGCCCGTTGACGCCATAGAAGGTCAGCGAGAAGATGCGGGCACCGACCAGGATGAACACGACGAAAGCCGACAGCTTGGCGGTGGATTCCGTGGCTTGGCGGATGAGGTCCCAGCTGAGCCGGCGCTTCACGGCGCCCAGGATGAGGGCACCGGCCGCGCCCATCGCGCCGCCTTCGGTCGGGGTTGCGATACCGATGAAGATGGTGCCCAGCACGAGGAAGATCAGGAACAGCGGCGGCACCATGACGAAGGTGGTCTGCTGCGCCATCTTGGACAGGAAACGGAAGCCGGTCAGCCTGTCGACGACCCAGTTCACCACGGCGACCGCGAACGCGAAGACGATGCCGTAGAACATGCTGAGCACGACGTAATCGGCGCCATGCGTGCTCGAATTGCGCATCATGAACCATCCGAACACGCAGCTCGCCAGGAACAGCATGCCGAGCGAGACCAGGCCGCGGTCGCCATTGTCTTCGCGGAAACCGATAGCGTCCTTCGGCAGGCCGGGTGCTGCCGCCGGGAAGATCATGCTGACGAGGAAGGCGTAGCCGGCATAGAGGGCCGCGAGCACGAGGCCGGGGATGAAGGCGCCCTCGTACATGTCGCCGACGGACTTGCCGAGCTGGTCGGCCATCACGATCAGAACGAGCGAGGGCGGAATGATCTGGGCGAGCGTGCCGGAGGCAGCGATGACGCCGGCTGCCACGCGGCGGTCATAGCCATAGCGCAGCATGATCGGCAGCGAGATCAGACCCATCGAGATCACGGAAGCCGCCACCACGCCCGTGGTCGCGGCGAGCAGCGCGCCGACGAAGATCACCGCATAGGCGAGGCCGCCGCGGATGGTGCCGAACAATTGGCCGATGGTGTCGAGCAGGTCCTCGGCCATGCCCGACCGCTCCAGCACCAGTCCCATGAAGGTGAAGAACGGAATGGCGAGCAGCGTGTCGTTGTTCATCACGCCGTAGACGCGCTCCGGCAGGGCCTGGAGGAAGTCGGGGTGGAATTGGCCGAGTTCGACGCCGATCACGGCATAGAACAGGCCGACGGCGCCGAGCGAGAATGCCGCGGGATAGCCAAGCAGCAGCATGACGACCAGCGACACGAACATGATGGGCGCCATATTGGCGATGATGAATGCGGTCATGAATTCCCCCTACACCGTCGCCAACGGCTATTTCTTCTCGATCGCTTCGACGAGATGCTCGACTTCCGCCTCCAGCGCCGACACCTGGGATTCATGCGGGTCCGGGATCAATCCGCGCATCACCGCAATCCGCTTGATCAGCTCGGAGATGCCTTGAACGAGCAGGAACGCGAATGCGATCATGATCAGGGATTTGGCAGGCCATTGCGGCAGTCCGCCGGCGTTGCCGGATTGCTCGTTGATCTGGAAGGAGCGCAAGAAGAACGGCACCCCGGTGACGATCATGACGATGCAGATCGGAAACAGGAAGAATACGTGGCCGACGACGTCGATGATGTTGCGGGCCTTCTTCGGCAGCGTGTTGTTCACGATGTCGATGCGGATGTGCTCATTGTCGAGCAGGGTCCAGGGCGCACAGAGCAGGAAGACGATGCTGAACAGCACCCATTGCAGCTCGAGCCACGAATTCGAGGAGGTGTCGAACGTCTTGCGGATGATCGCGTTGACTGACGAGATGATCACGGCGAGCAAAATCAGCCAAGCTACACGCTTGCCCGTCCAGCGCGTGAACGCGTCGATCCTGCTGCTCAGCTTAAGGAGCGCTTGCAACGATAGGTCCTCCCCCGATTGTGCCCCGGCCGTCTTGACTGCGCCGAGATGGCGCGTGGCTTGTCTCGCCGCGCAGGCATGAGGCAGCCGCACCAAACCAGCGGGCGTGCCGCCAGTCAATCGGAAGTTTGTTGATAGTTAAGGGGAATAAGCCCGTAGTCCGCCGGTGTCAGCCGCCGGTGACACTCATGTGCCTGCTGACGCTCGGACGGTCGTGGCGGCGGTCGATGATGAAATCGTGGCCCTTGGGCTTCAGGCCGATGGCGCGGTCGATCGCATCCGCAAGCAGCATGTCGTCATCGGATGCACGCAGAGGTTTGCGCAGATCCGAGGCATCCTCGTGGCCGAGACAGGTGTGCAGCGTTCCGGTGCAGGTGATGCGAACCCGGTTGCAGGATTCGCAGAAATTATGCGTCATCGGCGTGATGAAGCCGAGCTTGCCGCCGGTCTCGGCGACGCTGACATAGCGGGCCGGACCTCCGGTGCTCTCGGCGAGGTCGGTCAGCGTGAATTGCTGGGCAAGGCGCGCACGCACCAGCGACAGCGGCAGATATTGGTCGATGCGGCCCGAGCCGATCTCGCCCATCGGCATGACCTCGATCAGCGTCAGGCCCATGCCCTTGCCGTGAGCCCAGCGCATCAGCTCGGGAAGCTCGTCCTCGTTGAGGTTCTTCAGCGCCACCGCGTTGATCTTCACGGCAAGTCCCGCGGCGCGCGCGGCCTCGATGCCTTCCAGCACCTTGTCGATCTCGCCCCAGCGCGTGATCTCGCGAAACTTCTTGGGGTCGAGCGTGTCGAGCGAGACGTTGATGCGGCGGACGCCGCAATCGGCGAGCTCGCGCGCGTGTTTCGCCAGCTGGGTGCCGTTGGTGGTCAGCGTCAGCTCGTTCAGGGCGCCGCTCGACAGATGCCGCGACAGCGAGCGCACCAGCGTCATCACGTTGCGCCGGACCAGCGGCTCGCCTCCGGTGAGGCGCAGCTTTTTGACACCCTTGGCGATGAAGGCCGAGCAGAGCCGGTCGAGCTCTTCCAGCGTCAACAGGTTCGCCTTGGGCAGGAACGTCATGTCTTCCGACATGCAGTAGAAGCAGCGCAGGTCGCAGCGGTCGGTCACGGACACGCGCAAATAGCTGATGGTCCGCCCGAACGGATCGGTCATCGGGGTCGACAGCGCGGCGGATCCGTTCATGCGAGAGGCCTTGTCACTGATGGCGACGGGCGCACCTCGGCTTCAAGCGGTGGCTTCAAGCGGTGCTCGGGACGCAATCTAAGCATCGGACGCGGCGAGGACAATCGGGTGGTATACTTAGCTCAACGCCGGCCGGCGTTCGGATCGGGGAACGGCGAGGCTGCAGCCGGAGCAGCCTGAGCCGGTGCCGCAGTAGGCGCCGCTGCGGCTGGTTTCGGTTTCCTCGGCCGGTGCGGCTTGCGGACCGGTTTGGGCGGCGTTGCGGGCTGCAGTTCCGCAAACACTGGATTCGGGTCCGTGGTCACCGAGGCCGGGGTGGTGAAATCCCCAGGATTCTTGATCAGGTTCACCGGGACGCTTGCTGGCAGGTACTTCGGCAGCGCGAACGCGACCGTGAAGGGGACGTCGGGAGCTGGAACCGAGACGGAGCAGGGGGTCTTGCAGCCCGGACCGAGCGACGTCGTGGCGTCCGCACCCGGAGGATTGGATTCGAGCCGGACCTGGACCGGCGGCGGGGTCGATTTGAACACGTCCGACATCGAGGAGCAGCCGCCAAGGCTGGCCGCTCCCAACAGGCCCGCTCCCGCTAACGCAGCCGCGATGACACGACGCATGACCCATCCACTTCAACTGCGACGAACCGCCACACAAGCCCCGCACCGACCTTAGGAGTGTCGTTTGAGGCAGGCAACTGGCGGGCGGCGCATAGTCAATGAATGGTTAATGCGGGGTCGATCAAAATAACAAGTTATTTCAATAGGTTGACGGGCTATGCGGTCATCAGGCTGCTGGCGGCAGCCGGCAGGTCGCGCATGTGATGGATGAGCCGGTCAGGCTTCAGCTCGGCAATCGGCACGTCCGTGTAGCCGAAGCTGACCCCGATCACCGGCACCCCGGCCCGCCGGGCCACCCCGACATCGGTTCCGGCATCGCCGACCATGATGCTGGCTTTGACCGCGCCGCCGGCCCGCGCCACCGTTTCCCGGAAGATGGTCGGATCGGGCTTCTGGACGCCAAAAGTGTCGGCGCCGCAGATCGCCGCGAAGCGGCGGCTGAGGTCGAGCTGGTCCAGCAGCCGCTTGGAGAGCCATTCCAGCTTGTTGGTGCAGACCGCGAGGCGGTGGCCTTGGGCCGCAAACTGGTCGAGCGCGGCTTCGAGCCCGTCGAAGGGGCGGGATTCAACCGCGATATGATCGGCGTAATAGGCGATGAAATCCGCGGTCATCCGGTCCATGTCAGCGGGGGTGACGGTGCGGCCCTCCGCCTCCAGCCCGCGCTCGATCAGCTTGCGGGCGCCGGCGCCGATCATGTTGCGGGCCGAGGCCATCGGCACCGGCGGCAGCCCTTCGCGGTCGAGCACGTAGTTCAGCGCGGTGATCAGGTCGGGCGCCGTATCCACGAGCGTGCCGTCGAGATCGAAGACGATGGTGTGAGGGGAGGTCCCTTTGAAGGAGGTCATGATCCAAGCGCTACCGGCCCGGTCGCGTCCACGCAAGGGGCGGGCCCATAAGATCACCTTATAGGCCTGTTCCCGCGCGGAAAACGAGGCTACATAGGCCGCCGAAAACGGTCGCTGTCGGCGGCTCACGAATTCAGAGGCGGGCGCAAACGTGAACATGGACCAGTTGAAGCGACAGGCTGCCGCCCGCGCGCTCGAGGAGGTGCGGGACGGCATGCAGCTCGGGCTCGGCACCGGCTCGACCGCCAAGCATTTCGTCGAGCTGCTCGGCGAGCGCGTCGCCGCCGGGCTGAAGGTGATCGGCGTGCCGACCTCCGAGGCGACGCGCCTCGACGCGACGCGCTGCGGCGTGCCGCTGACCACGCTCGACGAGATCGACCATCTCGACATCACGGTCGACGGCGCCGACGAGATCGATCCCGCGCTCAACCTGATCAAGGGCGGCGGCGGCGCGCTGTTGCGCGAGAAGATTGTGGCGGCGGCCTCGGATCGCATGATCGTGATCGCCGACGACAGCAAATGGGTGCCGACCCTCGGGAAGTTTCCGCTGCCGGTCGAGGTCATCCCGTTCGGCCTCGGTGCGACGCGCCGCGCGATCGAGAAGGCATTTGCCGAATGCGGCGTTTCCGGGCAAATGGCGGTCCGCAACGGCAAGGACGGCCACGTTTTCGTCACCGACGGCGGCCACTGGATCATCGATGCCCAGCTTGGACGGATCGAGGATCCTGCCAGCCTCGCCAAGGCGCTGAGCGCGATCCCCGGCGTCGTCGAGCATGGATTGTTCATCGGCTTGGCCAGCTCTGCCGTTCTGGCGGGTGGCGAGGGAATCCGCGTGATTGAACGGCGCAAGCCGAAAGGAGACTAGGAATGAAGAGCTTTTTGAAATTTTTGCCGGCCGCGACGCTCGCTGCGGGCTTGGCCCTCGCGGCCGTCCCGGCCGTGGCGCAGCAGGCCCAGAAGGCGCCCGCGGCGCCGGCCCAGTCGAAGGCTTCGCCCGGGGCGATTGCGGCCGCCAAGGAGATCCTGCAGATCAAGAACGCCAGCGGGATGTATGCGGGCGCCGTGCCCGGCCTCGTCGAGAAGACCAAGAATGCGCTGATCCAGCAGAACCTCAACTACCAGAAGGACCTCAACGAGATCGCCCCGATCGTGGCCCAGCAGCTCAACGGGCGCCAGAACGAGATCGGCGACGGCATGGCGCAGATCTATGCCAGCGAGTTCACCGAGCAGGAGCTGAAGGACCTCGTCGTCTTCTACAAGTCGCCGCTGGGCAAGAAGCTGCTCGACGCCGAGCCGCGCGCCATCGGGCTCAGCATGAACTTCATCAATTCCTGGGCCCAGACCTTCTCCGAGACCGTGATGGGGGCCTTCCGCGCCGAGATGCGCAAGCGTGGCAAGGAAATCTGACAGACCCTATCTGACAGGGAATTCCTCAAGCGCGTCATCGCGCTTCAGGTTGTTGTTTGAGCATGGTCCTCTCGGAAGACCGCTGCACGCTTTGCGCTGGCGCGGCCCTCCGGGATCGGACCATGAATTAGAGGTCGGAGTGGACAATGGCTGAATTCGACGTCGACCTCTTCGTCATCGGCGGTGGCTCGGGCGGCGTGCGTGCCGCCCGCATCGCGGCCGGTCACGGCGCGCGCGTGACGATCGCGGAGGAGTACCGCATGGGCGGGACCTGCGTGATCCGCGGCTGCGTGCCGAAGAAGCTGTTCGTGATCGGCTCGCACTTCCGGCAGGATCTGGAAGATGCCGCCGGTTTCGGCTGGACCGTTCCGCCCGCCAGCTTTGACTGGGCGACGCTGATCGCCAACAAGGACAAGGAGATCGCGCGGCTGGAGGCTGCCTACACGGCCAATGTCGAGAAATCCGGCGCGCAGATCGTCAAGAGCCGCGCGGTGATCGAGGACAAGCACACCGTCCGTCTGCTCGAGAACGACCGCAAGATCACCGCAAGATACATCCTGATCGCCACCGGCGGTGCGCCCAACCACGGGGCCGCGATCCCCGGCATCGAGCACGTGATCTCCTCCAACGAGGCGTTCCATCTGAAGAAGCTGCCGAAGCGGATCGTGATCCAGGGCGGCGGCTATATCGCGCTGGAATTCGCCGGCATCTTCGCCGGCTTCGGCTCCGACGTCACCGTGGTCTATCGCGGCGACAACATCCTTCGCGGCTTCGACGAGGACGTCCGCGCCCATGTCCGGGCCGAGATGGAGAAGCAGGGCATCACCATCCTCACCGGCTGCACGGTGGCGAAGGTGGATCGCCACGGCGAGGAGTTCACCACGCATCTGTCGAACGGATCGAGCCTCGCCTCCGACCAGGTGATGTTCGCGATCGGCCGCCATCCAGCGGTGGCCAATCTCGGGCTGGAGAAGGCCGGTGTCGCCATCAATCCCGCCAATGGCGGCATCGCGGTCGATCCATTCTCGAAGAGCTCGGTCGACAGCATCTATGCGATCGGCGACGTCACCCATCGCTTCAACCTGACGCCGGTCGCGATCCGCGAGGGCCATGCCTTCGCCGACACCGTGTTCGGCAAGCGCGAGGTGAGGGTCGATCACGCCAATATCCCGACCGCCGTGTTTTCGCAGCCGGAGGTCGGCACGGTGGGACTGACCGAAACCGAGGCGCGCGCGCAATTCAGCCATGTCGACATCTACAAGACCACGTTCCGCCCGATCAAGGCGACGATGTCGGGCCGCGACACCCGCGTGCTGATGAAGCTCGTGGTCGACGGCGCGACCGGTCGCGTGCTCGGCTGCCATATCGTCGGCGATGCCGCCGCCGAGATCACGCAAGCCGTCGCGATCGCCGTGAAGATGAAGGCGACCAAGGCCGATTTCGACGCCACGATCGCGCTGCATCCGACCGCGGCCGAGGAGCTCGTCACCATGCGCACGCCGACCGCGCGGCACGTGCGCCAGGCGGCGGAGTAGGCTCGGCCGCTCAGCCGTACAGATACCCGACCGGCTTGCCTTCGGTCCGCAGCGGACGGACATCACTGTGGGTGATGATCTGACCGGCAAGGCCGTCGATCTCGTCACGCTGCGCAGGCGTCCAGCTGCGCAGCTCGTTCATGCCCTTGAGCAGGCCGAGGCGGAGCAACTGGGTATTTTCGCCGAGGCCGACGAGCCTGATCGAATCCTTACCCGCCGTCACGACGTCGCCGGCGGCGAGCTCGAAGGTCTCGCCAGCTCTCTTCCTGAATTCGGCTGAGCCGCGAATGACCCGGTAGATCACGACCTCGCCCTTCGCCAAGCAGGTCGCATCGGCGGCGATCGACGTGCTCTTCGGCAGCAGCGACTGGCCGCGCGGATCGGTTGCGATGATGTGGCCGGTGACGAGATGGCCGCTCGGGCCTTCGATGCCGATATCGCGCAGATAAACCGGCATGGCCGATTTGACGGAGCCATCGGTGAGCGGCTTGAACAGCGCATCCAGCGCCAGCGGATCCTGCAGCCAGAAGCCGGCATCGGCCGGCCGGTTGTGAAGCTTGTGGCTCCAGGCCACGCGCGGCGTCTCGGCCTCGTTGATCTGGTCCGGACCCACGATGGTCGGATTCGGAAAGGTGGTGGGATCGGTGATGAAGGCTTCGAGGAATTTGCCCGAATAGCCCATCGAGATCGGGTCGGGCACCACTGTCTGGGGCGTCTTCAGGTTCTCTTCGGTCGACAGGCCCGACCAGGTATAGAACAGCTGGCGATGCACGATCGCGCTTTGCAGCATCACCGCGCCAGGGCCGACATTATAGAAGCGCCCGTCATAGTCGAAGGTGAACGCGCCTGAGGTGACCAGCACGAGCTGAAAGCCGCCGGGCGGAAGATGCAGATGGAAATCGGTGGGACCGGTGTCGGGACGGTAGATCGGCAGATTGGTCGCGACTTCGTGCAGCAGGAAGGTTTCGTTGTTGGCGTGAAAGCCTTCGTTGGCGCGATTGTAGAGCGCTTGCGGACGATACGTCGCCTCGAACTTCGCATTCCGGTCGCGATCGATTGCGACGAAGTCCTGGATGTTGAGGCGAAGCGGCACGCCATTCGGATGAGTCAGGCCGATCGTCTTGAGATCGCCCGCAGCATGCACGTTCATGACGTTCTCCGCTCTGCGCCGTTGCTTCGCTCGCAACTTCATTGCGAATTTCGGGCCAGTCGGTTGACGAAGCGTCAAGCGAGCCCGGCGCGGCGATGCAGGCGTGCCTGGGCAGAAGCAAATTCGATGGTTGCACGGGACGTTAGATCGATGGCTGGGTCTGATCGTCAGGCGCCGGTGCGAGGGGGGCGTGCTTCCGGGGCGCGACGGCAGCTGTCTAATTTGTCAGCAAGCTTCGCCAATGCGTGCAGCGCGTCGGGGAAAAGCGAGTGCGATGCGGGTCTTGGGATGCGGGTCTTGGGATGAGCGAAAACGCCGGGTCTAGGCCTCGCGGCGATTGACAGATTGTTCATGTTTTGTTCTTATGCTGTCTCCGAGATGGAGGCAGCCATGGACCACCGTATCAGCGAAATTCGGAGAACAATCAGGGCGCTTCGCGTCAGCATGCGCGAAGCCGAGGCGATCATGCACGAGCAGATCAACCGCGATGAGGATTGCAGCTTCGTGGCGCAGGAAGTCATCAAGATGCGCGCGGTCATGAGCTTGCTCGCGAAGGAGCGGATCGCGCTCGGCGATCACGAGCCGATCCTCGTGAACAATTTCTTCATCCCGCGGCGCCGGCCGGCGCGAAAGCCGGTCGCGGCGCTTTCACCCGCCGCCGAATCCGTGTTCCGTCCGCGCCAGGTGGCGCGGGCCTGAGGCGGAGGGCGCCTCAATCGAAGGCGCGGGGCGCGGCCCGATCCGGCTTGCCGGCCGGGCTGTCCGCCCACTTTGCCATCTCCATCGTCCGCGCATCGACGCCCTCGCACCACAAGCAGCCTGGCCGCGCGCGGTCCTTCTCGGACAGGATCGGAACCAGGCTGTGGCCGCAACCGGTGCACCAGGCGATGTCAGTCATGCATTCCCCCACGGCCTACCAAATTCAGAAATGACGTTCTCGTTCGCAAAGCTTGCGCGGCCGCTACGACGGCGCAGGAGCGCTGCGTTGGACAGGCGCGCTCGTTCCGGACAGGGTAGATGTAGCGATCCATCGTGACACGGCTGTGATGTCGTCGCCGTTGTCGCGATAGGCGCGAAGCTGGAATTCGGCCGAGCTGCCGCGGTCGACGATGACGCGGCAATGCTCGATCTCGGCGGTACACCCCAGCAGGTCGGCGTCCTCGGCGGTGGCGTCGATGATCCGGGAGAGCATCTCCGAAATCGTGACCGCTCCTTCCCGGGAGGCGAAGATGCAATCGGTCCCGTAGCGCTGGGCGCGCCATTTGTTCTCCACCGCGATGGCGCGGTCGACCGCCGTGACCTCCTTCGACAAATGAGGCCGCAGATAGAGGTGACGCGTCAGGCAGCGATAGAGCGAGGCGATGGCAACGGCATCGTCGACGAAGGTGCAGGTGTCGGGCGCTCGCAGCTCGAGTGTCGGGTGCCGCATCGAAGGACGCATCGCCCACCAGATGTGGCTCTCGTCAGGGATGACGCCGGAGCGCTGCAAGGCGCCGACATATTCGTCGTAGTCCCGACGGCTCTCGAACAGTTCGGGCAGGCCGGTGCGAGGCAGCTCGGAATAGGCCGCGAGGCGGTAGCCCTTCAGCCCGGTCTTGTGCGAAGCCCAGAACGGCGAGGATGCCGACAGCGCGATGAACAGCGGCAGGTGCGGCAGCATTGCCCGCATCACCGCCATGCGCTTCTCGGGATCCGGCAACTGAACATGCACATGCATACCGCACATCATGTTGCGATGGCCGATGCTGCGCAGATCCTCGATCATCTCCTCATAGCGCGGTTTCGGGCTCGGCTGCGACATGCGCCAGACCGCCGTCGGGTGGGTGCCGCAGGCCATGATCACGAAGCCATATTGCGCGGCGACATTCGCGACTTCGCGCCGCAGGAAGCGCAGCTCTTCGCGGGCGTCGTTGACGTCGACGTGAACGTTGGTGGCGACCTCGAGCTGGGATTGCAGCATCTCGCGCATGGCCTGGCCCCCGGTCGACCAGTTCGCCGATTCGAACAGCTCGTTGGGAGTCTGGATCGCGACCTCGAGGCTGCGGCGGTCGGCCAGGAAATACTCTTCCTCGATGCCGAAGGAATAGTCGGTGGCCTTGCCGCGTCCGCCGGCGGAACGGATGACGACGTGCTGCTTGTCGTCGGAAGAATCGAGACGCAGCAGTTTCAAAACGTCGGAAGCGATTGACATTGGTCCCACCCGGCAAAGGAACTATCTGCGGGCGATAATCCTTTTGACCGGAACCGGTTCCGCATCGCTCTCACCGGAAATTGCAAGCTCGAACGGAACAATCTTTGCGCTCTCGGATGCACGCGCGATCAACGCGTGATTGGGAGGCACCTCGATCCAATCCGATTCCTTGTCGAACGGCTCGGAGACGACGATGACCTCGCCGGCGTCCTCGCGAAAATAGAGCGTGTTCGCGGCGTCGTTGACCGCGACGCGGAAGGCGTAGAGATCCCTGCCGTTGGCGATCGCACTGGTGAAGCGGAGCCGTTCGCGAAGCTGGCCTTCATTGACGAGACCGACGAGCGCTTGCAGCACGCGCCGCGTCGCCTCAAGCGGATCGCTGTCGAGGCCGGCCCCCATCATCGCCAGGAACACGGCTTCGGAGTCGGTCGTGCCCAGCCGCGACGGGTAATAGTCGTTAGGAATGAGCGCCTCGACCTTGCGCCGCAGCCGATTCCAGCTTCCGACGAATCCGTTGTGCATGAACATCCAGTGCCCGCAGGCAAACGGATGGCAATTCTGCCGCGTCACCGCCGTGCCGGTGGCGGCGCGCACATGAGCAAAGAACAAATGCGAGCGCAGGTGCCGGCAGAGGTAGCGCAAATTCTCGTCGGACCACGCCGGGCGCGTCTCGCGATAAAGGCCCGGCTCAGGATGCTCGCCGTACCAGCCGAGACCAAAGCCGTCGCCGTTCGAGCCCGCCGTCGATTGCAGCGAGCGGATGCTCTGCGCGACCAGGGAATGTTCGGGTTCGGTGACATAAGGCTCGAACGACGTCGTCTCGCCCCGGTATGCGATCCAGCGGCACATAGGTGTATCCTGTCGGGAGATGCCGTGATGTGCGGTAACTCATTGGCCTGCATGATAGTTCCTGACCGCTGGCGAGCTGCCCGCCAAGTTCTGCTAGTGCATACGGCCGCAGGACGAGCGTCGCGGTCGCTGACAAGTGTGTGGTAGCCACGGAGTTATTGCCAAAGAGAAAGGGCCAGCGTGTAGCTGACCCTTCTGCAGCACTGCAACGGTTCACAAGAAAGCGCTCACTTCTTGCACTTCTTGGCCGCCTCTTTGTCCGCATACGGACCACAATTGTAGGCGTTGGTCAGTTCGTCCATGGTCTGCGGCCAGCTATCCATGGAGCCCGCCCGGGCACCATTCTGGGGCGTGCCGAGCTGGCTGATTCCCCCGTTCTTCACCTGCTGGGAATGACGTGGGTCTGCTTGTGCATCAACCGCGAAAGATGCGGAGAGAAAACCGGCAGCAAGAAGGCCGACGAACAGCGTCTTGGTAATCATGGTTTTGTCCTTTTGGAGTTTGAGTTCAGACATCCGTTGGTGGCTACGCAAATCGGATGGGTTCGAGATCAGCGCGGATGGCGTGACCGACATCACAATCAGCGATCAGCGATCAGTATTGTTGCCACGCGCGGCGCACGATCGATCGAACCGAGCATTCAGATGCTGCCACGTCCGCTTTTGGCCCATCAACGAAGTAGCTGCTCACCTTCGTTGAAGTCCGCTCGGTGACGCATTGCGGACCAGATCTGCTCAGGTTGAGGTCTTCGCATTTTGACCCGAAGCGGATCATCGTCTCCGGCTGCACTCGTCAATTCGCTAGTACTGCGCTAAGATTGCAATCTTTGGTTATTCCAAGATAGGGAGGAAGTTCAGTGGGATTTCGTACTCTTGCAAGATTGTTATCCACATGCGCCCTGATCCCGATCGGAGCAGCATTGGCGCAACAACCGCTTCCGCCGGGGGTGCCAGAGAAGATGCCCGCGGATATCCCTTATGGCACGCCTATATCGATGGAGTTGGCCCGCCAAGCGGTAGACGCTGCAGTCTCTGACGCCGCCAAGCGCGGCTGGAAAATGTCTGTCGCTGTTGTATCTCCATCGGGAGATTTGACCCACCTTGTGAAGATGGATGACGCCATGCTCGCATCGCCATCAATCGCTCAAAACAAGGCGCGTACCGCTGCTCAGTTTCGGCGTGACACCAAGATCCTGTTCGATCTCACCGAGACCGGTCATAACTACGTGATGACACTCGACCGCACTCTAGTGGCCTCACCTGGCGGCCTGCCAATTATCCTTGAAGGCAAACTCATCGGTGCGATCGGTTGCAGCGGTGGCACTGGACCGCAGGACGCCGTCGTCTGTCAGGCCGGCGTTGATGCATTCAATCGTCGCTGAGCGAAAAGAACTGCCGGCCCGGTACAAATTTCGGGCCGGCGGTCATTCAATAGGCGAGCCAAGCAACTTCCGCCTTTTGCCCGTGGCCCACGGAAAAGATGTGGCTGGCAATCTGTCTAGAATTGCCAGCTATGAACCCGATGCGTCCGACGGCACGCTGATCGAGCCGCCCGCCGATGGTCCACCGCCGAAGACAGGCGCATCGAGCGATTGACGCAGCAAGCTTACGCGCAGGGTCATCAGCACCGTCCGACTTTGACGACGTCGCACGCAAGGCGGTTGAAGCGCTTGTCAGGGGTGAACGCGTGGCGGTTCGCTCTTACGCAAGCTGACATCGTACGTTGCGGCGTCGATCGCCAGGCAGTCATCCGTCGAGGCTCGGATTGCAACGCCACTGCATCCAGATCTGACGCCCGGATGACGGGTTTGGAAAGTGTCGCTCCCTCGGTCCGTTCCGACATATATGGAACCGATGCGGCGGCTGGTCGCACTCATCTTGCCTTGATTCCGACAGGCACACCTATATTTCTGGTACGAACAAGAATCCGGGCCCCTCTGGCGAGGACGCCGACAATGTCGGCAAACCTCGTGATGTCGGATGACCTGTCCCGCGCGAATGCGATGGATTGGCCGATCGTCGGGCCCTTGATGTTCTCTCCGACTCCATCGACCCCCATCGCAGCTCCGTGCGGCCATTTCGCAAGACCAGGGAGCAACGATGTCCGACGCCAAGCATTCAAATCCCATCGAGATCGAGATCGAGATCGCAGAGCCGTCCAGCCTGAACGAGCAGGCCGCGGCTGCGCTGGTGATCGCCGGCGCGCTCGTCGCCGTGGCCGACCGGCAGGTTTCGCCGGTCGAGCGCGACGAGGTGATCCGATTCATCAGGGATCGCGGCTTGGCGCCGCATCTCGACGACGAGAGGCTGTTTGCAATGTTCGACGCACTCGCCGAACGGCTGGAGGAACCGGATTTCGCCAATGTCGTGATCGACACGCTGCGGCCGGTCTCGGACATGCCGTTGTCGTCACATCTGATGGAACTGTCGCAGCGGGTCGCGGCCGCAGACCAGGACGTCCATCCCCACGAAGTGCAGGCGATCAAATTGTTGCGCCTGCTGACGTTGGCGCTGCCGCGCGCGAAGCCGATCCCGTCGGGTCAGGCGCGCACCGAACGGCAACTGGCCACAGAGGAGTAAGCATGGGCGCAGCATCGAACGGGCGTACGCGTGAGGCCACGGGTCCCGCCAGTGAGCTGGCGGGCGGTGACCCGCGCCTCGACAAGCTCGTCGATCGACTGCCGCCGCGCATGGGTGATACCGTCACCTATCTGCTCAAACCGTCGAGCCGCTGGGTCAGAATTCCCTCCGGCGCGCTGCTCATCTTCGGCGGCGTGTTGTCCTTCCTTCCGATTCTCGGTGTCTGGATGCTCCCGCTCGGCCTGGCTCTGCTCGCCGAGGACGTCCCTGCGCTGCGCACCTCCCGTTCAAAAGTCTTCGACTGGATCGAGCGCCGCAAGCCGCATTGGCTCGAATCGTCGGCTTCTAGGAATGATCAATCATGACTGAACTCATCACCGCCGAAGCGCTGACCGCGCTGTTCCAAGTCATCCTGATCGACCTCGTTCTCGCCGGCGACAACGCCGTCGTCATCGGCCTTGCCGCAGCGGGATTGCCGGCCGAGCAGCGCCGCCGCGCCATCATCGTCGGCATCGCTGCCGCCACCGCGCTGCGCATCGCCTTTGCCGGCGTCGCGACCCAACTGCTGCAGGTCATCGGCCTCTTGCTTGCCGGCGGCGTGCTGCTGCTCTGGGTGTGCTGGAAGATGTGGCGCGAGCTGCGCGAGCAGTCTGCGCATTCGCGGCAACTCGCCTTCAGCCACGGCGGCAGCCAGGACGCTGCCCCGGTGCAGTCAAAGACCTTCGGCCAGGCCGCGTTGCAGATCATTGCAGCCGACGTCTCGATGTCGCTCGACAACGTGCTCGCGGTCGCGGGCGCCGCGCGCGAGCACCCTTACATCCTCGCTTTCGGCCTGTTGCTCTCGGTCGCGATGATGGGCGTCGCCGCCGATCTGCTCGGCCGCGTGCTCCAGAAACAGCGCTGGGTCGCCTATGTCGGTCTTGCCATCATCATTTACGTCGCCTTCGAGATGATCTATCGGGGTTCGCTCGAGCTCGCGCCTGTGATCGCGAGTCTCTGAGGCAGCATGCCTGCTTGCAACCCGGAGTGATCCATGACGTCTGAACCCAAAGCACCTTCGGCGCCGGCCGCGCCACTGCCGCCGGTCGGCCTGCTTCCGAAGCTGATCTTCGGCTCGCGCTGGCTGCAATTGCCGCTCTATGTCGGCCTCATCGTCGCCCAGGCCGTCTATGTGCTGTTGTTCCTGAAGGAGCTCTGGCATCTCGTCTTGCACTCGTTCGACGCCAGCGAGCAGCAGATCATGCTGGTCGTGCTCGGGCTGATCGACGTGGTCATGATCTCGAACCTGCTGATCATGGTGATCGTGGGCGGCTACGAGACCTTCGTTTCACGGCTGAACCTCACCGGCCATCCCGACGAGCCGGAATGGCTCGGTCACGTCAATGCCAGCGTGCTCAAGATCAAGCTCGCGATGGCGATCATCGGCATCTCCTCGATCTCGCTGCTCAGGACCTTCATCGAGGCCGGCAATCTCGGCACGACGCGCAGCAATTTCACCGAGAGCGGGGTGATGTGGCAGGTGCTGATTCACATGACCTTCATCGTCTCTGCGGTCGGCATCGCCTGGGTCGACCGCCTCAGCGAGAGCGGCCATCGCGAGAAAGCCGCCCACCACTGACGAATCCGGCCGCCTGAGACCTCCCGAGCGGCCAAGCCTGGAGCCCGCCTGATCCTCCGATCCGGCGGGCTCTTTTTTGCAGGATCGATAAAATTGTCTGCAATCCGTTCAGCGGCGGCAAAGCCTGCGGACAAGAAGCCCGGCGCTTTAAACCAGGCCTTTGGAACCGGTCTGCATCCTGTCCGCAAAAGGGCAGGGCTATGGGCATGGCAATTCTCAGGGAGACCGTCGCAGCCGTCGCAGGAGTCTACGCATTCCTGCTGGTCTGTGACGCATTGTTCGGGGTCGGCGAGGCGCGCTTCGACGACGCCTATTACCGCGCCAGCTTCTACGCGCCGCGGCCGAAGGAGTTTCGGTTTGCGAGCGACACGCCGCCGGCGGTCCGCGTCAGCGAGGCATTCGCGCAATTCGCGCCGGGCGATGCAAAACCGAACAGGCGTTACTCGTCTCTCACGACCATCATTCGCTGACACGGTCTCATTCCCCCTGCACCCATTCCGCGACGCCGCGCCATAGCGTGTCGCGGTGTTCGGGGCGGAAGAAGCCGAAATGGCCGATTGTCTTGGCGCCGACCTCGGACGGCCTCACCGTCAGCACCTCCGGCTTGATCGCGGAGAACCCGCTCGTGAGCAACTCGACCGCGGGCCGCGTCGCCCAGGGATCGTCGGAGAAGCACAGCGCGCGCAGCTCGCCCTTGAACCTGGTGAAATTGTCCAGCGCCGGCAGCTTGGAATCGAAGAGATAGCGGGGGCTCGAGACCCACTCGGCCCATTGCAGGAACACCCCCTTGGGCAGATCCTCGCCGATTCCGGCCCAGCCCGGCGCATAGCCGAGCGTGTGGGCCAGTGGTACGCCGATCAGGTTCATGAAGGCGAAGACGCGGTACTTCTCGGGTGAGGTCATCAGCCGCCAGGTCGCGGCCTGTGAGGCCACCAGGGCCGCGCGGGAGATGTCGGTATTGTTCTCGATCAGCCCGAGCGCCTGGCCGCCGAAGGAATGGCCGATATAGGCGAGCGGCAGCGTATTGTACCGCTCCCGCATCCAGCGCACCGCGGCGGTGACGTCGAGCGCGGCCCAGTCCGACATCGAGGCCTTGAAGCCGACCAGCGACTTCGGCTGGTTGTAGCCGACCATCGCCGGCAGGCGGGAATCGCCGATGCCGCGATAGTCGTAAGTGAGCACCGCGCAGCCGCGATGGGCGAGGTAGGAAGCAAAGCCGCGATAGATCTTGCGCGGGACCGCGGTCGCCGAGCTGATCAGCACCGCGTGGCGCTTGGCACCCCGCGGCAGGAACAGGGTGCCGGTGAGCCCATACCCGTCGGCCGCCGGGAAGCTGATCTCGTCGATGAAAACGTCGTCCAATGCCGCGTCCATGGCCAGAAGGTATTTGCCAGTTTCCTCAAGCTTTCCAGCAAATGCGAATTTGGCTTTCGCCGCAAGGGCTTGCGGCGCCAAACGGATTTACAACTGGCGGGGCGGAGCGAGCCTGTGTATAAGGCGGCGCTCACAACCCCTAGATCAGGTTGTGCTTTTTTGCTTCACGGAGAGATTGCGATGTCCGAGCGGTGGACGCCCGAGTCCTGGCGCAGCAAGCCGGTGCTACAGGTGCCCGACTATCCCGACGCCAAGGCCCTGGCCGACGTCGAGGCGCAGCTTGCGACCTTTCCGCCGCTGGTGTTCGCGGGCGAGGCACGCAACCTGAAGAAGGCGCTGGGCCGCGTTGCGGCCGGCGAGGCCTTCCTGCTTCAGGGCGGCGACTGCGCCGAGAGCTTTGCCGAGCACGGCGCCAACAACATCCGCGACTTCTTCCGCGTGCTGCTGCAGATGGCGGTGGTCCTGACCTATGCCGGCGCGGTGCCGGTGGTGAAGGTCGGCCGGATCGCCGGGCAGTTCGCCAAGCCGCGCTCGTCGCCGACCGAGAAGGTGAACGGCGTCGAGCTGCCGAGCTATCGCGGCGACATCGTCAACGACATCGCCTTCACCAGGGAAGCGCGCGTCCCCGATCCGCAGCGCCAGCTGATGGCCTATCGCCAGTCGGCCGCGACGCTCAACCTGCTGCGCGCCTTCGCCACCGGCGGCTTCGCCAATCTCGGCAGCGTGCATCAATGGATGCTGGGCTTCCTCAAGGATTCCCCGCAGTCCCGCCGCTACAAGGAACTGGCCGACCGCATCTCGGACGCGCTCAACTTCATGCGCGCCTGCGGCCTCGACCTCGAGAGCCATCCGGAGCTGCGCGCCACCGACTTCTACACCAGCCACGAGGCATTGCTGCTCGGCTACGAGCAGGCCCTTACCCGCGTCGATTCCACCACCGGCGACTGGTACGCGACCTCGGGCCACATGATCTGGATCGGCGACCGCACCCGCCAGCTCGACCACGGCCATGTCGAATATTTCCGCGGCATCAAGAACCCGATCGGGCTGAAGTGCGGCCCGTCGCTGAAGCCTGATGAACTGCTGAAGCTGATCGACGTGCTCAACCCCGACAACGAGCCGGGCCGTTTGACGCTGATCGGCCGCTTCGGCTCGGACAAGATCGGCGAGCACCTGCCGAACATGATCCGCGCCGTGAAGCGCGAGGGCCGGGTGGTGGTCTGGTCCTGCGATCCCATGCACGGCAACACCATCACCTCGACGTCCGGTTACAAGACGCGGCCCTTCGACCGTATCCTCTCCGAGGTGAAGTCGTTTTTCACGATCCATGCCGCCGAGGGCACCCATGCCGGCGGTGTCCATCTGGAGATGACCGGGCAGGACGTCACCGAGTGCATCGGCGGCGCCCGCGCGATCACCGACGAGCATCTCAACGACCGCTACCATACGGTCTGCGATCCCCGCCTCAATGCCGAGCAATCCATCGACATGGCTTTCCTGATCGCGGAGCTCCTCAAGCAGGAGCGCGCCGGCAAGGCCCAGCCGATGCCGGTCGCAGCGGGGCTCTGACACCTTGCTGCGGATCTGGAAGGCCACGATCAATTCCCGTAACGGTCTGGCCTTTGCGTTCAAATCGGAGCAGGCCGTCCGCGAGGAGATCTTTGCGCTTCTGCTGTCGGTGCCGCTTGCCTGGTTCATCGGCGCGACCGCGATGCGCGCGGTCGAATTGGTGTGCTCTGTGGCGTTCGTGCTGACGGTCGAGCTCCTCAACACCGCGATCGAGAAGCTCGCCGACCGGCTGACCATGGACCACGACAAGCAGATCGGCCGGGTCAAGGACATGGGCTCGGCCGCGGTCGGCGTGGCGTTGCTGATGGCCGGCGCGTTCTGGATCTTCGCCATCGTCGAGCGGTTGGGTTTCGTCTAACGAGGAACGGACAAGGGCGCCCGATGACCGAACGTCTCAACGCATTCGCGGTCACGCTCGCCCAGCTCAATCCGACCATGGGCGACATCGCGGGCAATGCCGCCAAGGCGCGGACGGCGCGCGCGCAAGCGGTCGCCGACGGCGCCGATCTCGTGCTGTTTCCGGAATTGTTCATCGCCGGCTATCCGCCGGAAGACCTCGTGCAGAAGCCGGCCTTCCAGGCCGCCTGCCGCGCCGCGATCGAAGCCCTGGCGCGCGAAACCGCCGATGGCGGGCCTGCCATGCTGGTCGGCACGCCCTGGGTCGAGGAGGGCAAGCTCTACAATGCCTGCGCGCTGCTCGACGGCGGCCGCATCGCGAGCCTGCGCTTCAAATGCAACCTGCCGAACTACGGCGTGTTCGACGAGAAGCGGCTGTTTGCGCGCGGGCCCGCGGCGGGACCGGTGACCGTGCGCGGCGTGCGCATCGGCGTGCCGATCTGCGAGGACATCTGGCTGGAGGAGTCCGAGGACTACGAGAACGTGGTCGAGACGCTGGCCGAGACCGGCGCCGAGATCATCCTGGTTCCGAACGCCTCGCCTTACGCCCGCGACAAGAACGACGTGCGCCTGTCGGTCGCGGTCGCGCGCGTCACCGAGAGCGGGCTGCCGCTGGTCTATCTCAACCAGGTCGGCGGCCAGGACGAGCTGGTGTTCGACGGCGCCTCCTTCGCGCTCAACGGCGATCTTTCGCTCGGGGCGCAACTGCCGGCATTTGAGGACAGCGTCGTTACGCTGCGCTTCAGCCGCAACGGCGACGATTGGCGCTGCGCGGGGCCGGTCGCTGCGCTGCCCGAAGGCGACAAGGCCGATTACGCGGCTTGCGTGCTGGGCTTGCGCGACTATGTCGGCAAGAACGGCTTTCCCGGCGTGCTGCTCGGCATTTCCGGCGGCATCGATTCAGCGTTGTGCGCGGCCATCGCGGTCGATGCGCTCGGTGTCGACCAGGTGCATGGCGTGATGCTGCCGTATCGCTACACGGCGGCGCACTCGATCGCCGACGCCGGCGAGCTCGCCGGCCATCTCGGCATCCGCTACGAGGTGCTGCCGATCGCGGAAGCCGTCAGCGGGTTCGAGACCATCCTGTCAGGGCTGTTCAAGAATCTGCCGCCTGATGTCACCGAGGAGAATCTCCAGGCCCGCACCCGCGGCACGCTCCTGATGGCGATCTCCAACAAGACCGGCCTGATGGTGGTGACGACAGGCAACAAGTCCGAGATGTCGGTCGGCTACGCCACGCTCTATGGCGACATGAACGGCGGCTTCAATCCGATCAAGGATATCTACAAGACGCAGGTGTTCCGGCTGGCAAGCTTGCGCAACGGCTGGAAGCCGGACGGCGCGCTCGGACCCGCCGGCGAGGTGATCCCGCCCGACATCATCACGCGGCCGCCGACCGCGGAGCTGCGCGAGAACCAGACCGATCAGGATTCGCTGCCGCCCTATGACGTGCTCGATGCCATCCTGGAGCGCCTGGTCGAGCGCGAAGAGCCTTTGGACCGGATCATTGCCGCCGGCTTCGACCGCGAGATCGTCACCCGCATCGACCATCTGCTCAACGTCGCCGAATACAAGCGCCGCCAAGCCGCGCCCGGCGTGAAGGTCACGCCAAGGAATTTCGGCCGCGACCGCCGCTATCCCATCACCAACCGCTTTCGCGACAAGGGTGAACCATTGCCTGCGGCGGACGAAGCGCTGGTGTCGCGCGGCAGCAAGGCCTCGATCGACGCGTTCGAGGGGTGAGTTGACCGGAGTAGGAAGTAGGGTGGGCAAAGCGAAGCGTGCCTACGGGTTCTTCGCTGTTGTCAAAGTTCGTGGGCACGGCGCAAGTGCGCCTTTGCCCACCCTACGGACTCATTCCGCTGTCATCATCCGCGAAAGCGGATGATCCAGTATTCCGCGGCGTGCGTCGTGAAAACCAACTGCCGCCGCGGAGTACTGGATGCCCCGCCTGCGCAGGGCATGACAGTTGAGATTGGAGCGGGCGCCTTACGCTACTTCTGCTGCTGCGGCAGGAAGGTGGGGCCGACCGAGCGGATCGGCTTGTTTTCGGAGCTCGCAGCCGTGCCGGTCTCCGCCGGCGGCGTTGCAGCCGGTGCATTCGCGGTCGTCGGCGCGGGAGCGGCGCCCTTCTTGGCGTTGGCAGGCGCGCCCTTGTTGAGCCGCTGCTGCTGCATCTTCTTGGCGCTCTCCTCGGTGACGATGATGTCGCCCTGCTGCTCGGCCGCGGCCTTGTCGTCGGCGGATTTCAGCGCATCCGCCCAGGTCTGTCCTGCGGCCTTGCAGGAGCAGGACGGATTGAACTCGCTGCGGAACTTGAACGCGGTCGGCAGCGCCGTGTAGGGCTGGCCGCTGATCGAGACCGCGGAGTTCATGTCTTCGCCGGGATTGCGATGGGTGTAGAGCATGGCTTCCGCGGCCGGGCAGAGCGCCTTGCAGGTCTTCTCGTCGTCGGGGAAGCGCGCCGGCACCGTCGCGAACGAGACCGGGAAATAGGCGCCGTCGCAGGTGCGCACGCACACGGTGCGGAAGGTGCCGGATTGCGGCCCGAGATCGGAGGGCGGCATGCCTTGCGGATTGCCGGCGTTGTTGCCGCCGAACAGGTTGGTCAGGAAGTTGCCGCCGCCTTGCGGCGGCGCGGCATTGGCATATTGCGGGCCGCAATTGTTCTGCGCCAGCGCCGCCAGCACCGAGCGGCGTTGGGCGTCGCGTTCGGGGCTGAAGCCGCCGGGCCCGCCACCGCGCAGGCGCTCGAGATTGCCGGTGATCTGATCCAGATTGGCGCGCATCTGCTGGATCTGGGTGTTGACCGGGCCGCATTGCGCCGACTGGCCGTTGAACAGCGAGAAGAAGCCGGAGGAGTCGCAGCCCATGCGCTTGGCCTGCATGGTGACGCGGTCGAGCTCGGCCTGCTGGCGGGTCTGGGAATCCTGGTAGCGGCGGACCTGCTCCTCACGCGCGGGGTCGCCACCGCCGCCGCGATCCAGCGCGGCGAGCTGGCCCTCCAGGCGCACGCACATCGGATTCGGCCCGACGCCGTTCTGGCCCGCTTGCGGCGGCGGTCCGGGCGGAACGGCCTGCGCCAAAGCGCCGGTGACGAGCACGGCCGTGCTCAACAGCACGGTGCAGGCAAGGAGACAGCGAGCACGGGAGAGAGACAGGAATTCAGGCATATCCGCCATTCTAGCGAGGTCACGGCCCAACGTGACTTTCCAACTTGACTTGGAGGGCCGAAGCGCGCCCTCCCAATAGCCGCTTCCTGCGGCATCGTCACGTCGTTTCGGGGACCAAGTGACCGGCCTAAGCTGCGCCAGCTCCGAGCAAATTCAGCGCTGGCAGGTGATTGCGACATATTCGTCGCAATGGCCATGGGAGCAATTTGTGCCGGATTTGGGGACGGAGCCGGTAATTTCGTCGGGATCGACCCGGCGATAGGCTGATGCCTGGGCAAAATCTCGTGACTGGCAATATGTGCGCGCGGCGGAGGCGCCGCATTTGTCACCTTTGGCCAGGCACTGGTCGACGCCGTAACCGCTGGCCTGATTGGCGATGATGAAGACGCGGGTCTCGGCGCAGGCGCCGGAGGCGGCGAAGACGAAGGCGCTGGAAATGAGCGCGGGCAAGAATCGCATGAAAAGGCACCGGGGCAAAAAAGGGGAACTGCCGGTTCCAGAATGGGCTCAAATGGTTAGGGGATCGTGAACCCTCAGGACGGGCGCGCCTTGCGGAAGACAAAACGGGGGCTTTTCGCGGCTCTCTTGACGCAGGGGCGCCTGATGGCCCATATGTTCCGCATGAACGGTCTCCTCGCCATTTGCGCCATTTGCCGCGAGATTACGAGCTAGCGATTCGCTGGCTGGAGCCGTCTTTTCTCAAACACGTTGAGAGCCTTGGACGCCCGGCCGCAAGGGATGGGTTGTCATGGAATTGCGCCTCTACGATACGCTGAGCCGGGACAAGCGCGCCTTCGTGCCGCTCGATGCCAGCAACGTCCGCATGTATGTGTGCGGGCCCACCGTCTATGACTTCGCCCATATCGGCAATGCGCGGCCGGTGATCGTGTTCGACGTGCTGTTCCGGCTGCTCCGCCACCTCTATGGCGAGGCGCATGTCAAATATGTCCGCAACATCACCGACGTCGACGACAAGATCAACGACCGCGCCGCGCGCGATTTTCCCGGCCTGCCGCTGAACGAGGCGATCCGCAAGGTGACGGAGGAGACGGGCCGGCAGTTTCATGCCGACGTCGATGCGCTGGGCTGCCTGCGGCCGAGCGTCGAGCCGCGCGCGACCGAGCATATCGCCGAGATGCGCGAGATCATCGAACGGCTCGTCAAGGGCGGCTTTGCCTATGTCGCCGAGGACCATGTGCTGTTCTCGCCGCAGGCGATGAACGCGGCCAATTCCTCGCTGCCGCGCTATGGCACGCTGTCGAAGCGGTCACTCGACGAGATGATCGCAGGTGCGCGCGTCGATGTCGCGCCTTACAAGCGTGATGCGACCGATTTCGTGCTGTGGAAGCCGTCCAAGCCCGGTGAGCCGTCATGGGCCTCGCCGGCCGGCATCAAGGCCGAGGGCCGTCCGGGCTGGCACATCGAGTGCTCGGCGATGGCCTGGAAGCATCTCGGCGAGCATTTCGACATTCATGGCGGCGGCATCGATCTCGTGTTTCCGCATCACGAGAACGAGGTGGCGCAGACCTGCTGCGCCTTCCACCGCGAGCGCATGGCGAACTATTGGATGCACAACGGCTTCCTCCAGGTCGAGGGCGAGAAGATGTCGAAGAGCCTCGGCAACTTCATCACCATCCACGAGCTGCTCAAGGACTGGCCGGGCGAGGTGCTGCGCCTGAACATGCTGAAGACGCATTACCGTTCGCCGATCGACTGGACCATGAAGTCGCTGGAGGAGAGCGCCAAGACGCTCGACGACTGGTATCGCGTCGCGGCGGACGTCGAGCCCGGCAAGCCGGCTGCGTCCGTCGTCGAGCCGCTGCTCGACGATCTCAATACGCCGCTGGCGATCGCGGCACTGCATGGCCTGCGCGGCGGAGACGTGAGCGCCCTGGCGGGCTCGCTGCGGCTGCTCGGTTTCCTGTCCGAGAGCGCTGCGCAGTGGGAGGGCCGCAAGCAGCAGGCGAGCGGCGTCGATGCCAGCGAAGTCGAGCGCCTGATCGCGGAGCGGACTGCCGCCCGTAGCCGCAAGGACTTTGGGGAATCCGACCGCATTCGTGATCTGCTCGCCGCCATGGGCGTTGCGATCAAGGACTCCAAGGAAGGTACCACGTGGGAGATCGCGCGATGAAGCGTCCCGACACGCCTTTCCCTCGGCACTGGATCTACTACATCGCGCTGAAGATCGCGCTGCTCGCGGGCGCGGTGGCGCTGGTGCTCAAGCTGTATGGGATGTGGTGAGGACGATGGGACAGACTTTGCCAAAGCCCGCACTTCGGCCGTTCCTGCCCGAGGACGTCCCGCTGCTCGCCGCGATCTTTACCGCCAGCATCGAAGAGCTGACCGGCGAGGATTATAGCGAGGCGCAGCAGCAGGCCTGGATGGAGCTCGCGGAAGGCGAAGAGTTCGGCAAGCACCTCGCGGCCGACCTGACCCTGATCGCGACCATCGAAGGCTCGCCGGTTGGTTTTGCGTCGCTGCGCGGCACCGACCACATCCGCATGCTCTATGTGCATCCGGCCGTAGCCGGGCACGGCATCGCCACCATGCTGGTCGACGCGCTGGAGAAGCTTGCCGGCGGCCGCGGTGCGGCGAGCCTGTCGGTCGACGCCAGCGACACCGCCGAGGGCTTTTTCGCCAAGCGCGGCTACACCGCCCAGCAGCGCAACAGCGTCACCGTCAACGACGAATGGCTCGCCAACACCACGATGAAGAAGACGCTCGGAGGCGGGCAATGAGCAAGGAGCGTCTTTATCTGTTCGACACCACGCTGCGCGACGGCGCGCAGACCAACGGCGTCGACTTCACGCTGACCGACAAGCAGGTCATCGCCGCGATGCTCGACGACCTCGGCATCGATTATGTCGAAGGCGGCTATCCCGGCGCCAATCCGCTCGACAGCGAGTTCTTTGCCAGCAAGCCCAAGCTCGATCATGCCCGCTTCACCGCGTTCGGCATGACGCGACGGGCCGGGCGCTCGGTCTCGAACGATCCGGGCGTGGCCGGGCTGTTGGAAGCGAAGGCGGATGCGATCTGCTTCGTGGCGAAGGCCTCGGCCTATCAGGTGCGCGTCGCGCTGGAGACGACGAAAGAAGAGAACCTCGCCTCGATCCGCGACAGCGTCGCGGCCGCGAAGGCCGCCGGCCGCGAGGTCATGCTCGATTGCGAGCATTTCTTCGACGGCTACAAGGAAGATGCCGCATTCGCGCTGGCCTGCGCCAAGACGGCCTTCGATGCCGGCGCGCGCTGGGTGGTGCTGTGCGATACCAACGGCGGCACCATGCCTGACGAGGTCGAGGCCATCGTCACCGAGGTGACGAAGCACATCCCCGGCGATCACGTCGGCATCCACGCCCATAATGACACCGAGCAGGCGGTGGCCAATTCGCTCGCCGCGGTGCGGGCCGGCGCGCGGCAGATCCAGGGCACGCTGAACGGCCTCGGCGAGCGCTGCGGCAACGCCAATCTCTGCTCGCTGATCCCGACGCTGAAGTTGAAGCAGGGTTTTGCCGACGCCTTCGAGATCGGCGTCACGACGGAAAAGCTGGCGACGCTCGTCAAGGTCTCGCGCACGCTCGACGACATGCTCAACCGCGTTCCGAACCGGCATGCTCCTTACGTCGGCGAGAGCGCCTTCGTCACCAAGACCGGCATTCATGCCTCCGCGGTGCTGAAGGATCCGCAGACCTACGAGCACGTGCTGCCGGAGACGGTGGGCAATCACCGCAAGGTGCTGGTCTCGGACCAGGCCGGTCGGTCCAACGTCATCGCCGAGCTCGAGCGGGCCGGCATTCCCTACGAGAAGAGCGATCCCAAGCTGACGCGCCTCGTCGAGGAGCTGAAGGAGCGCGAGGCGCAAGGCTACGCCTACGAGTCCGCCAACGCGTCCTTCGAGCTGCTGGCGCGTCGCACGCTCGGCAAGGTGCCGCATTATTTCGAGGTCGAGCAGTTCGACGTCAATGTCGAGCAGCGCTACAACGCGCTCGGCGAACGCGTCACCGTGGCGCTCGCGGTGGTGAAGGTTGACGTCGCCGGCGAGCACCTGATCTCGGCGGCCGAGGGCAACGGCCCCGTCAACGCGCTCGACGTCGCCATGCGCAAGGACCTCGGCAAGTACCAGAAATACATCGAGGGCTTGAGGCTGATCGATTACCGGGTGCGTATCCTCAACGGCGGCACCGGCGCGGTCACGCGCGTGCTGATCGAGAGCGAGGACGAGAACGGCGACAGCTGGACCACAGTCGGCGTCTCCCCGAACATCATCGACGCCTCGTTCCAGGCGCTGATGGATTCGGTGATCTACAAGCTCGTGAAGTCGGGCGCGCCGGCGTAAGCCCTACAGCGGCTGTCATACCCCGCCAAGGCGGGGTATCCAGTACGCCGCGGCCTCTCCGCACGTCGCAACGTCTCGGAGTACTGGATCGTCCGGTCGAGCCGGGCGATGACAGCGGAGCGAGGAGGGGACCAATGATCGACCACATTTCCGTCGGCGTCAGCGATCTCGAGCGCGCCGCGAAATTCTATGAGGCGACGCTCGCAGCGCTTGGCCTTGCGCGCCTCGTCACGCGGCCGCGGACAGTCGGCTTCGGCAAGGCCTATCCCGAGTTCTGGATCAATCTGCGCGAGAACATGCCGCCTGTAGCCCGGGAAAGCGGCGTGCACATCTGCCTGCGGGCCAAGACGACGGACGAGGTCAATGCGTTTCATGCCGCGGCTCTCGCGGCGGGCGGGGCCTCCGACGGTGCGCCCGGCATCCGACCGCACGATCGCGTGCGCTACTACGCGGCGTTCGTCGTCGATCCCGACGGCAACCGCATCGAGGCGGTGACGTTTCCGCAGGAATAGCGCCCTACAGCCGGCGCGCCACGTCGGGCGCGAGATCGCGCTGGCTGTCCGGAATCTGCGCAGCAGCGGCGCGCAATCGCGGAACGATCTCCTCGACCCTGTCGGCCTTCAGGATATCGACGGTGAGACCGGCGCGGATGAACTCGGTTTGGCGCATGTGGGCCACCAGAGAGAACAGCGGCTCCCAGAAATTGTCGATATTGGCGAGCAGCACGGGCTTGGCGTGACGACCGAGCTGCTGCCAGGTCAATTGCTCGACCAGCTCCTCGAGCGTGCCGAGCCCGCCGGGCAGGGCGACGAAGGCGTCGGAGCGTTCGAACATCAGCCGTTTGCGCTCGTGCATGTCGGGCGTGACGACCATCTCCTGCACGCGCGTCAGTGCGTTCTCGCGCATCCGCAGGAAGTCGGGGATGATGCCGGTGACCGTGCCGCCGTGATCGAGCACGGAGGTTGCGACCGCCCCCATCAGCCCGAGCGAGCCGCCGCCATAAACGAGGCGGATCTTGCTATCCGCCAGCGCCTTGCCGAGCGCTTTCGCCGCCTCGATGAAGTTGGGATTGGTTCCAGGGCCGGAGCCGCAATAGACACAGACGGTTTTGATCGTGCTCATTGGTGCCATGATGCATTGCAGCGAAGAGGCGTCAAGCCCTTCAGGTGATTCGATACTTCCGGAAATCTACCGGTAAATGGCGGCAAACAATCGAAGATTCGCCATTTGACGGGGTGCGCTGGCATCGGGAAGGCTCTATATGACAGGCGAAAATCGTAAATCTCGACGACGCCCGCATCCGGTGGGCTTTCAGGCTTCTTGATGGACCAACCTCAATCGTTCGACGGCGCCGACGTTCCTGCCGGCGGCCCGCCCGAGCAGGGGACGCTGATGGGCACGCTTGCGCATCTGTGGCCCTATATCTGGCCGGGCGACCGCTTCGACCTGAAGATGCGCGTGGTGTGGTCGCTGGTGCTGCTGCTTGCGGCCAAGCTGATCACGCTCGCGGTCCCCTTCAGCTTCAAATGGGCGACGGACGCGCTGACCGGCGCCAACACCGCGCCGGTCGCGGCCGACAATTGGCAGCTCTGGGTGATCGCCTCGCCGTTATTGCTGACGGTGAGCTACGGCGTGATGCGCATCCTGATGGCGCTGCTGACGCAATGGCGCGACGGCATCTTCGCGCGCGTCGCCATGCACGCGGTGCGCAAGCTCGCCACCATCACCTTCATCCACATGCACGAGCTGTCGCTGCGCTTCCACCTCGAGCGCAAGACCGGCGGCCTGACCCGCGTGCTCGAGCGCGGCCGCGAAGGCATCGAGGTCATCGTCCGCATGGTGATCCTGCAGCTGATCCCGACCATCGTCGAGGTCTCGCTGCTGATGGCCGTGCTGCTCTGGCAGTTCGACTGGCGCTACGTGGTCGCGACCCTGATCATGGTCGCGCTCTACATGTACTACACCTACATCGCGACCGAGTGGCGGATCGGCATCCGCCGCAAGATGAACGATTCCGACACCGAGGCGAACACCAAGGCGATCGACTCGCTGCTCAACTACGAGACCGTGAAATATTTCAGCGCCGAGGCGCGCGAGGCGCAGCGCTACGACAAATCGGTGGAGCGCTACGAGGAAGCCAGCGTCCGCACCTACACCTCGCTCGCGGTGCTCAACACCGGCCAGGCGGTGATCTTCACGCTGGGCCTGACCGCGACCATGCTGATGTGCGCGATCGGCGTGCGCAACGGCACCAACACGGTCGGCGATTTCGTGCTGGTCAACGCCATGATGATCCAGCTCTACCAGCCCCTCAACTTCATGGGCATGGTCTATCGCGAGATCAAGCAGGCGATCATCGACATCGAGAAGATGTTCGGCGTGCTCGGCCGCGAGGCCGAGATCAAGGACGCCCCCGATGCCAAGCCGCTGGTCGTCTCCGCCGGCACCGTGCGCTTCGAGGACGTGCGCTTCGCCTATGAGCCGACGCGTCCGATCCTCAAGGGCATCAGCTTCGAGGTGCCGGCCGGCAAGACCGTCGCCATCGTCGGCCCGTCGGGCGCAGGCAAGTCGACCATCTCGCGGCTGCTGTTCCGCCTCTATGACGTCTCCGGCGGCAGGATTCTGATCGACGGCCAGGACATCCGCGCGGTGACGCAGGATTCGCTCCGCGCCTCGATCGGCATGGTGCCGCAGGATACCGTGCTGTTCAACGACACCATTCGCTACAACATCCGCTACGGTCGCTGGGACGCCAGCGATGCCGAGGTCGAGGAAGCGGCGCAACTGGCGCAGATCGACCGTTTCATCCGCATGGCGCCGAAGGGCTACGAGACGCAGGTCGGGGAGCGTGGGCTCAAGCTGTCCGGCGGCGAGAAGCAGCGCGTCGCGATCGCGCGCACCGTCTTGAAGGCGCCGCCGATCCTGGTGTTGGACGAGGCAACCTCGGCGCTCGATACCCACACCGAGCACGAGATCCAGGGCGCGCTCGACCGCGTGGCGAAGAACCGCACCTCGCTGGTGATCGCGCACCGGCTCTCGACCATCGTCGGGGCCGACGAGATCATCGTGCTGGATCAGGGCCGCATCGCCGAGCGGGGCACCCACGCCAAGCTGCTCGCCCATGGCGGCCTCTATGCCAGCATGTGGAACAGGCAGCGCGAGGCGGAGGCGGCGCGCGAGAAGCTGGCCCAGATGGCCGATACCGGCGAGGCCCCCAACCGGGAGCCGCCCCCGGTCGATGACGCCCTGACGACGCCGGCGGCGGTGTGACCTTGTCTCCGGTCCCAACTCTGGCCTAAACAGGCCCGCGCGACCTGCGCCATCAACCCCGAGCGGCAGATAACGATGTCCATTCTCGATTCGATCCAGCGTCAGATCCCGCCGATCCACAAGGAGGGTTATCCCTTCATCGGCGGCTTTGCGCTGGCCAGCCTGGTCCTGTTCTGGCTGTGGTCGCCTCTGGGCTGGATCGGCACGATCCTGACCGTGTGGTGCGCGCTGTTCTTCCGCGATCCCGTGCGCGTGACGCCGGTGCGCGAGGGGCTGGTGGTGTCGCCTGCCGACGGCCGCGTCTCGATGATCACCATGGCGCTGCCGCCGGCCGAGCTCGGGCTCGGCGACCGGCCGCTGCCGCGCATCTCGGTGTTCATGAGCGTGTTCAATTGCCACGTGAACCGCGCGCCCGTCGCGGGCCGGGTGGACCGCATCGCCTACCGCCCCGGACTCTTCATCAATGCCGAGCTCGACAAGGCCAGCGAGGACAACGAGCGCAACTCGCTGGTCATCTCGACACCGACGGCTCGCATCGGTGTGGTGCAGATCGCAGGCCTCGTCGCCAAGCGCATCGTCTGCTTCGTCCGGGAAGGCCAGGCGATCGGCGCCGGCGAACGCTTCGGCCTGATCCGCTTCGGCTCGCGGCTCGACGTCTATCTGCCCGTCGGCACCAAGGCGCTGGTCTCGGAAGGGCAGACCGCCATCGCCGGCGAGACGATTTTGGCCGATCTTGCCGGCGACGACCCCGGCCGCGCCTTCCGCGCCAATTAACCAATAGTCGGTCTAGGAGGGCCTTCCGCTGCGATGGCGGAGGGGGGCGCGGCTTGCTATATCTCGCCTTGAGGTGAGGACAGCCATGACGCCCTACGATCTGAGAGATCCCGATGTACGCCGCCGCCGGTTCCGCCCGATTCCGGTGCGGATGCTGGTGCCCAACGTCATTACGCTGCTGGCGATCTGCGCCGGCCTGACCTCGATCCGGCTGTCGATCGAAGGGCGGATGTCGCTCGCCGTCTATGCCATCGTGTTCGCGGCCGCGCTCGACGGTATCGACGGGCGCATCGCGCGCATGATCAAGGGCCAGTCCAAGTTCGGCGCCGAGCTCGACAGCCTTGCCGATTTCGTCAATTTCGGCGTCGCGCCCGGTCTGATGCTGTATTTCTGGCAGTTGCACGAGCTCGGCAATGCCGGCTGGATCGCTGCCATGGTGTTTGCGATTTCCGGCGGCCTGCGCCTGGCGCGCTTCAACGCCACCATGGACGATCCCAACAAGCCGGCCTTTGCCGCCAATTTCTTCACCGGCGTGCCGGCGCCGGCCGGCGCGATCACCGTGCTGCTGCCGATCTACGTCGCCTTCCTCGATCTCGGCCGCATGCCTGCGGCGGTGACGGCGGCCTACACGCTCCTGATCGCTTTCCTGATGGTGTCGCGCCTGCCGGTGTTCTCCGGCAAGACCAAGCGCATGCGCGTGCCGCCGGAGCTGGTGCTGCCGGCCTTCGTCGCGGTGATCGTCTTCATCGCGCTGCTGATCGCCTATCCCTGGCACGTGCTGTCGATCGGCACGGTGCTGTATCTTCTCGCTTTGCCGCTCGGCTACAAATCCTATCGCGACCAGGCCCGCGCGATGGAGGCTGCGGCGCCGGCGGGAGACGAGGTCTCTTCGCCGCCCTCGGCGCCGACGCTGACGAATCTGTCGGAGCCGCCGCAGGACGACGACCGGCCCGGACGGCTGCACTGAGCAGCGACACGCGGATATCTGCCATGAGGCCCCCCGAGTTGGGTTGAGACCCGATCTCGGCTATATCGCCCTGTGACGGCGGCATCGCGTCAATCAGCCGCCAATTTGGGAGAGAACGCCGTGACCGATAAAGCGACCGGGCCGCTGCCCGCTTCCGTCCTCGAAGCGCTGGGCCGCTACGACACGCCGACGATCTGCAATGCCATGGAGATCGTGGCGCCCGAGCGCCGGCTGATCGGCTACACCACCAAGCAACTGGTCTGCCCGTTCCCCGATTTGCCGCCGATCGTCGGCTATGCCCGCACGGTTGCGATCCGCTCGGTGCTGAAATCCTCGCTTCCCGCCGAGGAGCAGTCGAAGCGCCGCATCGAATATTACGAATATGTCGGCACCGGCCATGGGCCGCGCATCTCCGTGATCCAGGACATCGACGGTCCCGACGTCGGCTACGGCGCGTTCTGGGGCGAGGTGCAGAGCAACGTGCACAAGGCACTCGGCTGCCTCGGCGTCATCACCGACGGCTCGATCCGCGACATCCCGCAATGGGCCCCTGGCTTCCAGGCGCTGGCGGGCTCGATCGGGCCGTCCCACGCCTGGGTCCATGCCGAGAGCTTTGGCGGCGAGGTCCGCGTCGCCGGCATGACCGTGAGGTCTGACGACCTGATCCACGCCGACCGGCACGGCGCCATCGTGATCCCGCTCGACGTCGCGGCAAAGCTGCCCGAGGCGGCCGAGCTCTGCGGCCGCCGCGAGACGCCGATTCTGGAGATCGCCCGCAGTCCCGATTTCTCGCTGGAGAAGCTGAAGGCCGCGCTGAAGCGCTCGGCGGAGATCCACTGAGCCTACGGCGATGACGTCGGTCGCGGGCTGCCTTGTTCGGCCAGGAACAGGGCAGCCTGATCCGGCTCTCCCAGCACGGCGGCGGCACATCCGATCAGGGCGAAGCCGCCGGCGAAATCCCACAGGGTGATGTCGTCCGCGCTGTTGGGGCTGTGAAGCAATCGCGCCGCGAGCAGGGCGAAGGCCGCCTCGACAAAGAGCAGGGCGCTGAACGCCGGCAGGACCAGCTCCGGCTCGAGCAAATGGAGCGCCAGCACCGCCGGCAACGCGGTGAGAACACCGAATAGCGTCAACATTGCAGATCGCTCCCGCGATTTGGCCTGCGCGGGCTGCAGAATAGCAGATCATTGAGGGGCCCGCCCGTGGCGCAGGGCCGCAGTTCGCTTGGGAACTCAGCTTCGATGGCGAGCGAGCAGTTCCTTAAGCCTCCGGCCGTGGTTCCGGACTGAGTCGCCCGAACCGTGGCTCGGTCCCGGCGCTGAATGTTGGTGCGATGGCGCACGATCACATAGATGCCACCTGCAAGCACCAGCAATCGATAGGGCAAGGGTTGCTCGAGGACGCAGACGAGGGCGATCGTCGTCAGCGCGGCCAGCATCGAGCCCAGCGAGACGATGCGCGAGACGGCCAAGGGCGACAGCAAAAGCGATTGCTGCTCCGAGCCCGACTGGCCACGCCATCGCAAGCAGGACGCCGAGCCCTGTCGCCGCGGATTTGCCGCCGGTGAAGTTCAGCCAAATCGAAAGGGCGTGTCCCAACAACGCGGCAAGTCCGGAAAGACACGCGGCCCAGTCGATCCAGCCTTGCGGATCGAGCGCGGCCGGCGGCGTGCCTGATGGAAACGTGAAAGCCCAGCCAAAGAACCAGCGGGCAAAGACGATTGCCGCGGCACCCTTGAGCACATCAACCAGAAGCACAGCCAGCGCGGGCCATTTTCCGAGGATGCGCAGCACATTTGTTGCGCCGGTCGATTTGGAGCCGTGCTCCCTGATGTCGATACCCCTCAGCAGTTCCCAGCGAGATAACCGGTGGGCACAGAACCGAAGAGATAGGCGATGGCCAATCCAATCGCGCTCGCCAGCCAGAAAACCATGGGAGAACCCCTCGACGCTCCAGTGTCGGCCATAACGGCTGCGCGTTCATGAGTCCGCCGCCCGGAGGGCGAGGACATCATCGGCCGAGGGCGCTTTTATGGTTAGTGAAACGTTGAGATGCCTGTCGGCAAGCGGCAAAGCCGGCATCCCCCAAGCACACTGTCCCGGTCCGGCGTGCTGGCTCAACTTAACCTTTACGCGGCTTTAAGGGCGGCGCTCTAGGGTTTGCGATGCGGTTCGGGGTTGGGCCGCACCAGCGGCCAGGACGGCCGTTGTCGCGTACGCGTTGGAGTCGACAATGGATATCGCAACACTCGTCGGGTTGGCCGCGGGCGCCGTGGTGGTGTCGACGCTGATCTTGATGGGCGGCAGCTTCGGGATGTTCTACGACATCCACGCCGTGATCGTCATCTTCGGCGGCTCCTTCGCCGCAACGATGATCCGCTTTCCCTTGTCCGCGATGATCCACGGCGTGCCGCTCGGCGCGAAGTTTGCCTTCACCCTGAGCCGCCTTTCGGCCCACGACCTCGTCGACGAACTCGCCCGCATCGCCGAAATCGCCCGCAAGCAGGGTCCGGTCGGGCTGGAAAAGGTCGAGACTGACGAGCCGTTCCTCGCCAAGGGCATCCGCTACGTCGCCGACGGCTACGACCTCGATTTCATTCGCGACAATCTGGAGCGCGACCGCGACAACTTCCTGATGCACCTGGACGAAGGCAGCAAGATCTACCGCGCCGTCGGCGACTGCGCCCCGGCGTTCGGCATGATCGGCACGCTGCTCGGCATGGTGCAGATGTTCTCCAACATGTCGGATCCTTCCAAGCTCGGTCCGTTCATGGCCACCGCGCTGCTGGCGACCCTGTACGGCGCCGTTGTCGCCAACCTGGTCTGCCTGCCGATTGCCGACAAGCTGCACGGCAAGCTGCTGGACGAAGAGACCAACCGCACCCTGATCATCGACGGCATCCTGATGATCCGCGACTCCAAGAGCCCGACCCTGGTGCGCGAAATGCTGCTGGCCTATCTGCCGGAGAAGCATCGTAACACCGAGGGAGAGCCGGTGCCGGCCTAAGGCCGCTGCCTGGAATTTGAGAGATGGCCAAGAAGAAGCGCGGCAATGCTCACGGCGGCGGCCACGGCTGGTTCGTGACCTTCGCCGACCTGATGGCGCTGCTGTTGGCGTTCTTCGTGATGCTGGTCGCGTTCTCCACGCAGGATGCCAACAAGCTGAAGATCGTCGCGGGCTCGATGCGCGAGGCGTTCGGCGTGCAGAGCGAAGCGCGCTACTCCGGCATCGTCGAATCGGATGGCCTGCCGACGCGCCCGCGGCTGAAGAACGTCGACCACATCCAGCCGGAAGATGCGTCCAACACGCCGACGCCGGATCAGGAAGACCGCGAGAAGACCTCCGGCGCAAAGATCAAGGTCGACCGCAATTTCGCGCTCGCCGCAGCCTCGCTGCGCCAGGCGTTGCAGGACATGCCGGAGCTGACCGAGATGTCCAAGCACATCATGTTCGAGGAGACCAAGCAGGGCCTCAACCTGGAGATCGTCGATCAGGACGGCCGCTCGATGTTCGCCGACGGCTCCAAGGTGCCCTATGACCGGACCCGCCGCCTGGTCGAGAAGCTCGCCATTCCGCTCAAGGCCACGCCGCTCCGCGTCTCCATCGCCGGTCACACCGCGGCCGGCTTCGTGCCGAACCGCAGCGATTACGGCGCCTTCGATCTGTCGGCCGACCGCGCCAATGCCGTGCGTCAGATTCTCGAACGCGAGGGCCTGCCGCCGTCGCACATCTTCGCCGTCTCCGGCAAGGCGGACACCCAGCCACTGTTTCCGGACGATCCTTCGCTCGCAGCCAACCGGCGGGTGACCATCACCCTGATGCGCGAGGATCCGCCGCTGCCGCCAAATCTGAAGCCATGACCGGGGCACGGTGAGCGTCGGTTTCCGACGCGATCGTGCCCGGAGAATGACTCTCTTGCGCTACCATGTTACCTGAGGCATGACGTCGCGCTGGCGATGAGCGTGGCTGCAGCGTCACAGCATCCGGCTCGGCGCCTGCTATGGTGGTGCGCCGATTGACAGGCGCACTGGAAGCGTCAAAAGGCGCCGGATCAATTCCCAGGGAAGAAGCGTTCTCCACCCTCATGACGGCGAGCATCACACAGGCCGAAACCCAGGAAGGGCCGGTCAGATCAGGTTTTTGGGCCCTTACGCTCGGGAGCATCGGCGTCGTCTTCGGCGATATCGGCACCTCGCCGCTCTACGCATTTCACGAGGCGGTCAAGGGCGCGGCCCATGGCGAGCCGGTCTCACGGGTCATCGTGCTCGGTGTGCTCTCGCTGATCCTGTGGGCCCTCTTGATCGTCGTCACCGCCAAATACGTCCTGCTGTTGCTGCGTGCCGACAATAACGGGGAGGGCGGCACGCTCTCGCTGATGGCGCTCGGTCAACGCGCGCTCGGGCGACGAAGCTGGGTCTTGATGGCGCTCGGTGTGGTGGGCGCCTCCATGTTCATCGGCGATTCCATGATCACGCCGGCGATCTCGGTGCTCTCGGCGGTGCAGGGTCTCAAGCTCGCAACCCCCGCGCTCGAGCACTATGTCGTGCCGCTCACCGTCCTCATCCTGGTGCTGCTGTTCGCGGTCCAGAGCAAGGGGACCGCCTTGGTCGCATCGGCCTTCGGGCCTGTGATGGTGGTCTGGTTCGCCGTGATCGCGGTGATGGGGGCCGTGCACATCGCCGACGACCCCACCGTGCTCGCGGCAATCAATCCCTATTACGCGGTGCAGTTCGTGCTGTCGCACGGCGTGATCGGCCTCGTGACGCTCGGCGCGGTGTTCCTGGCGGTGACGGGCGGCGAGGCGCTTTATGCCGATCTCGGCCATTTCGGCCGCAAGCCGATCCAGTCGGCCTGGATGTTCTTCGTGCTGCCCGCGCTTCTGATCAACTATTTCGGGCAGGGTGCGCTGGTGCTGTCCGATCCCAGCGCGATCGAGCACTCCTTCTATCGTATGGTGCCCGAGAGCCTGGTGCTGCCGCTGGTCGGACTCGCGACAGCCGCAACCGTGATCGCAAGCCAGGCGGTGATCACCGGCGCCTATTCGCTGGTCCACCAGGCCGTGCAACTCGGGCTCCTGCCGCGTTTCGAGGTGCGTTACACCTCCGAATCCCATGCCGGCCAGATCTATCTGCCGCGCGTCAACCGCCTGCTGCTGATCGGCGTGATGCTGCTGGTGTTGCTGTTCCACACTCCCAGCAATCTGGCTTCGGCCTACGGTATTGCCGTCTCCACCACCATGGTCGCCGATGGCATCATGGGCTTCGTCGTGATTTGGAAGTTGTGGAACTGGCGCGCGGCGACGGCCGCGGCCGTGATCGTCCCTTTCGTCATCGTCGATTTGAGCTTCTTCAGCGCCAACCTGCTCAAGTTGCTGGAAGGCGCCTGGGTGCCGCTGCTGTTCGGCATCGTCATGGCGGGGACGATCTGGACCTGGCGCAAGGGCTCCGGAATTTTGATCCAGAAGACGCGACGGATCGAGGTGCCGCTCGACGATTTGATCCGCAGCCTCGAGAAGCGGCCCCCGCACATCGTCAAGGGCACCGCGGTGTTCCTGACCAGCGATCCCGCGTTCGTGCCGACCGCGCTGCTGCACAATCTCAAGCACAACAAGGTGCTGCACGAGCACAACGTGATTCTGACCATCGAGACCGCGCACACGCCGCGGGTCGACCTGGCGGAGCGATTCCGCATGGAGAAGATCAGCGACAAATTCTCCAAGGTTCGTCTGCGCTTCGGCTTCATGGAGCAGCCGAACGTGCCCAAGGCGCTCGCGATCGCGCGCAAGCAGGGCTGGCAGTTCGACATCATGTCGACGTCGTTCTTCGTCTCTCGACGATCGCTGAAGGCATCCGCGCAGTCGGGCATGCCGCTGTGGCAGGATCATCTGTTCATCGCGCTCAGCCGGTCCGCCAACGATGCCACCGACTATTTCCAGATCCCCACCGGACGCGTGGTTGAGGTCGGAACCCAGGTCACCATCTAGACCGAAATGGAGAAGCTATGCGGATTTGCATAGCTAAGGCCCGCAATCGGGCTAGGCCATGCCGGTAGCGCAGGACTATAAGCCGCGCGCTCCGCCGTTGTGCAGTGAAGCATTTTTGAGGCCGTAGGCTCTCCCATGACAAGTGATGTAGCGATTTCCGCCCCGGAAACGGTGGCGGCCAATGGGCATGGCGATGCCCATACAACCGCCGGTTTCGGGGCGCTGACGCTCGGCAGCATCGGGGTGGTCTATGGCGATATCGGCACCAGTCCGCTCTACGCCTTCCGCGAGGCGGTGATGGCCGCCTCGGGCGCAGAGGGGCTGCCGACGCCGGCTGCGGTGCTTGGCGTGCTCTCCCTGATCCTGTGGGCGCTGATCGTCGTGGTGACGCTCAAATACGTCGTGATCCTGCTCCGGGCCGATAACAACGGTGAGGGCGGCACGCTGGCGTTGATGGCGCTGGCCCAGCGCGCGGTCGGCACCCGCGGGGCGACCATCGTGCTGCTCGGCATCATCTCCGGCGCGCTGTTCTACGGCGACGCGGTGATCACGCCGGCGCTCTCGGTGCTGTCGGCAATCGAGGGCATGAAGGACGTCACGCTCAGGTTCGAGCCCTATATCGTGCCGCTGACGGTGGTGATCCTGGTCTGCCTGTTTGCCGTGCAGTCGCGCGGCACCGCCCGCGTCGCCGCCTTCTTCGGCCCGATCATGTGCGTCTGGTTCGCCGTCATCGCGGCGGCGGCAATCCATCCGATCATCCAGCAGCCGCAGGTTCTGCTGGCTCTGAACCCGCTCTACGCCGTGTCCTTCATGCTCCACCACGGCATCATCGGCTTCGTGACTCTGGGCGCGGTGTTCCTGGCAGTTACCGGCGCGGAGGCGCTCTATGCCGATCTCGGCCATTTCGGCAAACGGCCTATCCAGATTGCCTGGCTGTCGATCGTGCTGCCCTCGCTGGCGCTGAACTATCTGGGGCAGGGCGCGCTCGTGCTCAGCGACCCCGGCGCGATCGTGAGCCCGTTCTTCCAGCTGTTTCCGCAAGGCTTCTTCCGCGGCTGCATGGTCGTGCTCGCCACCATGGCGACCGTCATCGCCAGCCAAGCGGTCATCACCGGCGCCTATTCGCTGACGCGCCAGGCGATCCAGCTCGGCCTGCTGCCGCGCTTCGAAATTCGCCATACGTCTGAAGCCCATTCCGGCCAGATCTTCATCCCGCGCATCAACCAGCTGCTGCTGGTCGCGGTGGTGCTGCTGGTGCTGCTGTTCCGCTCCTCGAGCGCACTGGCTTCGGCCTACGGCATCTCCGTCACCGGGACCATGGTGGTCACGGCGATGATGGGCTTCGTCGTGGTCTGGAAGGGCTGGCGCTGGAAGCCGCTGGCGGCCGCGGCGCTGATCGCCCCGTTCCTGCTTCTCGATCTGACCTTCCTGAGCGCGAACCTGCTCAAGGTGCTCGAGGGCGGCTGGGTGCCGCTGGCGCTCGGCGCGCTCATGATCGTCGTGATGTACACTTGGCGGCGCGGGAGCCGGCTCCTGTTCGAGAAGTCGCGCAAGCTCGAGTTCCCGCTCGCCGAGCTCGTCGCCATGCTGGAGAAGCGGCCGCCGCAGCGCGTGCCCGGCACCGCCGTGTTCCTGACCTCGGATCCCCTGAGCGCGCCGACGGCGCTGATGCACAGCCTGAAGCACTACAAGGTGCTGCACGAGAAGAACGTCATTCTCACCATCGAGACGGCGCAGACCCCCCGCATCGATCCGTCCGAGCGGGTCAAGCTGGAGCAGATCTCACCGACCTTCTCCAAGGTGACGCTCAGGTTCGGCTTCATGGAATCGCCCAACGTGCCGAAGGCGCTGGCGATCGCCCGCAAGCTCGGCTGGCAGTTCGACATCATGTCGACCTCGTTCTTCCTGTCGCGAAGGGCGCTGAAGCCCGCAGCTCATTCGGGCATGCCGCGCTGGCAGGACCGGCTGTTCATCTCGCTCAGCCGCTCCGCCAACGACGCCACGGACTATTTCCAGATCCCGAGCGGCCGCGTGGTCGAAGTCGGCACCCAGGTGGCGATCTAGCTCCGCTGTCGTCGCCCGGCTTGACCGGGCGACCCAGTATTCCAGAGACGGCGCGGCTAGAACCGAGGAGCCGCGGCGTACTGGATTCCCCGCTTTCGCGAGGAATGACATCGAGGGCGTGGTGAGAGGGAGGGCGGTGTCTCTGGCGTGGCCTCCCGAAAGCCGCACTTCAAGTCGCTGCGATTTAGCTTTAACTTGCGCCGCGCGGCTCAAGCCTTTGTAGCGCTTGATTTTCGTCTCCTGAGAGGCGAGGTTGCCGCCGGCCGGACGCTCCGGCCTGCGGCTCGCGACGTTGGAGGATGATGTGGCAAACCAGGTACAGGATCTGACCCCGGACGAGGTCTCCAAAGGTGTCGCGGAAGGACGCTATCTGCTGGTCGACGTTCGCGAGCCGAACGAGGTCCAGGTCGAGGCCTATCCTTACGGCGTCGTCGTCCCGCTCTCGACCTTCGATCCCAAGGCGATTCCCGATCCCCAGGGCAAGCAGGTCGTGTTCGCCTGCCGCTCGGGCAAACGCTCGGTGACGGCCTCGCTCGCGGCGCAGGCGGCGGGCCTGCCTTACGACAAGCATCTGGCCGGCGGCATGCTGGGCTGGAAGGCGGCTGGTCTTCCCAGCAAGGCCGGCGGTTGACCTCACCCGATGTCCAAGAGCTCCTCGCTGAACAAGGTCTTCGCCGACCTTCCCGTCACCATCTTCGAGGCGATGTCGCAGGCCGCCCGCGACAACGACGCGATCAATCTCGGCCAGGGCTTTCCTGACGATCCCGGCCCGGAGGACATCCGCCGCGCCGCGGCCGAGGCCTCGCTGAATGGCTACAACCAGTACCCGTCGATGATGGGCCTGCCGGAGCTGCGCCAGGCGATTGCGACCCATTACGGCCATTGGCACGGCCTCAAGCTCGATCCGATGAGCGAGGTGATGGTCACCTCCGGCGGCACCGAGGCGCTGACCTCGGCCATCCTCGCGGTGGTCCAGCCCGGCGACGAGGTGGTGTGCTTCCAGCCGGTCTATGATTCCTATCTGCCGATCATCCGGCAGGCTGGCGGCATTCCGCGCCTCGTCCGGCTCGAGCCGCCGCATTGGCGGCTGAATGAGGACATGCTGAAAAGCGTCTTCAATTCAAAGACCAAGGCGGTGCTGTTCAACAACCCTTTGAATCCGTCCGCGGTGGTCTATCCGCGCGAGGACCTCGAGCTGCTGGCGCGCTACTGCCAGGAGTTCGACGTCATCGCGATCTGCGACGAGGTCTGGGAGCACGTCACCTTCGACGAGCACAAGCACATCCCGCTGATCACAATCCCGGGCATGCGCGAGCGCACCATCAAGGTCGGCTCGGCCGGCAAGATCTTCTCGCTGACCGGCTGGAAGATCGGCTTCGTCTGCGCCGCGCCGCCGCTGTTGCGCGTCGCCGCCAAGGTGCACCAGTTCCTGACCTTCACCACCGCGCCGAACCTGCAGGCCGCCGTGGCCTACGGTCTCGGCAAGTCCGATGACTACTTCCTGTCGATGCGCAAGGATCTGACGCGGAGCAGGGACCGCCTGACCAGGGGGTTGGAGAGCCTCGGCTTCCCCGTACTGAAGTCGCAGGGCACCTATTTCCTCACCGTGGACCTGTCGCCGCTCGGGCTCAACGAGAGCGACACCGAGTTCTGCTGGCGCATCGTGAAGGACTACAAGGTCGCGGCGATCCCGGTATCGGCGTTCTACGAGCAGGACCCGGTAACCTCCGTGGTGCGCTTCTGCTTCGCCAAGAAGGACCAGACGCTGGACACCGCCCTGGAACGGCTGTCTGACGCGGTGCGCGGGCGCAAGAGGTAGCGATGACGAGGGGCAGCCGCTCGGGAGCTGGTCTTGCGATCGCCGCAGCGCTGACGTTGCTTGCCGCCCCGGCTTGTGCCGCCGAGCGGGTCGTCAATTTCTACAACTGGTCCAATTACATGGCGCCTGATGTCCTGGAGGCCTTCACCAAGGAGACCGGGATCAAGGTCGTCTACGACACCTTCGATGCCAACGAGACGCTGGAGACGCGCCTGATGGCCGGCAAGTCCGGCTACGACGTCGTGGTGCCCACGGCCTATTTCCTGCAGCGCCAGATCAAGGCCAACATCTTCCAGAAGCTCGACAAGGCGAAGCTGCCGAACCTTGCGAATGCCTGGCCGATGGTGACCAAGCATCTGGCGACCTACGATCCCGGCAACGTCTATGCCGCAAACTACATGTGGGGCACGACCGGCATCGGCTACAACGTTGCCAAGGTGAAGCAGATCCTCGGGGCCGATGCCAAGATCGACAGCTGGGACATCGTCTTCAAGCCGGAGAACCTGGCAAGGTTCAAAGATTGCGGCGTGCACATGCTCGATTCCGCCGACGACATCTTTCCGGCGGCGCTGAGCTGGCTCGGGCTCGATCCCAACTCGACCAAGCAGGCCGACCTGGAGAAAGCCGCCGATGCCGTCGCCAAGGTCCGTCCGTCCGTCCGCAAGTTCCACTCATCCGAATATTTGAGCGCGCTCGCCACCGGCGAGATCTGTTTCGTGGTCGGCTGGTCCGGCGACATCATGCAGGCCCGCGCCCGCGCCGCCGAAGCCAAGAAAGACGGCAGCAGCGGCATCGAGATCGGCTACGCCATTCCGAAGGAGGGCGCGCAGATGTTCTTCGACAATCTGGCCATCCCCGCCGACGCCAAGAACGTCAACGAAGCCCACGAGCTGATCAACTATCTGTACCGCCCAGACGTCGCCGCCAAGAACTCGGACTTCCTGTCCTACGCCAGCGGCAACCTCGCCAGCCAGAAGCTGGTCGATCCGAAGATCCTGAACGACAAGAACATCTATCCGGACGAGGCAACGCTTTCAAAGCTGTTCGTCATCACGGCGCGGGAGCCGGCGACGCAGCGGATCATCAACCGGCTCTGGACCAGGGTGAAGACGGGGCGGTAGGGCGCCCACTTCGTCATTGCGAGCGAAGCGAAGCAATCCAGAATCTCTCCGTGGCGGCACTTTGGATTGCTTCGTCGCTTCGCTCCTCGCAATGACGACGAGCTACCGCCACCTGCGATGCAGCCACAGCCATTGCTCGGGATGTTCGCGCACCCAGCTTTCCACCACGCTCGTGATCGCCTGGGTCGTGCCCTGGATGTCGATCTTGCCCTCGGCGTCGCGCACCGGCGGGATCTCTTCGCTGATCTCGCCGCGGAAGCGGCCACCGGGCAGGCGGATGATGCGCACGCCGTGGATCGGGCATTCGACCTGGCGCAAGAGGCGCGCCAGCATCGGATTGGCGCGGGTCTTGCGGCCGAAGAAGGTGACCTCGACGCCGCCGGTTAGGTATTGGTCGATCAGCATGGCGACGTGCTTGCCGTCCTTCAGCGCCTGCGCGAGCCGCAGCGGCGCGTCGCGGCCGGCGGGGATCAGCGTGCCCATGTTGACCTGGCGCATCTCCTGGATGATGCGGTCGGCGGAGGCGATGTTGGGGCGGCGGTAGAGGATCGCAGCGTCCAGCCCGTGCGCGACTGCCGCGAGCGCCGGCAATTCCCAATTGGCCAGGTGTGCGGCGAAGATCAGGGCCGGCTTGCCGTCGTCGCGGATGCGGTCGAACCGTTCGATGCTGCTCTGGGTCAGTTCGATCCGGCTCTTCTCCGGATGGGCACGGTCGTAATCCCAAACACGGTCCATATGGGCGAACTCGGCGCCGACGCGGCCGAGATTGTCCCACACGCCCATCAGGATCCGCTCGATCTCCTCCGGCGACTTCTCGGGAAAGGCCGCAGCGAGATTGGCACGGCCGATGCGGTGCTCGCGCAGGCGCGGGCCGATCGTCTTCACGACGCGTGCGAAGAAGTCTGAAGTCTTGACCGGGTCGAAATAGCGCGTGGTGCGCAGCATGCCGACCGTGGCGGCGCCGATCAGGCTGCCGCCGATCGATTTGGCAGCCTCTCGCGCGCGGGCCTTCGTGCTCGCAGTCAGTCGCGCCATGCGTCCGGTCAGGCCGGTTCGCGGGTCAGGATCAGCGAGGCGTTCTGGCCGCCGAAGCCGAACGAGTTCGACATCACGGCGGTGACGCGGGCATCGCGCGCCCTGTTACCGACGACGTCGAACAGGATGGTGGGATCCGGTGTGTCGTAGTTGATCGTCGGCGGAATGCGCTGATGCTCGAGCGTGAGCAGCGAGAAGATCGCCTCGACCGCACCGGCGGCCGAGATGGTGTGGCCAACCATCGACTTGTTGGAGGTGACCGGAATCTTCTGCAGGAGCTCGCCGAACACGGCCGATGTCGTGTTGTACTCCATCTTGTCGTTCTCGGGCGTTGCGGTGCCGTGCGCGTTGATGTGGTCGATCTGGTCCGGCGTCATGCCGGCGTCGGCCAGCGTCTTGTTCATGCAGCCGATGATCGGCTTGCCGTCGGGCGAGGAGCGGGTGCGATGGAAGGAATCGGTAAGCTCCCCGCAGCCGGCGATCACGCCGAGGATCTTTGCGCCACGCGCGGTGGCGGCTTCGTAGCTTTCGAGCACCAGCGCGCCGGCGCCTTCTGCCATCACGAAGCCGTCGCGGTTCTTGGAGAAGGGGCGGGAGGCTGCCTGCGGCGGATCGTTCTGGGTCGACAGGGCCGAGAGCAGCGAGAACCGGACCATCGCCTCCGGATTGACCGTGCCGTCGGTCGCGACGCACAGCGCAGCGTCGGTCTCGCCGCGGCGGATCGCCTCGACGCCGAGCTGGATCGAGGTCGCGCCGGAGGCACAGGCCGTCGACAGCGAGATCGGCGAGCCCTTGGTGCCGAAGGTCTCGGCGAGGTGCGCTGCGACCGAGCCGAACATGAAACGGTGATGATAAGCGGCGTACTTGCCGCCGCCGGAGATGCGCAGCAGATCGTCATAGTTGAAGTCGGGCTTGCCGACGGCGCGACCGAGCTCGCGGCGCTGCGGCCATTCCACCTCGACCGGCGCGACCGCGAGGAAGAGGGGACCCGGGAAATCGGCCTTGGCGCCAATGCCGGCCTGATCGAGGGCCTCCTGCGTGACGAGCTCAGCCATGCGTTCGGACAGGCCGGTGGACGAGAACGGCTCGACGCTGACGAAATCGACAGTGCCGGCCATCGTGGTCTTCAGACCGTCGACCGGAAAGCGGGTGATGGTGCGGATGCCGGATTCGCCGGCGACGAGCTTCGCCCAATTGTCGGCCTTGCCGGCACCGAGCGAGGTCATGATCCCCATGCCGGTGACGACGACGACGGGGCGCCCGAGTTTGTCGCGTGGTGCAGTCATGTCGATCCCCCGGGTGAGCTAGTCTACTGCCTCGACCAGCGCCATGCCTTCGCCGCGCCAGTGTCCGGCTCCCACCACCACAATCTGGGTGGGCGCTCCCTGCATTTCAATCTCGGTGCCGGTGGAATCGTTCGGCGGGAACAGCGCACCACGCGAGATCGACAGCGCGGCGAGTGCGATGCCGAGCGGGAATTGCGTCTCCATGGTGTGGCCGAACATCGTGCCGGTCGAACGCACCGGGAATTCGGCGTGAGCCTTCAGGAAGCCGCGCTCTTCGCTCGTCGCCGGCTCCGCACCGGTCGCGCCCGTGATGATCGCGCCCTTGCCCTCGCGCTTGGGCAGCTTGGCCCAAAGCTGCTCCAGCGTCGCGGCCATGTCGCCGGGCTGCTTGCGCCGGGCGAGGTCGGCGACGACGCTCGACAGTCTTGCGAACGGCTTTGCGCCGCGCGCTTGCGCGTGGGCTTTCGATTCCAGCACCAGGAACGCGCCGGCCGAGCCGAGCGCGAAGCCGGCGTGGTCCTTGCGCGCCCACACCGGTGCAAACTTGTCTTTCAAATTGAAGTCGCCGAATTCGTAGAGGACCATCAGGTCCTTGCGCTCGCCGTTATGCGAGCCGCCGACCAGGGCAATGTCGCTCTCGCCCGAGGCGATGCGCGCCAGCGCAATGCGGGCGGCATCGGCCCCCGCAACCTCTTCGCCCATGAAGGTGCGCGAGGTGCCGCCAAGACCGTGCACGATGGCGATGTTGCCGGCGAGCAGATTGGAGAGCTGCGCCAGGAACAAGGTCGGCCGCAGATCGCTCATCAGCCGTTCGTTGAGGAAGCCGGGCGCGTTCGCCCCCTTGGCCTCGGCCGTCAGCACGCCGGTGTCGACGTTGAGGTCGCGCTCGCCGCCGCCGGCGGCCACCACCATGTCGATCTTCGACAGGATGTCCTTGTTGCCCTTGATCCCGGCGGAATCGAGCGCAAGGCCGGCGGCATAGGTGCCAATGCGCTGCCAGGCTTCCATCTGGCGCTGGTCGCCCTTCTTCGGGATCTGGCTGTCGAAGCTGACAGGCATCAGGGGATGCACGATGTAGGGCGCAAAGCCCTTCTCGTCGACGTTGATGCGCTTCTCGGAAAGCGCGGCCCAATTGGCGTCCAGGCCTTCGCCGAGCGAGGTGGCAAGGCCAATGCCGGTGATCCAGACCTCGGTCTGGCTGGGCTTCGAAGCAGTGTCAATCATGGCGATACGGCCTGTTGCGGAAAGCCGACACGCTCGGCGACTTTCGCCATGTATCCGCGCATATCCGCATTGGGGAAGGGGATCAGCGTGAAGGTCAGCGCCGAATTCGCGCGCAGCTTGCCGCCGACCCTGATCTTGGCTTCGGTCATGGCATAGCCGGAGCCTTCATAGGTGAGGCTCGCCTCGATGCTCATGAGATCCCCGGGGAAGACCGAGCCGCGCACCTTGGCCTCCTTCACGGCGGCAAGAATCGGCATGCGCTCGAACTTGAACACGCCGAGCTGGAGCCAGCCGGAGGCCTGCGCCATCGATTCGATCAGGAGCACGCCGGGCATCAAGGGGTAACCCGGAAAGTGCCCCTCGAAGATGGTGCTCTCCTTGGGGACCTGGGCTTCGACGACGATCGTCTTCTCGTCGACCTTGAGGTCGACGATGCGATCGATCATGTGGAAGTATTCGAGTTGCATGGCCGCGCGCTTACGCGCTCGCGCCCTTGGCCGCAACCAGTTCGTCGATGCGGGCGCACAGGTTCTTCAGCACGAAATACTGCTCGGTGGTCGCCTTGCCGTCGTTGACCTCCTGGGTCCACTTTTCCAGCGGCAGCTTGATACCGAACTGCTTGTCGATCGCGAACGCGATGTCCAGGAAATCGAGGCTGTCGATGCCGAGGTCATCGATGGCATGGCTATCCGGCGTGATCGTGTCGCGTGGGATGTCGCAGGTTTCAGCGATGATCGTGGCGACCTGATCGAATGTGGAGGACATCACTAAGCCTTTGATATATTGCGGGTATTTGTCAGATTGTCCAGAGTGGCACGGTGGGTGGGCATCGCGCCCCTGATGACGCCCTCAACCCCCGCTCTGGCCGGGTCGAAAGCCCGTATATCGGAGCGCCGCCCTGAGTTCAATGGAGCCGGGCAGGCGAGGAGACGAGGCTGGGGACGCCCGCCGGGCCCGCTCCCGCCGGCGGATCGGGCCTAGATATGCGGCGTCGTGATCTTGACGCAGTCGCGACGGCCCATCAGCACGCAATCCTGGGTCCGGCGCAGGTCGGCGATGCTGACCGCGAGCCAGATTCCAATGGCGGTCAACGCGATGGTGAAGGCCAGCGCCGCGATGTTGGCGAGCATACGATGACGGAAATCGCCCGGCTCGGCACGAGGCTGCTCGTAGCGCGACAGGTCGAGCGGTTCGGGCGCGCCGCGCAACGGCTTCACGGTACCGCTACCGCGGTGGACCGCAGGGGGAGGCGAGGTGCGCGGCCTGAACTGGAGCACCCGGTGCTCGTCGTCAGAGCTTATGGGCCGCTGGGTCGTCATAGGGCGGGGATCACTCCGAAGCACGCTTTTTGATAGCACACGTGATGAACGTGTTGCAGAAAATCTTCGCAATGTCCGCGTGCAATCGTAGGCCCGCTCTATTTGCGCATGGACCGTGCGGAGCGATCGTGAAACCGGCCGTCATGGCGGCGGCAGGACGCAAGGGGTGCGTTGCAACAACGGACGTCGCGACCGCTATAGACGTCGCGCCGCGGAGTTCTCGGGATCGGCGCCATCGCGTCCCGGGCAACGGTTTGACATTCCGCAAACGCGTATGGTGGCAGCCCGGTACTGTCCGCCTGCATGATTGCCGAAGCAGCGTTCTGCCCTGACGTCGGGGGTGAGGTGGGCTCCAGGTCATGCTAACTGGAGACACGAACCATGAGCGTCATCTTCCGCATCCTCTTCGTCATTGCCGGCGCCATCACCGCGTTGTTCGTCGCGCGTGATGCCCTGAACTTCACCATCATTCAGACCTTCGTCGCCGTCCTGCTTGTGACGGCCATTGTGGGGGCTGGAAGTCTCTGGGGCCTGCGGCGGAAGACGTGAGCAAGGCAGAACGCGGCGTTTCCGGCGGACTGAGCGAAACCGAGGCTCGGCTGCGGCTGCAACAGGACGGTTTCAACGAACTGCCTCGGGCCGAGCGACGCACGCCGCTGCGCATCGTGCTGGAGGTGCTGCGCGAACCGATGCTCGCGCTGCTTCTGGGGGGCGGGCTGGTCTACCTCCTGCTCGGTGACCTCCGCGAGGCGCTGCTTCTGCTGGCGTTCGGCGCCATCTCCGTCGTGATCACGATCGTGCAGGAAACCCGCACCGAGCGCGTGCTGGAAGCCCTGCGGGAGCTGACCAGTCCACGCGCCCTCGTGGTCAGGGATGGGGAGCGGCGGCGGATCGCGGGACGCGACGTCGTCCGCGGCGATCTTCTGGTCCTGGCCGAAGGCGACCGGGTGCCGGCGGACGCGATGCTCGTCAGCGCGCATGATCTGGCGGTCGACGAGTCGCTGCTGACCGGCGAGTCGGTCCCTGTTCGCAAGCAGGCCGTCAAGACGCCGGCGCGCGAAACCGCTTCGGCCGAGCATCGCCCGGGCGGCGACGATCAGCCTTTCGTGTATTCGGGGTCGTTGGTGGTGCGAGGCGAGGGCCTGGCCGAGGTCGGGGCCACCGGCCCTCGCAGCGAGATCGGGAAGATCGGACTGTCGCTGCATGGCTTGCAGGCAGAGCCGCCGCGGTTGCAACAACAGACGGCACGGCTAGTGCGGCTTTGCTTTCTCGGCGGCGCGGCGATCAGCCTGGCCGCTGTCCTGCTTTACGGAACGTTGCGCGGGGATTGGCTGCAGGCGCTGCTCGGGGGCATCGCCATCGGCATGTCCATGCTTCCCGAGGAGTTTGCCGTCGTCCTCACGGTGTTCATGGCGATGGGCGCCTGGCGCATCTCGAAGGCGCGCGTGCTGACGCGGCGCTCCGCCGCGATCGAGGTGCTTGGCTCTGCCACGGTGCTGTGCACCGACAAGACCGGCACGCTGACGCAGAACCGGATGTCGGTTGCGGAGCTGAGGCTGCGCGACGGGACGAGCATGCGCCTTGCCTCATCGCAGCCCGCTCCCGTGGGAGCAGAGTTCTTCGAGCTGGCGCGTTGCAGCGTGCTGGCGAGCTCGCCGGAACCGTTCGACCCGATGGAGAAGGCCCTGCACACGTTCGTGCAGGCGCAGCTGCCGAAGGATGAGGAAGCCGGCGGCGCTCGGACCTTGATACGTACCTACGGCCTGCGGCCCGAGCTGCTGGCGATGACCCAGGTTTGGCGGTTGCCGCATCATCAGGACGTCTTCGCTTCGGCGAAAGGTGCCCCCGAGGCGATTGCCCGCCTCTGCAAGCTGGACGGTGCGCAGCAGGAGGCGATGCGCGATTCGGTCGCGGCGATGGCGAAGAACGGCCTCCGCGTGCTGGGCGTGGCCGCTGCGAGCCATAGCGGTGAGAGTCTGCCGACCTCGCAGCAAGGCTTTTCGTTCCGCTTCCTCGGTCTCGTCGGGCTGGCCGATCCGCTGCGTCCTGGCGTCCCCGAGGCAGTGGCGGAATGTCGTTCGGCCGGCATTCGCGTCGTCATGATCACGGGCGACTATCCTGCGACCGCCATGGCGATCGCCGGGCAGGCCGGGCTGGACGTCAAGGAGGTCGTAACCGGCGAGCAGATCAAGCTCGCGAACGAGAGCGAGCTGGAGGCACTCGTCAGGAACGTGAACGTGTTCGCCCGGGTCCTGCCGGAGCAGAAGCTGCGGATCGTTCAGGCGATGAAGCGCAACGGCGAGATCGTCGCGATGACCGGCGACGGCGTCAACGACGCGCCGTCCCTGAAGGCCGCCCATATCGGGGTCGCGATGGGCGGCCGCGGCACCGATGTTGCCCGCGAGGCGTCCTCGATCGTCCTGCTCGACGACGACTTCGGCTCGATCGTCGCATCCGTCCGCCTCGGGCGCCGGATTTACGACAATCTCCGCAAGGCGATGGCCTTCATTTTCGCTGTCCACGTTCCGATCGCGGGGCTTGCTTTGCTTCCCCTGGTGTTCGGGTTGCCGGTGATTCTCGGCCCCGTTCACATCGCGTTTCTGGAGCTGATCATCGATCCCGTCTGCTCGCTGGTGTTCGAAGCCGAGCGGGACGAGCGCGATGTCATGGCGCGCCCGCCGAGGCGCGCCGATGCGGTGCTGTTCTCGTGGGCATTGGTCGGCTGGAGCGTTCTTCAGGGGGGTCTGGCATTTGCGCTGATCGCCGCGATCTTTATCGTCGCGCTTCGTTCCGGCATATCTGCCGACGAGGCGCGCACGCTCGCCTTCATCGCGCTGGTCGTCTGCATCGTCGCGCTGGTGCTGGTCAACCGGTCCTTCAGCGCGTCGTTCCTGTCCGCCTTCTTCCGTCCGAACCCGGCATTGCTCTGGATCTTCGTGTCGATCGCGTCGATTCTGACCACTGCTTTGGTCTGGCCGCCGGCGTCCGGCCTGTTTCGTTTCGGTCCCCTGCATCTGAACGATCTGATGGTCACGCTCGGTGCAGGCCTGCTGGTGCTCACGGTGCTCGAATTGTTGAAACCGATCTGGGCACGGCGGCTGCGATTCTAGCCTTCGTCCCGGCGGGCCGTCTTTGTCGAAGCCTCCACCCGATGAGGATCGTCCCTGCCACCGAGCATCCGATGCAGCCAGCGCTCCAGGCGGCGGCCGATCGTCAGCAGAACGAAGGCGAAGGCCAGCGCGGCCAGCACGATCTTCCATTGCCCGGCGCCGCAGGCAATGCCGAGACAGGCGGCCAGGAAGGTGCAGGCGGCGCTGGTCAGGCCGCGCACGCGAAAACGTTCGCTTTCATGGACGATGACGCCGGCCCCGAGGAAGCCGATGCCGGTCAAGATGCCCTGGATCACACGGCTCGCCGCATCGGTGATCTTGCCGGGCTCGGCAAATTGGACCGTAAGCAGCACGACGGTTGCGGTGGAGAGCCCGACGATTCCGAGCGTCTTCAGCCCGATCGGCTTGCCGTGCAGGTCGCGGTTCAGGCCGATCGCGCTGCCGGCGAGCGTCGCGCTTCCGAGACGCAGCAGGATTTCGGGCCAGTCCAGCTCGGTCATGTCTTATCCGTTATCTCCCGCCGGCTTTGCGCCGGCAAAACATAGTCTATGCGGGCGAGAGGCTCAACGAGGTGCGACGGGCGACGGTGCAACGCACTGATGTCATCGGCCCGATTCAATCGGGCGATCCGGTATTCCAGATGCGTTAGTGCTTGAGCAGAGAAGCTGCGGCGCACTGGATGCCCCGGTCAAGCCGGGGCATGACACCGGAATTTGCGGAGGCGGCTGTCCGCCCCTTACCGCAGCGGCTTCTTCAGCAGCGAGAAGCGGTCCGGATCGAGCCCCATCGAGGGTTGCAGCATCGGGGCCTCGACGTTGGATAGGGTCTTGGCGGGCGGGGCCGAGAACACCGGATCGTTCGGCACGTCGCGCTGCGATGTGGCGCCGCGCCAGCGCTCGAGCACGGCGCTGACGAAATGCATGTCGTGACCGGAGGTGACCGACGGCACGCTCGAGATGGTGGCTTCGCCGCGCGGCAATTGGTGCGGCGGCACCTCCTTGAAGCGCAAGCGCGTCGGCAGCGCGACGCCCTCGCCGAAGGCCAGCACTTCACGCGTGCCGAGCGAGGGCACGAAGGACAGCAGGTTGGCGGCGGCGTCCGATACCGCGGCGCGCAGCAGCGCCTGGTCGCGGTCGTTGGCAAGACGCATCGTGAACAGCGTGTTGCACTGGGAGATGATGGTGGCGTCGAGCTCGGCCGGGCGCTGGGTGATGAGGCCGAGATAAACGCCGTATTTGCGGCCTTCCTTGGCGATGCGCGACACCGCCTTGCGGGTCGGCCCGAAACCGATGTTGCGGTCGGCGGAGGCGTAACGATGCGCTTCCTCGCACACGAACAGCAGCGGCGAGACGCCGTCGCTCCACAGGCCGAAATCGAAGGCCATGCGGCAGAGCACCGAGACGACGGAATCGATGACTTCGGCCGGGAAGCCGGCGAGCTGCATCACCGTCATCGGCTTGCCGTTGGCGGGCAGGCGGAACAGATGGCTGATGACCTCGGCCATGGTGTCGCCGCCGACATTGGCGTTGTCGAACATGAAGGCGTAGCGCGGGTCGTTGCGCACCGCCTCGATGCGCGAGATCAGCTTGTGATAGATGATGCGCGAGGAGCGGTTCTCGAGCTTGCCCATGCGCTCGTCGATCAGCGACATCAGGTCGACCAGGCGATAGGGCACCGGCGTGTCGACGGTGTAGCCGATCTGCTTGGGATCGATGCGCTTGAGGCCGATTCGGTCGGCGTTCTGGTACTGGGTGTAGACGCCCTTGGCGAGCGGGATCACCTCGGCGAGGATGTCGAGCTCCTCGGGCACGCCTGCGCGGCCACCGAACAGCACGTCGACGATTTCCTCGAAGTTGAACAGCCAGAACGGCAGCTTCAGGTTTCGCGGGTTGAGCACCAGCGCGCGGTCGCCGAAGCAGCGGCCATATTCGTTGTGCACGTCGAGCAGGAAGATACGCAGGTTCGGGCGCGCCTTCAGGATCTCGTTGAGCAGCAGCGACACGCCGGTGGATTTGCCGACGCCGGTCGATCCCAGCACCGCAAAATGCTTAGACAGCATTTCCTCGACGTCGACATAGGCGACGACCGAGCGGTCCTGCTGAAGGAAGCCGACATTGATCTGGTCCGAGCCGGTCGGCGCGTAGATCGTGCGCAGCTCCTGGCTGGTGATCAGGTCGACGGCATCGCCGATGGTCGGATAATTGGTGACGCCGCGCTGGAATTTCGGCTTGTCGCTGGCGTTGAGGATTTCGCCGAGCAGGTCGACCGAGGCGACCGCGATATAATTGTCGCTGCTCGACAAATTCTCGCAGGACACCTCGGTGATCATCGCGACGATGACCGAGCTGGCACTGCGAATGCTGACGAAGCGGCCGACGGTTGCCCGAACTTCCGAGATCGGCATCTGGCTTTCCGCCAGCAGCCCGACCCGGGCGAGCGAGCCGCGAACCGAAATCACGCGTCCAAAGGATGTCACGATCAATGAACCTGGCAAGAGCGAGAGATTTGTCCCGGACTATGCCCGGCCGTCGCTGGACAAACGGTTAAGCGCCAAGCGCGGCCGCTTCGTTAAATCTGTGACAATTCGGCCGTGGGGTTTGTTTCCGAACGCGGACTTATGGGCGGAAACGTCGGGAAAATGCTGCAGTTCAAGGGCCTGGCGCAAAAGAGGGGTTAAGGAATATTTTACCATCCGGTCACTCCGCTTCCCGTTTTCGGGAATGATGGCCCTCCCGCAGCGAACGTCATCCGAGTCCAGACTGGCGTTTGATTTGTTGACGGGACCTAATCATTTGTACATTAGTACAAATGAACCGGCGGCCTCGGTGCCGCCTTCGGGTGGGTCAGCCTGTTGCGATCCTGCACCCGAACGCGCGATCCGGCGGATCGCCAGCCTTGCTGGAGGAAGACATGCAGCCCGAACCGATCCTCGATCTTGCTCATCTCGGCCATATGGAGCTGCTGACGCCCAAGCCCGATGAGAGCCTGAAATTCTTCGTCGACGTCATGGGCATGACCGTCAGCGGCCAAAAGGGCGAGTCGGTTTATTTGCGCGGCTGGGACGATTACGAACGCTACTCGCTGAAGCTGACGGCGTCGAAAACCTCGGGCATGGAGCACATGGCGCTGCGCGCGCGCAGCCAGCAGGCGCTGGAGCGCCGCGTCGCCGCGCTGAAGGGATCCGGCTTCGACATCGGCTGGATCGATGGCGACATGGGGCAGGGCCCGACCTTCCGTTGCCGCGATCCCGACGGCCACATCGTCGAGCTCTATTACGAGACCGAGTGGTACCAGGCACCGCCGGAGCTGAAGCCCGCGCTGAAGAACCAGGCGCAGCGCTTTCCCGCGCGCGGCGTCAACGTGCGCCGGCTCGACCACCTCAACTGCCTCGCCGTCGACATCAAGGCCAATCGCGAATTCTTCGAGAATTACCTCGGCTGCCGCCTCACGGAGCAGATCGTGCTCAACGACGGCCGGGAAGCGGCGATGTGGCTGACGATGTCGAACAAGAGCTACGATTTCGCCTATTCGCTCGACCATTCCGGCGTGCCGGGCCGTTTCCATCACGTCACCTACGCGCTCGACAGCCGCGAGGAGATTCTTCGCGCGGCCGACATTTTCCTCGAGAACGGCGTGCACATCGAGACCGGTCCGCACAAGCACGCGATCCAGCAGACCTTCTTCCTCTACGTCTACGAGCCCGGCGGCAACCGCGTCGAGGTCGCCAATGCCGGCGCGCGTCTCATCCTCGCGCCCGATTGGAAGCCGATCGTGTGGACCGAGGAGGAGCGCAAGAAAGGCCAGGCCTGGGGATTAAAGACGATCGAGTCCTTCCACACCCACGGCACCCCGCCGGTGGAGATGAAGCACGGTTAGAGTTGAAGGCGTGAGCGGGGCGAGGTCTGAGCAAGCGTCTCGCCCTTCTAGACGACCGCCTTCGCGGTCTCCTCAGGGTGAGGCTAAGCGGCAGCCTTGCCTTATTGAACTCGTCCCACGTACTCCGTCCTCATCCTGAGGGACCGCCGCAGGCGGGCGTCTCGAAGGATGGCCACAGGCGAGCGTTAAGCCACGCCTTCCTTCGCCTTATCTCAGTGCGCCGACACGCGCACCCGTGCGATCGTATCGCGCACGCCCGGCCATGCCGGCTTGTCCGGTGCGAATTGCCTGCGCAGGAACGTGACGAGCTCCTCGATCTGCGCGTCGCTCATGCTGTTCCTGAATGCCGGCATGTAGCCGAGTTCGCTGGAGACCGGATCTGTGATCCCGTGCAGGATCACCTGGACCAGATTGTCCGCCGTCGCGCTGTGCAGGTTGCTGTTCAGCGCGAGCGAGGGACGAGTGCCGAACAGCGGCAGGCCTCCGACCTCGTGGCACACTGCGCAGGCGCCCTGATAGAGCCGCGCGCCGGTGGAGGAGGCGACGGTGACTTGCGTTGTGCTCTCCAGCTTCGCGGCAAGAGCAGGTGCGTCGGCGGCGGCGCCGTTGAAGGAACCTAGATAGACCGCCATCGCGCGAATGTCCTGGTCGGGCAGGGCCTTGAGGTCCCTGACCACAGGCGCCATCGGGCCGGCGGCGACGCCGTGATAGCGTGAATGGCCGGTGCGCAAATAGGCGAACAGCTCGTCCTCGCTCCACGGGATCGGCGCGTGCGAGAGCGCGGTCAGCGCCGGCGCCTCCCAGCCTTCGGCGAAGCCGCCGGCGAGATAGGCATTGCGCTGCTCGGCGCCGAATGCGTTGCGCGGCGAATGGCAGCCGCTGCAATGGCCGAGACCTTCGACCAGATAGGCACCGCGATTCCAGATTTCCGATTTTGTCGGATCGGGCTTGAACTCCGTTGCTTCATGGAACAACGCATTCCACCCCGCGAGCAGCGGACGGAGATTGAACGGGAAGGCGAGCTGATTCGCCGGCGGCGTCGCGCGCACCGCAGGCTGCGCCATCAGATAGGCGTAGAGCGCCTGCATGTCCGCGTCGCTGGTCTTGGCGAAATGCGTGTAGGGGAAGGCCGGATAGAGCTGCCGCCCGTCGCGATGCAACCCGTCGCGCATCGCGCGCGCGAAGGCGGGATAGGACCATGCCCCGATGCCGGTGTCGACATCGGGCGTGATGTTGGTGCTGTAGATCGTGCCGAACGGGGTCTCGAGCGCGCGGCCGCCGGCATTGAGCGCGCCTCGAAGCGTGGTGTGGCACTCCGCGCAATTGCCGAGCGCCGCGAGCTGCTCGCCGCGGGCGATCGTCGCTGCGGAATAAACCGACGCGTCGGGCCGTGCGATCGGCGCGATCGCGCGCCCCGGCAGCAGCGCGGCGCCAATGCCGATCGCAGCCGTGCACACCGCCGCAATTGCTGCGAAGATGCCGGCGCGCTTGGCGAACGGATTATCCCAGATGCGAGAGGGAGGCGGAGCCGTGGGCGCGGGCAGGGGCACAGCCGATGTTTCACCATGCAACCCCTTCAAGATACGTTCCGGGGTAAACGGCGGCTCGCGAAAGCGCACGCCAGTGGCATCGAAGATCGCATTGGCAATGGCCGCCGCACTCGGCACCGAGGCCGACTCGCCGACGCCGAGCGGCGGCTGATCCTGCCGCGGCAGCATCAGGACGTCGATCTTGGGCACGTTGGGGAAGGGGATGATCGGATAGGCGCCCCATTCACGCGCCGCCACCGCGCCGCGTTCGAACGAGACCTCTTCCATCAGCGCGCGGCTGGTGGACTGGATGACGTTGCCGTGGATCTGGTGGCGCACGCCGTCCGGGTTGATCATCAGGCCGGAATCCTGCCCGGCGACGACGCGGGTCACGCTGACGTCGCCGGTTGTCTTGTTCACGGCAACATCTGTCACCCAGGCCGACCATGCCGCGCCGTAGCCGGGAAACTTGCTGTGGACATAGAGGGCATAGGCAAAGCCGCGCCCATGCACGATTTCGCCGTCCTTGTCCTGCCTCACAGGGCGTGGCGTCCAGCCAGCGCGCTCCGCCACGGCATTGACGAGATCGATGGCGCGCTGGTCTTTCAGGTAACGCAGGCGATATTCGATCGGGTCGATTCCGGCCTCGGTGGCGGCCTCGTCGATGTAGGATTCGTGCGCAAAGGTGTTCGGCAGCGCGGAGACGCCGCGAAACCAGGACGCGCGCACGATCGGCGGCGTGTCGTGGGCGACGACGCGCATGTGCTCGTAGTCATAGGGCGGGATCGCGGTGCGGTCGCCCATCTGGAGCACGGCTGGTTCCGGTGAGATGCGACCGGTCAGCAGCAACGCCAGCGTCGGCGCGGCGTTCGAGGGATAGCGCGTGGCGAGATCGTAACCGGCGATGCCGCCGTCGGCATCGAGCCCGCCATTGACGTCGATGAGCTGCGCGGTGCCTTTGGGCTCCCAGGTGTGCTCCTGCTCGCGCGACAGCTGCACGCGCACGGGACGGCCGACCGCGCGCGACAGCAGCAGCGCGTCGGCGGTGACGTCGTCGGCGCAGTTGCGGCCGTAGCAGCCCGCGGCCTCCAGGCGGATGACCTCGATCTCGCTCTCGGGCCGCTCGATCAGGAGCGCAAGATCGCTGCGCAGCAGGTGCGGGTTCTGCGTGCCGGACCACACCCTGATATTGCCGTCCTGATAGTCCGCGACTGCGCAGGAGGGGCCGATCGAGGCGTGCATCTGATACGGCCAGACATAAGTGCGCTGCATCGGCTTGGCCGCGCCGGATATCGCCGCGCCAACATCGCCCTTGTCGATCAGGGTGCGCGGGGTCGATGGATTGGCGCGAAGTGCGGTCTCGAGGTCGGAAAGATCGGTGAGGGTGGGCGTCGGCTTCCAGCTCAGCTTGAGCTGCTCCGCCGCCCGGATCGCATTCTCCTCGCGCTCGGCGACGACACCGACGAAATCGCCGATGCGCACCACGGCCACGAGACCGGGAATGTCGCGGACAGATGCTTCATCGACCGCGATCAGGCTGGTGCCGACAAAGGGTCCCGCATCTACGCCGGCATAGGGCGGTCGCACCACGCGGCCGTGCAGCATGCCGGGCAGGCGGATGTCGTGGACGAAGGTCAACTCGCCCGTGGCCTTGGCCGGCAGGTCGACGCGCGGGACGGACTGACCGACGATCGCGTAGTCGCCGACGGGTTTGACCGCGACATCTTCGGCAAGCTCGAGTCGGATCTGTTCGCCGCCGATCAGTTCGCCATAGCTGACGCTGCGGTTGTCATGCCCGCGCACCAGGCCGTCCTCGATCCTGAGATCGGCCTCCGGCAGCTCCAGGCGCTCCGCTGCGCGCGCGATCAGGAAGCCTCTTGCCTGCGCTGCGGCCTTGCGCAGCGGCACGGCGGTGATCTGGATGGTCTCGCTCGCGATGGTCGCGCCCTGGTTCGGCACCAGGGCCGTGTCGCCGAGCACGATCACGACGCGAGCGAAGGACACATCCAGCTCTTCGGCGACGATTTGACCGAGTGCGGTGCGAATGCCGGTGCCGAGATCGACATGGCCGTTATAGGCCGTGACCGATCCGTCGGCGGTAATGCGGACGAAGGTCTCGGACGTCATCTCGTCCACGGTGCGGACGACGACAAGCGATCCCGGTGACCGGTCGGTTCCGTTCGAAACAGAGGAGGCCATCAGTCAGCCGCCTCGGTGAGCTGGCCCGACGCCCGCATCACGGCGCGCAGGATCTCGACATGGGTGCCGCAGCGGCAGAGATTGTAGCGCAACGCCGCCAACGCCTCCTGTTCGGTCGGCCGCGGGTTGATCGCGAGCAACGCCTTGGTGGTCATGATCATGCCGTTGAGGCAATAGCCGCATTGCGCGGCCTGCTCGTCGATGAAGGCCTGCTGCACGGCGTCAGGCTTGTCGCGCGTGCCGAGCCCTTCGAGCGTCACGATGTCGCGGCCAGCGCAGCCGCTGACGGGAATCACGCAGGCGCGTGCTGCAGCTCCGTCGATCAGGACAGTGCAGGTGCCGCATTCGCCGAGACCACAACCATATTTCGGGCCGTTGAGCGCGAGATCGTTGCGCAGCACGTAGAGCAGCGGCGTCTCCGGCGCCGCATCGATCTCGTGGATCCTGCCGTTCACGGTGAGGCGGATCGGTGTCTGCGTCATCCTAGGTCCCAAGCCCGCATCAAATTCGACATCGCGACGATACCGTTTGTACACAAACGTGCAAGCCATGCATGCCGCAGTGCAACGCAGCTGCCTTGTTTGTGGACAGAGCGGATGGGCAAATGAGGCTTTATGCGGCAGCTGCATCTTTTGCACTGCACCGCCGCTTGACAGTCGGAGGCGACCGCGCGCAACATCGTTCGTATACGAATGATAACCCGCGCCAGCTGGCTCCGACATGGTGACTGAAACGACGAGCGCCGCCATCGACAAGATCCGCTGCGATGCGTGTCCGGTGATGTGCTACATCAAGCCGGGCGCGGCGGGTGCCTGCGACCGCTACGCCAACCACGACGGCAAGCTCGTCCGCGTCGATCCGCACGTGATCCTGGAGCGCACCGTCTCGCATGGCGGCAAGCTGGTTCCGTTCAGCCGCACCGAAGACTGGGACGGCAAGATCGTCCACGAGCCTTCCACTTTCGTGACGGCGATCGGTGCGGGCACCACCTATCCCGATTACAAGCCGGCGCCGTTCATCGTGTCCGCCGAGGTCGAAGGCGTCGATATGGTGACCGTGGTCACCGAGGGCATTTTCTCTTATTGCGGCGTCAAGGTGAAGATCGACACCGACCGCTATCTCGGTCCGGAGACCGCGACCGTGCGCGCGCAGGGTGAGGCGGTCGGCCACGTCACCACCAGCGAATACGGCTCGCAGATGCTGTCGCTCGGCGGCGTGCATCACCTGACGGGCGGCTCCAAGAAGGAGGGCCGCGTCACCTGCGATACGCTGATGGACCTCGCCAATTGCAGGCCGGTCGAGCTCACCATCGACGGCGGCGCCACGGTGGTGGTGCAGGCCGGCCAGCCGCCGATCGTGAACGGCGTCAGGGAAGAGCGCATGCGCGTCGGCTGCGGCTCGGCGACGATCGGCATGTTCGCCAAGCAATGGCATGGCAAGGTTGACGAGGTTGTCGTGGTCGACGACCACATCACCGGCGTGCTCAGCGAACACCAGGCCGGCAAGCTGCTCGACATCGCCGACACCGGCATCAAGATGAAGGGCCGGCGCTCGACGCCGGGCCGCTATTTTCAGGTCGCCGATCCCGGCACGGGGTGGGGCGGCACCAACATTTCCGATCCGCTAGCGATCCTCGGGCCATTCGATGCCAGGGAAGCCCGCCCCGGTCTGACAATGCTGATGGTCTCCACGACCGGTGAGCACTCGTCCTACTACGTGCTCGACGAGGCCTTGAAGCCGGTCGAGACCGAGATGCCTGCCGACCTGAAGTTCTCGGTCGAGCGCATCCAGGAGAACTGCGAGCCGGCGCTGTGCACCGTGCTGTTCATGGCCGGGGCCGGAGGCTCCTTGCGCGCCGGCGTCACCGACAATCCGGTGCGGCTGACGCGCTCGGTGAAGGATGCGCTGACGCGCGTCACCAGCGGCGGTGCGCCGGTCTATGTCTGGCCCGGCGGCGGCATCACCTACATGGTCGATGTGACGCAGATGCCGGCGGGGGCTTTCGGGTACGTTCCGACCCCGGCGCTGGTCGCGCCGATCGAGTTCACGATGAAGCTGTCGGACTATGCCGCGCTCGGCGGCCACATGGATTACGTGAAGCCGCTGTCCGAGGTGCAGAACGGCGACGATGTCCGCCAGCTGCCCTGGGTGAACCCGATTCCGGGGCCGCGGGCATGACCAGGCTCCCGCAAATCGCATTGCTGTCTGATGGCCGGCGGCTGCATTTGCAGGACGGACCGATCGACCTGATCATCGAGGCGAGGGGGCGTGCCGACGCGGTGCGTGCGGCCTATGAGGCCGCGGCGCAGCGGTTCACCGGATTGCTCGACGAACTCTGCGCGGAGCTGCCGGCGCTACGCGCTGCGGCCGAGGCGCGGACCTCGCTGGGCGGCGTGGTGGCGCGCCGGATGCACGCGGCTGTCGCGCCCTTTGCCGCCGATGGCTTCATCACGCCGATGGCCGCCGTTGCCGGCAGCGTGGCCGAGGAGATCCTCGGCGCCATGCTGGGCGCTGCGACGCTTGATCGGGCCTATGTCAATAATGGCGGCGACATCGCTCTGCATCTCGGGAGAGGCGAGCATTTTTCGATTGGCCTGATGGATCGCCCCGATGGTGACGGCGTGATGCGGACGATGCGGGTCGATGCGGATGACCAGGTCGGGGGCATTGCGACCAGCGGGCGTCACGGCCGGAGCTTTTCTCTCGGGATCGCCGATGCGGTGACGGTGCTGGCCGCGACGGCGTCGCAGGCCGATGCTGCGGCGACGGTCATCGCCAATGCCGTCGATCTGCCCGGGCATCCTGCCATCGTCAGGCAACCGGCCTGCGAGCTTCAGCCCGACAGCGATCTCGGCGCGCGTCTTGTCACCCGGCATGTCGGTGAATTGTCACGGAGCGAGATCGCTGCCGCCCTCGAATCTGGCGCGGAATGTGCACGTCAATTGTTCGATCGCGGCTTGATCGAGGGTGCCGTGTTGCAGCTTTGTGGTGATATGCTTGTCATCGGACCTAAGGATATAAAAGAGCAACGAACGCGCCCGCGTCTGCCGAAAGACGCGGTCTGTGCCTGACCAGGGAAGCGAAACATGAGCGCGATCATCCGCAAGATCGTCACCGTCGTCGAAGAGACGCAGATGGAAATGGGGCGCCAGGTCTCGCCGCCGACCCGGCGTGCCGCGGCGATCGCCGTGATCGAGAATCCCTTCGCTGGACAATATGTCGAGGATCTCTCGCCGCTGATCGCGATCGGCGAGGAGCTGGGCGAATTGCTGTCGAAGCGCGCGGTGGCTGCGCTCGGCATCGATGGCGCGAAGGCGCAGAGCTACGGCAAGGCCGCGGCCGTCGGCGAGAACGGCGAATTGGAACATGCCGCCGCGATCCTGCATCCCAAGATGGGGGCGCCGGTGCGCAAGGTCCTGAGCAAGGGTGCGGCGCTGATCCCGTCGTCGAAGAAGCGCAGCGGGCCGGGCACGACGCTCGACATTCCGCTGGGGCACAAGGATGCGGCCTTCGTGCGCAGTCATTTCGACGGCATGGAGGTGCAGATCAACGATGCGCCGCGTGCCAACGAGATCATGGTCGCCGTCGCCGTCACCGACAGCGGCCGTCCGCTGCCGCGCGTCGGCGGGCTCACGGTCGCGGAGATCAAGGGCGAAGACGGTCTGAGATAGGGTTTGAGAACCGGGGAGGCGGGCACAGCCTTCCCGACAAGGTCACGCTGACGACGTCAAAGAGTTCAAAAACTGGAGGTTGGGATGCGAGCGAGAAACATTTTTGTGGGAGCGGCCTTCGCGCTCCTGGCAGGCGGCATGGCTCATTCGGCCATGGCGCAGGACATCAAGATCGGCGAGATCAACAGCTATTCGCTGCTGCCGGCGTTCACCGAGCCCTATCGTAAGGGCTGGCAGCTCGCGGTCGAGGAGGTCAACGCAGCCGGCGGCATCAACGGCAAGAAGCTGGTCGTCGTCTCCAAGGATGACGGCGGCAAGCCGGCGGACGCGCAGACCGCGGCCAACGAGCTGGTGTCGAGCGAGGGCGTTGCGATGCTTGCCGGCACGTTCCTCTCCAATATCGGCCTTGCCGTCAGCGACTTCGCCAACCAGAAGAAGGTGTTCTTCCTCGCGGCCGAGCCGCTGACGGACGCCATCACCTGGTCGAAGGGCAACAAATACACCTTCCGCCTGCGCCCCTCCAATTACATGCAGGCCGCGATGCTGGTGGAAGCCGCCAGCAAGCTGCCGGCCAAGCGCTGGGCGACGATCGCGCCGAACTATGAGTACGGCCAGTCGGCGGTCGCGGTGTTCAAGAAGCTGATGTCGGAGAAGCGCCCGGACATCCAGTGGGTCGACGAGCAATGGCCGCCGCAAGGCAAGATCGACGCAGGTCCCGTGGTGCAGGCCGTTGCCGCCGCCAACCCGGAAGCGATCCTCAACGTCACCTTCGGCGCCGATCTCGTCAAGCTCGTGCGTGAAGGCAACACCCGCGGCCTGTTCAAGGGACGCGAGGTCGTCTCGTTCCTGACCGGCGAGCCCGAATATCTCGATCCGCTCAAGGACGAGACGCCCGAGGGCTGGATCGTCACCGGCTATCCCTGGTACTCGATCAAGACGCCTGAGCACGACGCGTTCTTGAAGGCCTACCAGGCCAAGTACAACGATTATCCGCGCCTCGGCTCGATCGTCGGCTACCAGACCATCAAGGCGGCAGCGGCAATCCTGACGAAGGCCGGCTCCACCGACCCGGAGAAGCTGATCGCGGCCGCGGAAGGGCTCTCCATGCCGTCACCGTTCGGCGAGATCACCTTCCGCAAGATCGATCACCAGTCCACGCTCGGTGCCTTCGTCGGCAAGACCGCGCTGAAGGACGGCAAGGGCGTGATGGTGGATTCGTCCTACAAGAAGGGCGCGGACTATCTGCCGGGTGATGCCGAGGTCGCGAAGCTGCGTCCGAAGGACTAAAGAGCCGTTCCGGACTCCGCTGCGTAGGGTGGGTTAGCCGAAGGCGTAACCCACCACCTTCTGCGGCACACACGAGAGATGGTGGGTTACGCCGGGCGACAGCGCTCCGCGCTGTCGCTGGGCTAACCCACCCTACGACATCACTCAACCCGGACCGCCGATGGCCTTTTACGTCGTACAGTTTCTGACCGGTCTCGCCAGCGCGGCGTCGCTGTTCCTGGTGGCCTCGGGCCTGTCGATCATCTTCGGCGTGACGCGGATCGTGAATTTCGCGCATGGCGCCTTCTACATGATCGGCGCCTACATCGCCTTCACGCTCACCGAGCGCCTGTCCGGCGCGTTCGGCTTCTGGGGCAGCATCGTGCTGGCGGCGCTCGCGGTGGCCGTCATCGGCGTCATCGTCGAGATGGTGCTGCTGCGCCGCATCTATCATGCGCCGGAATTGTTCCAGCTGCTCGCGACCTTCGGCCTGACCTTGATGGTCGAGGATCTCGTGGTGCTGGTCTGGGGGCCCGACGATCTCGTCGGCCGCCGCGCGCCGGGCTTCAGGGGCGCCATCGATTTCTTCGGCCAGAACATTCCAACCTACGACCTGTTCCTGATCGTGCTGGGACCCGTCGTGCTCGGTATCCTCTGGCTGCTGTTCCAGCGCACGCGCTGGGGCGTCCTGGTGCGCGCGGCGACTCAGGACCGCGACATGGTCGCGGCGCTCGGTGTGAATCAAAAGTGGCTGTTCACATCGGTGTTCGCGGTCGGCGTCTTCCTCGCCGCGCTCGGCGGCGCCCTTCAAATCCCGCGCGATGCCGTGCATCACGCCATGGATCTGCGCATCATCGTCGAGGTCTTCGTGGTCGTCGTGATCGGCGGCCTCGGCAGCATCATCGGCGCCTTCGTCGCGGCGGTGCTGGTCTCCGAGCTCAATGCCTTCGGCATCCTGATCTTTCCGAAGATCTCGATCATCCTGGTCTTCCTGGTGATGGCGGTGGTGCTGATCGTGCGCCCCTGGGGCCTGTTCGGCAAGCCGGAGGCGCCCGCGCGCAAGACGCCGGGCCTCACCGTCAATCCCTGGCGGCCGCTGACGGCAAACGAGCGGCTGATGGCGCTTGCGGCGCTTGCCGTCGCAGCCTCGCTGCCGCTGTTCGCCGGCAGTTATCTGCTGACCGTCGGCTCGGAGATCGCGATCTTCGTGATCTTCGCGGTCTCCCTGCATTTCCTGATGTCGGTCGGCGGGCTCGCCTCGTTCGGCCATGCCGCCTATTTCGGCCTCGGTGCGTATGGCATCGCATTCCTCGCCAAGATGGCGGGGCTGCCGATGCTCGTCTGCCTCTTGCTCGGGCCGCTGCTGGGCTGCATGGGCGCCGCCGTGTTCGGCTTCTTTGCCGTGCAGCTCTCCGGTGTCTACTTTGCGATGCTGACGCTGGCCTTTGCACAGATCGTCTGGTCGATCGCGTTCCAATGGGTGAGCGTGACAGGCGGCGACAACGGCATCCTGGGCGTTTGGCCGGAGACGTGGGCGGCGAGCCCGTCGCACTTCTATTGGCTGGCGCTCGGCGTTGCGGCGCTGGTGACCATCGCGCTGCGGGCCATGGTGTTCTCGCCATTCGGCTACGCGCTTCGCGCCACGCGCGACTCTCTGCTGCGCAGCGAAGCGATCGGCATCGACGCCAAGCGCATCCAATGGACCGCCTTCGTGATTGCTGGCACGACTGCCGGCATCGGCGGCGCGCTGTTCGCCTACCTCAAGGGCAGCGTCTTCCCCGATAATCTCGGCATCTCGCTGTCGGTCGATGCGCTCGTCATGGTGCTGCTCGGCGGCGTCGAGACGGTGTCGGGCGCGGTGATCGGCGCCATCGTCTACAAGGCGCTCAACATCTGGCTGGTCAGCCAGACCGATCTGTCGAAGCTTGTGCTCGGCGGCTTCATCATGCTGATCGTCGTCGTCTTTCCCAAGGGCATCGTCGGCATGCTGGAAACGTTGGCGCAGCGCCGCCGGAAAGCGCCGCCGCCGGCCTCACCTCTGCTTGCCAAGCCGATCGAGTCTGCCGAATGAGCGTTGCACCCCCACTTCTTGCGGTCGAAGGTCTGACCAAATCCTATGGCGGCATCCATGCCGTGCGCGGGGTGTCGTTCTCGCTGCGATCAGGCGAAATCCTGGCACTGATCGGGCCGAACGGCGCGGGAAAGAGCACGTGCTTCGATATGCTCAACGGTCAGAACAAGCCCGATAGCGGCCATGTTCGCCTGCTCGGCGAAGAGATCACCGGCAGAAAGCCGCGCGATGTCTGGCGGCTCGGCGTCGGGCGCACCTTCCAGATCACCGCGACCTTCGCCACCATGACCGTGCGCGAGAACGTGCAGGTCGCGCTGATCTCGCACGAGAGGCAGCTGTTCAATCCGTTCGGTTCGGCACCCAAGTTCGACCGCGACGAGGCCGGCCGTCTACTCGAGCTGGTCGGCATGGGCGGCTATGCGGATCGACCCTGCGGCGAGCTCGCCTATGGCGACCTCAAGCGGCTCGAGCTTGCGGTGGCGCTCGCCAACCAGCCCAAGCTCTTGTTGATGGACGAGCCGACCGCCGGCATGGCGCCGCGCGAGCGCGTCGACCTGATGCGGCTGACGGCGCAGATCGCGCGGGAGAAATCGATCGGCGTGCTCTTCACCGAGCACGACATGGACGTGGTGTTCGAGCATGCCGACCGCATCATCGTGCTCAACCGCGGCGCGCTGATCGCCGAGGGTTCGCCGGCCGAGGTGCGCGGCAATCCGCAGGTGCAGGCGGTCTATCTCGGCGAGGGCCTGGTCTACGACGCCCGCCACCGCGAGGGGACCTCGGCATGAAGCTCACGGTGCAGGACCTCAACAGCCATTACGGCCCGGCCCATATCCTGTTCGACATCGGCTTCGAGGTCGGCGAGGGCGAGGTCGTCGCGCTGCTCGGGCGCAACGGCGCCGGCAAGTCGACCACGTTCCGCTCGATCGTCGGCCTCGTCGCACAGCGAACCGGCCGCATCATGTTCGAGGGAAGGGATGTCTCGGCAAAGCCGACCCACGAGATCGTGCGCGAGGGGCTCGGTTATGTGCCGGAGGAGCGGCGTATCTTCACCGACCTGACGGTTGAAGAGAATCTCGAAGTCGGCAAGCAGCCGAAACGTGCGAACGCGCCGCACTGGACGCGCGAAAAGCTGTTCGCGCTGTTTCCCAATCTCGGTGAGATGAAGAACCGTCCGGGTGGCCGCATGAGCGGCGGCGAGCAGCAGATGCTGACCATCGCGCGTACGCTGATGGGCAATCCCTCGCTGGTGCTGCTCGACGAGCCCTCGGAAGGCCTGTCGCCGAAGATCGTGGAGCAGATGGTGGATGCCATCCTGACCATGAAGAAGGAAGGCGTCAGCATCGTCGTCTCCGAGCAGAACCTGCATTTCGCGCGGCTGATCTCGGATCGCGCCTACATCATCGAGCGCGGGCGCATCTGCTTCGGCGGCACCATGGCCGAGCTCGACGCGCGTCCTGATATCCGCGACGCGCATCTGTCGTTGTAGGGGCGGGGAACGGATGGCGAGAAGCGTCACGGCGAAGAAGAACGTCAAACCGGCAAAACCGCCTTACGTGCTCGACGAGCAGGTCGGCTTCATCCTGCGCCAGGTCTGGCAGCGCCACAGCTCGATCTTCGCCCGCGACATCGGTACCAATCTCACGCCGACGCAATGGGCGGCGTTGTCCAAGCTCGCCGAGACCGGTCCGTGCTCACAGAACCAGCTCGGCCGCCTGACCGCGATGGACGTCGCCACCATCAAGGGCGTGATAGACCGCCTCACCGCGCGCGGCCTGACCGAGACCAGTCAGGATCCCGAAGACGGCCGCCGCTTGCTGGTAAGCCTGACGCGCGCCGGCCAGCAGCTCGCGGAGAAGCTGGCGCCCAATGCGCTGGCGATCACTCGCGAGACGCTGGCGCCGCTCGACGCGAAAGAGCGCGAGACGTTGATGGCGCTGCTGAACAAGCTGCGGTAGCGACGGTGCCGTAGGGTGGGCAAAGCGCAGCGTGCCCACCATCTTTCTCAATCGGCAAGGGATCGTGGGCACGGCGCTTTGCGCCTTTGCCCACCCTACGGCAGCTGGACAAGGGGCGCAGATCTGTGTGCGTCGTGGAATTCCAAAAGAGTGCCGCTCTCGAGGTTCATGTCTTGCCCGGCCATTTGGCGCGGTAGCGGATTTCGCTGCCATCGCTAAGCCGCCGCCACGTTCCGAACTCCGGCGTATGCGGGGCACGGGCCGTCAAGTCGATCGGATAGATTCGGGTCGGCTGGCCCTGGATGCTCACGGCGAGTTGACGGTGGGAGGTTCGAAAGGCGAGTTCGACCTCGCCTGCGATGACAGGCTGGTCGCCGTCGCGATAGAAGGCGGTCGGGTTCACTTCGCCCGGCATGGTGTTTAGGTCGGTCTGCAATTCGATGCTGATGCCCTGTGCTGACGCCGGCACCGTTACTCCCGCCGGAAAACGAACCTCGAACACGAGAAGAGGATTGGCCGCGTTCGGATTGAGCCACGGCGTCGCGGTCGCGTAGGCGTAAGCGAGGTAAGCAGCGGCGGCTGCGACGCAGAAGAGTGCGACGATACCAAGCGACTTCAGACTGGTGCGGGCGACGCTTCCGTTGCTTGCGTCCGTCTCTGGGCGCGTCACCAGCCAGCTTGCGAGCACCGCGCCGGCGATTGCGCCGATGGGAGAGTAGACGAACAGTCCCAGCAGACCCGATGTGATCGGGTCCGCCCGGTTGCCAAAATCGAAGAAGGACAGCAGCACAAAAGTGGCGATATAGCCCGCCACCGCGCCGGCAACGCCGACGGCTATTCGCGATGAGCTTTTCATGTCTGCCTCGATGGTCCAGCAATGAACTGCCGCCGCCGAGGGCTGCCTGCGTTAGACGCAGCAGGCCGCAAACTTGTTCAAACCCTTCGAGGGACGATGCGGAGCGGTTGGCCGCTCCGCCTGGGGTCACTTCGCCACCACCTCCGGCACCTTGCCGGCCGGCGGGGTATTGCGGCTGCGCTGGGTGCGCACGATGCCGTCGATGATGGTCATGCCGATGCCGGGGAGGTCGCCGAGCTGGACGCTCTCCAGGATGTTCTTGCCGGGCGAGTGCTGCGCCTTGTCCATGATGACGAAGTCGGCGGAGCGGCCGACCTCGATCAGGCCGCAATCAAGCTGCCGCATCCGCGCGGTGTTGCCCGTGGCGAGACAGAACGCGATCTCGGCCGGCAGATCGCCGAGCGAGGACAGCATCGAGACCATGCGCAGGATGCCGAGCGGCTGCACGCCGGAGCCGGCGGGCGCGTCGGTGCCGAGGATGACGCGGTGCAGGTCGCCCATTTCCCGCGCGGTGCGCAGCGTGAACAAGGCCGAGCGCTCATTGCCGTTGTGCACGAGCTCGAGGCCGCGCTTGCAGCCCTCGCAGATGCAGCGGATCTGGTCGTCGGGCAGGGCGGTGTGCCCGCCGTTGATGTGGCCGACCACGTCGGTGTCGGCCTCCAGCACCACGTCCTTGTCGATCAGACCGGAGCCGGGGATCGAGGGGCCGCCGGTGTGGATCGTGCTCTGGATGCCGTATTTGCGCGCCCACCCCACCATCTTGCGCGCGGTCGGGCCGTCCTTGACGCCGCCGAGGCCGACCTCGCCGAGCAGCTTGACGCCGTTGGCGGCCATCTCCTTGAAATCTTCCTCGACCATCTCGCATTCGATCACCGGCGCGCCAGCGTGCACCTTCACGCCGCCGGGACGCAAGGTCCAGAACGCGCGCTGGGCGAACACCGCCATGGCCTTGAGGCCGACGACATCGCGGGGACGGCCGGGCATGTGCACCTCGCCGGCGGAGATCATGGTGGTAACGCCGCCATGGAGATAGCTGTCGATCCAGTTGATCTGGTTCTGCCGCGGCGTCCAGTCGCCGGCGACGGGGTGGACGTGACTGTCGATCAGGCCCGGCGCCACCGTGGTGCCCTGGGCGTCGACGATGGTGGTCGCGCCCTCGATATCGACGTCCTTGAAGCGGCCGATGGCGGTGATCTTGCCGTTCTCGGCGACGATGGTGTCGCCGTCCAGGATCGGCTTTTCCAAGGCGCCGGACAGGATCAGGCCGATGTTCCGGATCACGAGCTTGGAGGGTCCGGCGGCCTGGGGTGCGTCATGCGCCATGGAAAGGGCTCCTTATTCCTAACTGCAACGCTTCCAATCTTGGGCAGCCTTGACCGCGGGATCAAGCCGGATTATTCATTAGTATACGAATGATCGTGTACAAACGACGCATAGCTGGCCCGCCTCGAAGACCGCAATTGACGCGACAGGGAAGGTGAGATGAGCAATTTCAATCAGGAAAGCGTTTTGAGCGTCCATCACTGGACCGACACGCTGTTCTCTTTCAAGACCACCCGCAGCCCGACTTTCCGCTTCCGCAACGGCGAATTCACCATGATTGGGCTCAAGGTCGGCGAGAAGCCGCTGCTGCGGGCCTACAGCGTCGCCAGCGCCAATTACGAGGACACGCTGGAATTCTTCTCGATCAAGGTGCCGGACGGCCCGCTGACGTCGCGGCTGCAACACCTGAAGGAAGGCGACGAGATCATCGTCAGCCGCAAGGCCACCGGCACGCTCGTGATCGACAATCTGGAGGAGGGGCGCAATCTCTACCTCATCGGCACCGGCACGGGCCTTGCGCCGTTCCTGAGCGTGATCAAGGATCCCGAGACCTATGAGCGGTTCCAGAAGGTGGTGCTGCTGCATGGCTGCCGGCACGTCAAGGAGCTCGCCTATGGCGAGATGATCACCCAGACGCTGCCGCAGGACGAGCTGATCGGCGAATATATCCGCGAGCAGCTAATCTATTACCCGACCGTGACCCGCGATCCCTTCCGCAATCGCGGCCGCATCACCGATCTGATCACCTCGGGCAAGCTGTTCAGCGATATCGGCCTGCCGGTGCTGGAAGCCGCCCACGACCGCGTCATGATCTGTGGCAGCCCCGCGCTGGTGGCGGACACCCGCGTGCTCCTGGGCGAGCGCGGCTTCGTCGAGGGCAATCACGGCGAGCCGGCCCAGTTCGTGGTCGAAAAGGCCTTCGCCGAGCGCTAAGTCCGCAGAAAGACCGTATTTTCGCCGTCGGGCAGGCGTTGCGGCGCCGATTCGGCGCTTGATACACTGTGGGAGCGAATCAGCGGAGTTCCCACATGGTTGCGGACAGCGACAGCAACATCGCCTGACACCGGGTTCAGTTGAGGAAGAATCGCGCCGAGTTAAAGGCGCTCGAGACCGCGCGCTTCACGATGGGGGAGATCGCCTCGTCGAAGCGGAACGGCCAGACCCAGAAGGCCGTCGCGGACATCAAGCGCAAGATTGCGCAGTCCGAGCGCGTCATCGCCGATCACGACAAGCGCACGCGCCGTCCGCTCGCAACCGACCTGCAGAGCCTCAGCAATGGCAGTTGGAGCCATTGGGACGCCTATACGCAACAGCAGCGCAAGACAGGGCAGCGTTCGCCGGAGCGCGGATAGACGCCTCGACCGAGGCGTTCGCTCCCCTTGCGCCGGCCGCGCCACGCACCATCTGGGTGAGACGCCAGCAATCAGTCCGGGATCCCATGAGTGTACGCCTCGATTTCACCAGCGAGGCCTTCTTTCGCGATCCGCCCAAGGCCATTGCGACGCTGCGCATGTCCGGGCCCGTGGTTGCGACACGATTCCCTCTCGTCGGCGACGTCTGGATCACCACGACTCATGACGCCACCGCGCAGATCCTGAAGGACGGCGCGACTTTCACGTTGCGAAAGGAAGATGGCGACGTCGCCGGTCTGCGCTGGTGGATGCCGCGCTACGTCAGGACCATCGCCAACAACATGCTGACGATGGACGAGCCGGATCACACCCGGCTGCGCAGCATCGTGGACGAGGCCTTTCGCCGCCGCGCGATCGTCGCGATGGAGCCGCGCATCCGCGCCATCGCCGACGGTCTTGCGGACGAGCTGTTCTCGGCGGGAAGTCCCGCCGATCTGGTCCAGCGCTACGCGCGCATCCTGCCGCTCGCGGTGATCTCGGAGTTGCTCGGGTTGCCGTTGGCCGATCGTCCCCGCTTCATCGCCTGGGCCAATACGATGTCCTCGCTGACCAACGTCGTCAGCTTCTTCCGCCTGCTGTTCGCGTTCCGCAAGATGCGCGCCTATCTGGGTCGACAATTGCAGATTGCGCGCGAACATGGCGGCGAGGGGCTGATCGCAGAGCTGGTCCAGGTCGAGCGCGAGGGCGGCCAGATCACGCCGGATGAAATGGTCTCGATGGTCTTTCTGCTGCTCGCAGCGGGGTCGGAGACCACCACGCATCTCATCAGCGGCTCCGCTTACGAGCTGCTCAGAAGCCCGGACTTGCGCGATTGGCTGGAGCAGGACTGGAGCCGCATCGGGCTCGCTGTCGAGGAGTTCCTGCGCCTCGTCTCCCCCGTGCAGTTCTCCAAGCCGCGCTATGTCCGGCGGGATGTCGTGGTCGAAGGCGTACGTCTCAGCAAGGGCGATCGAGTCATGGTGATGCTCGCCGCCGCGAACATGGATCCGGCGATGCATGACCATCCGGAGCGGCTCGATCTCGAGCGCAAGCCGAACCGCCATCTCTCGTTCGGAACGGGAATCCATTTCTGCCTCGGCCACCAGCTCGCGCGCATCGAGGCGGCCTGCGCGCTGGAAGCGCTGTTCGTGCGCTGGCCGAAACTTGGCCTGGCCGTCGATCCGGCCGAGGTCCACTGGCGCAAGCGGCCGGGCTTGCGTGCGATCGCGACGCTTCCAGTCACGGCCGAGGGCCGGGGAACACAGATGACTGCGTGCAGCGAAGCAAGCATTGATCGTTCCCCTACTGCGGCGGGCTGACGCAAGTCTCCCTTTGGAAAATCTTTGTCGCACATCGTCCAGGAACGGTGTGCCGCTCGCCCTGTTGTCTTCTCGCACGTTCGAACGGGAGACAAGATCATGACCAGCAAGATGCCACCTGTTCCGCCGGAAAATCAGAGCCGCAAGGGAACCGGCGACAGCAAGCAGATGTCCCCTGATCAGACGCCGCATGGCCAGCAGCGTGCGGAAAATCCGGACCAGCAGGGACAGCAGGGCAACATCAAGCAGAACACGACCAATCAGGGCTATCAGCAGGATCGTTGAGGAGGGCGACATCCATGTCGACATCCACCAAGACCCCGAACAGCATCCGCCAAGGCGGCCCCGGCGCCTCACACGAGAACGCGAAGGCGCCGCTGGAGGTGAAGAAGCCGCCGGCCGACAATTCGCAGCGCAATCATAGCCGTGTCTCGGGCGGCGGAGGCGAGCACGACTCGCATCACGCGCACGATGACGCGGGCAAGGGTGGAGGCAGGTAAAGACCGAATCCAATGCGACACCCGCAACGGAAGACGAAGCGGTTCACTGCAAGAGGAGAAACCGATGCCAGGTGGGCACGGCAGCAAGACGCATTTCAGATCCGGCATGCACGGCAAGGGCGACGGCACTGGCGGCATGACCGAAATCCCCAAGGAGATGATCGGCGACAACATGGTCCTGTCCAACCGCGACAAGAAGCAGCATTCGGACATCCGCGGCATGGACGGCAAGACCATCCAGACCGAACAATATCAGGATCACGCCGCCAACCGGCTCGACGAGAAGCCGGAGACCGACGAGACCTGACAGCGTTTCTCCCGACCAACTAGCGGACCGGCGTTTAGCCGGTCCGCTTTTTTGTGAGCGCGAGGTCGCGTTCCCAGCCGAACACGGAGCGGCCGTCGAGATCGGGCGAGGCGGCGCGCTCATTGGCGATGTAGGCCTCCACCGAAGGCCCGCGCGCAGTCCGCTCCAGCCGCCGGGCCTGATCGTCGAGCCGTTTCATCGCCTGCATCTCTTCCTCACGCCCGAGCTTGGCACCCTGGATCGCGCCCTTCAGCACGCGGATGGTCTCGTCATAGACCTTGATCGGCACGGGATAGGGATGCCGGTCCTTGCCGCCATGGGCGAGCGAGAAACGCGCCGGGTCCGCAAAGCGATAGGGCGCGCCGTGCACGACCTCCGCGACCATCGCCAGCGAGCGCACGGTGCGGGCGCCGACGCCGGGCGTCAGCAGCAATTCGGGAAAGTCGACCGGGCCGCGCTCGGCCGCGGCGGCCAGCGTGCCGTGCAGGCGGCGCGCGAATACGTCCTTCGGTCTGACGTCGTGATGTGCGGGCATGATCAGATGCGGCAGCATGGCCTGGGCCGGCTCGGACGCAGTCCCGACAAGCCGTTCGAATTCGGAGACGATGCGATCGGGACCGAGATCATCCAGGAGATCGAGCTGCGCGGTGCGCGAGACGTCGGCGCGATGGTCGGTCAGATTGACGATCTCGCCCTGTTGCGGCCCGTCGATCGCGCTATGCGGCGTGTCGACGAAGCTCTTCAGCGCTTCGGAATGCCAGTGATAGCGGCGGGCCTGGCGCTTGTCGCCGTTCATGCCCTGCTGCACCACCGTCCATTTGCCGTCGGCGGCGACGAAGAAGCCATGGAGATAGAGGTCGAAGCCGTCCTGCACGGCCGCGCTGTCGACCTTCGCCACCAGGCGGCTGGCGCGGGTCAGCTTTGCGCCGTCGAATCCGACGCGCTCGCCGAGTTGCATCAACTCGTCCGGTGTCTTGCGCGAATGCTGGCCCCGGCCGCCACAGACATAAATCCCGAGCTCGTCCTGGAGGGGGGCCAGCCCGCGCTTCAACGCGCCGATCACGGACGTCGTGATGCCGGAGGAATGCCAGTCCATTCCCATGACGGCGCCGAACGACTGGAACCAGAATGGATGGGACAGCCGCTGCAGAAATGCATCGCGGCCGTAATGATGCACGATCGCCTGTGTGACGATCGACCCAAGCGTGGCCATGCGGCTCGCCAGCCAGGGCGGAACCCGTCCGGTGTGCAGGGGAAGATCGGCGCTGCCGCTACGTCGAGTCATGAGCGTTCCAAACTAGCCCAGTTCGGCGACACTTGCACCTATGGGATGCTGCGTTGCACAGGGCGGGGGAGCGAAGCCGGCCGAGAGGCGTTGAGCCGGCTATCGCAGAGCAAATTGGGGAATGGCGATGCATTGGCAGGCCGTGTTGGCCGACATCGACGGGATGTTCGGTTGGATACCGTCATGGTTCATCGGCCTCAGCCTCGTTGCGGCAGCAATCCTCCTTGCACTGTCGTTTTACCGGATCGCCAAATGGCTGCTTAACCGGGCCTTTGGCACCCGCCTGCCGCTGCTGAGCGTGTTCATCGAGCGGACGTCCGGCCCGGCCCAGCTGGCGCTGTGCCTGGCGGCCGTCGCTCTGGTCCTGCCGCTCGCGCCGCTCGACGACACGATCCGCACGCCGATGATGCGCCTGTTCGTCGTCGCCGTCATCGCACTGATCGGCTGGATCTCGATCAGGATCGTCGACATGAGCGCGGCGCGCTACCTGCAGAATTTCCGCGATGTCACCGAAAATTTCGTCGCGCGCAAGCACGTCACGCAAGTCCGCGTGTTCAAGCGCGTCACCGACACCATCATCGTCATCATCACGGTGTCGACCGCTCTGATGACGTTCGATTCGGTCCGGCAATACGGCGTCAGCCTGTTCGCCTCGGCAGGCGCCGCCGGTATCATCGTCGGCCTTGCGGCGCGGCCGCTGCTGAGCAACCTGATCGCGGGCTTGCAGATCGCGATCACCCAGCCGATCCGCATCGAGGACGCGGTGATCATCGAGAACGAGTGGGGCTGGATCGAGGATATCGCCGCGACCTATGTCGTGATCCGGCTGTGGGACTGGCGCCGCATGGTGGTGCCGCTGTCCTATTTCATCGAGAAGCCGTTTCAGAACTGGACCCGCGACACTGCATCCCTGATCGGTGTGATCGCGCTTCACGTCGACTATCGGGCCGACGTTCCGCGCATTCGGCGCTGGCTGGAGGAGGCGGTGAAGCAGTCCAAGCTGTGGGACGGGGCCGTCGTCAATCTTCAGGTGATTGACGCGGATGCGCGCACGATCGAGCTGCGCGCGCTGGTCAGCGCACGGAACGCACCGCAATCCTGGGATCTGCGCTGCGAGACGCGAGAGAAGTTGATCGCCTTCATCCGTGACGAGATGCCGGAAGCGCTGCCGCGCGATCGCGCGATCCTGATCCCCTCGGCCGACAACGATGGCGATCTCCTCCAGCGCGGCGCACCGGAGAAGGTACGGGCGGGCGCGCGCAATTGACTCTCCGCGTGATTAGCCGGCGCCGACCGTTGTCGCGTCGGCCGGCCCTGGCGCGCGCGGTCGCCGCTTGCGCAATGTCCGCCGCGCCCAGATCAGCAGGCCGGTCGACAGCAGGATCAGCAGCGATCGACGTCACGACATTGAGCGGCGCGGCGATCAGGGCCGACCAGTTTCCCTCGTGGATCAGGCGCGGCCAGTTGCGCGGCAGGGGTGCGGCCCCGGACGACGTGACGGCATAGGCGCGCAACTCGCCGCCGTCATAGAGTCTTGCCATCATGCGGCCGCCGCGCGTGCCGATCGAGATCAGATGCGACAGCTCGTGCGAGGCCGCGACCATGCGGACCGCGTCCGTCAGGGCCAGAGGGCGACCGGTTGCGGCCGGAGCAGTTCCAGCTTGGAACGTCAGGCCGAACGCCAGGCACAGACCGGTCAGGGGAGCAGGATCAGCGGCAGCGTGAACCAGGCTGTTGCGTTGATTTGCAGCAACCGGAATGAAAGTGCGCGGAAAGTATCGAGTCCCGCGCGCCACGTGTCGCCGCACTCTCTGCGCCGGCACGCGCGCTAAAAGCGGATCAAAGGGCTTGCGCGCTTCACTGCGCGCGAATGTTGGCAGCCTTCAGCACTGGCTCCCATTTGGTCGCCTCGGCGTGCATGTAGGCATCGAACTCCTTGGACGTCGAGCCGACTGGAGTTGCGCCGATCTTCCCCAGCGTCGACTGCACATTCGCATCCTGCAGCGCCGCCTTGAGGTCGGTTTCGAGCTTGGCCACGATTTCTGGCGGCATTTTGGCCGGTCCGAGGACGCCCCACCAGACGGAGACGTCGTAGCCGGGCACGCCGGACTCCGCGACCGTCGGCACGTTCGGCAACGCCTTCGAGCGTTCGGCCGAGGTCACCGCGAGTGCGTGCACCGGGCCACCATCGAGTTGGCCGATCGCTTCGGCGAGCGGATTGATGCTGAGCGGGATCTCGCCTGATATCACCGCGGTCAGCGCCGGCGCGCCGCCCTTATAGGGAATGGAGACGATCTTGGTGCCGGACATGTACTTCAACAGCTCGCCGGCCAGATGCGCGGACGTCCCGTTGCCTGACATGCCGTAGGAGAGCTTGTCCGGCTCCTTCTTCGCGGCCGCCAGGAGATCGCCGAGCGTCTTGTAGGGACTGTCCTTGGCCACCACGATCGCGAGCGGAGAGGAGGCGACCTCCGTGATCGCCGTGAAGTCCTTGAACGTGTCGTAGGGTACGCTCGGATAGATGAACTGGTTGAGCGGGTGGCCGCTCGCGACGAGGATCAGCGTGTAGCCGTCGGGTGCGGCCTGCGTCAGCGCTTGCGAGGCAACGATGCCGCCAGCGCCGGGACGATTGTCAACCACCGGCTGCTGGCCCCAGCTTTTCGCCAGCGCCTGTCCCAGCGTACGCGCGAGCACGTCGACCGCACCGCCCGCGGCGTAGGGGACCAGGATATGCACCGGCTTGCTTGGATAATTGTCGGCGGCTTGCGCGCCGCCTGCCAGCAGCAGACCGGCACCCAGCATCAGACCGCCGATCGTCTTGTTCAAACCCAGCATTTTCCCAGCACTCCTTGTAGGCATTCGCGTCCGAGCGGCGGTCTCCATGCCGTCCCGGACGCCAACATGGTTTTTGTTGACGAGACCTGATCTTTTGTACGATAGTACAAATCGCATGGTCCGCAAGCCCACCAGCAAGGAAACGGCCCGCAAGCCGAATATGCGCGAGGCAATCCTCGCCGCGGCCGAGGAGCTGTTCGCCACCAACGGCTTCAATGCCGTCTCGGTGCGCGACATCGCGCACGCGGCCGGGGCCAATCCCGGCAGCGTGACCTATCATTTCAAGACCAAGGACGGTCTGCTGCTGGAGATTTATCGGCGCCATTGCGGGCCGATGAACCTACGCCGCTCGGAGCTGCTCGCGGCCGCCCGGCGCGTGCGCGATCTCCAGGACCGGCTGGAAGCGATCGTGCGCGCCTATGTGGTGCCGGCCTTCACCTCGGGCAGCGATCTTGCCGGCGGCGGGGCGCGCTTCACGCGGCTCCGCGCCGTGATGTCGGCGGAAGGCAACGAGGTCGCGCGAAAGATCATCGCGCAGACGTTTGACGATACCAGCCACGCCTTCATCGATGCGGTCCACGAAAGCCTGCCGCACATTCCGCGCACCGAGATCGTCTGGCGCAGCCATTTTCTGCTCGGCGCGCTCTATTATTCACTGGTGACGCCGGACCGCGTTTCGCGCCTGTCGCGCGGCGAGGCCGACGGGGGCGATGCCGCTACTGCCATCGAGCAATTGGTGCAGGCGACGGTTGCCTCGTTTCAGGCGCCTCCGCTCGATCATGCCGCGCCGGCGCGGCGCCGGCCGGTCGTCAGCAAGACTTGAAACCGCGGTCTCGCTTCGGCGGGCTCACCTGATGACGATGATGTACACGCCGACCATTCCGCCGCCCGATCCGAACACGCGCACGCCGAAGTTCAAGCTGCCGAAGCTGTCTTGCGACGCGCATTGCCACATCTTCGGGCCCGGCGCGAAGTATCCTTATGCGCCGGATCGGTCCTACACACCGCCGGACGCGCCGCTGGAGGATTTTCGCGTGCTACATGCCAAGCTCGGTGTCGAGCGCGCGGTCATCGTCAATGCCAGCGTGCACGGCACCGACAATACGGTCGCGCTCGATGCGATCGCTGAGAGCAACGGCGCCTATCGTGCGGTCGCCAATATCGACGACACCATCACCGAGCGCGGGCTTCGCGTGCTGCACGAGGGCGGCTTCCGCGGCTGCCGCTTCAATTTCGTCCGCCACCTCGGCGGCGTGCCCGATAAGGGCGTGTTCGACCGCGTCATTGCCATGGTCGCGCCGCTCGGCTGGCACATCGACCTGCATTTCGACGCGATCGATCTGCCGGATTATGCCGATATGCTGGCAAGGCTGCCGCTGAGTTACACGATCGACCATATGGGGCGGGTGAAGGCTGCCGAGGGGCTCGACCAGCTTCCGTTCAGGATCCTGATCGAGCTGATGCAGCGCGACGAGAAATGCTGGGTCAAGATCTGCGGCTCCGAGCGGGTGTCCTCGGCCGGTCCGCCGTTCACAGACGCGGTGCCGTTTGCACGAAAGATCGTCGAGACCGCGCCCGACCGCGTCATCTGGGGCACGGACTGGCCGCATCCCAACGTCAAGGCGATGCCGAACGACGGAGACCTCGTCGATCTGATCCCGCTGTTCGCGCCGGAGCCGGAGCTTCAGCAGAAGATTTTGGTCGACAATCCCGCGCGCCTGTTCGGGTTCGACCGGGCGCCAATCAATATGATGCCTACAAACGAAAGAAGGGAGTTCGTCCCATGAAGACAGGTCTCGTGGTCACCGCCCATCCCGGCGATTTCGTCTGGCGCGCGGGCGGCGCTATCGCGCTGCATGCGAAGAAGGGCTATCGCATGAAGATCGTCTGCCTGTCCTTTGGCGAGCGCGGCGAGAGCCAGTTCGCCTGGAAGGAGAAGGGCGCGACGCTGGAATCGGTCAAAGCGGGGCGCAAGGACGAGGCGGAGCGCGCGGCGAAGCTGCTGGGTGCCGAGATCGAGTTCTTCGACTGCGGCGACTATCCGCTGAAGCTCACCGAGGCGCATTTCGACCGCATGGTCGACATCTACCGCGAGCTCAATCCGAGCTTCGTGCTGACGCATGCGCTGGAGGATCCGTACAATTTCGATCATCCCAACGCGGCGCATTTCGCACAGGAGACCCGTGTGGTCGCGCAGGCGATGGGCCACAAGCCCGGCGCGCAGTACAAATATGCCGCGCCGCCGGTGTTCCTGTTCGAGCCGCATCAGCCCGAGCAGTGCAACTACAAGCCCGACCTGCTGCTGAAGATCGACGAGGTCTGGAAGGAGAAATACGAAGCGTTCCAGATCCTGGCCGCGCAGAAGCATCTGTGGGGCTATTACGAGCGCGTCGCGCTCAACCGCGGCATCCAGGGCAGCCGCAACACTGGCGTGGCCATGACCTATGGCGAGGCCTATCAGCGCCTGTTCCCGACGGTTGCTGAGGAGCTGGCATGAAGCCGGTCGTCGTTCGCAACATCAAGCGAGCCGACCCTGCCGGCATGGCCGAGTATGGCGTCTCGACCGTGCATGAGGCCTACGGCCGCCTCGGCCTGATGAAGTCATACTTGCGGCCCGTCTGGCCGGGCGCGGCGATTGCCGGTCCCGCGGTCACCGTGCTGGCGCAGCCCGGCGACAATTGGATGATCCATGTCGCCGTCGAGCAGTGCAAAAAAGGCGACGTCCTCGTCGTCGGCTGCACCACGGACAATACCGACGGCATGTTTGGTGAGCTGCTGGCGACCTCGCTGCAGGCGCGCGGCGTGCAAGGGCTGATCATCGATGCCGGCTGCCGCGACGTCAAAGCGCTGCACGAGATGGAATTTCCGGTCTGGTCGCGCGCGGTCTCGGCCAAGGGCACGGTCAAGGCGACGCTCGGCTCGGTCAACGTTCCCGTGGTCTGTGCCGGCGTCAACGTCGATCCCGGCGACATCGTCGTCGCTGACGACGACGGCGTCGTGGTGGTGTCGAAGCGCTACGCTTCGGAGGTCGCCGACAAGGCGAGAAAGCGCAACTCGGACGAGGGCGGCAAGCGCAAGCGGCTTGCCTCCGGCGAGCTTGGCCTTGACATGTACAACATGCGCGAGGCACTGGCGAAGGCCGGGCTCGTCTACGTCGACAATCCCGAGGACGTTTAGGGCGAAGACAAGCGGAGCAGGCGGATGGATCGTCTCAAGCTGAAGGCCGTGCTCGGCAACCACCGCCATGTGCAAGCGGTCAAGAGCGGCGAGCTCCGCTCCGACCGGTTCGATCTCGACTTCATCGAGTACACACCGACCAACACGGCGTTCAAGCCGATGGTGCGTGAGCAGGCCTTCGACGTCTGCGAGATGGCGATCGTCACTTATCTGATGGCGAAGGCGCACGGCAAGCCGCTGGTGCTGCTGCCGGCGACCATGCTCGGCCGCTTCCAGCATTCCTACGCGCTCTACGATCCCGCACGTGGATCGCTCGGGCCGTCCGATCTCGAAGGCAAGCGCGTCGGCATCCGCTCGTTCACCACGACGACAGGTGCCTGGATTAGGGGCATCCTCGCCAACGATTACGGCGTCAATCTCGACAAGATCCGCTGGATCACCTTCGAGGATCCGCACGTCGCCGAGTATGTCGACACCACCGAGCGCGCGCCCAAGGATAAGAAGATCCTGCCCATGCTGCTCGATGGCGAGCTCGATGCCGTGCTGGGCGAAACCTCCGACAATCCCAGGCTCAAGTCTCTATTTCCTGATCCGGCCGCCGAGGCCGCCAGATGGTACGCCCGGCGCGGCGTCGTGCCGGTCAATCATCTCGTGGTGGTGACTGAGAAGCTGGCGAAATCGCGCCCTGACGTGGTCGCGGGCCTTTATGATCTGCTCAAGCGGAACAAGGAACAGATGGGGCCTGCGGCAGAACCCGATCTCGTGCCGTTCGGGATCGAGGCCAACAGGAGGCCGCTCGAGCTGATCGTCGACTACGTCTTCCAGCAGTCGCTGATCCCGCGCCGCTATGCGGTCGAGGAGCTGTTCGACGAGACGACACGAGGATTGAACTGATGGCGGATCCGAAGCGCTGGCAGATCGGGCTGATCGGTTATGGCGAGGTCGGGCGGATCCTGGCCGAGGATTTGCGCCGGCAGGATATCAAGGTGTCAACCTACGACATCAAGCTCGGAAGCGAGCAGGGCGCCTCGCTGCAGCAGCATGCGGCAAAATTCGGTGTGACGCTCGCGGCCTCGCACGCCGAGTTGGCTGCGAAATCCGACTTCATCATCTCCGCCGTCACCGCCAGCCAGGCCGTACCGGTGGCGAAGGCCTGTGCCGTCGCGCTCAACCCGGGTACCTGGTTCCTCGATTTCAATTCGGCCTCTCCCGGCGCCAAGCAGCGCGCCGCGGCCCTGATCGACGGTGGAGGCGGCCGCTACGTCGAGGGCGCGGTGATGACCTCGGTGCCGCCCTATCGCATCAAGGTGCCGCTGCTGCTCGGCGGCCCCGGCGCGAGGGAGATCGAGCCGCTTCTGAATGCGATCGGCTTTGCGGCCAAGGTTGCGAGCGACGAGCTCGGCGTGTCCTCCGCGGTGAAGATGTGCCGCAGCATCATGATCAAGGGCCTCGAGGCCATGGTCATCGAGAGCTTCACCACCGCGCGCGCCTATGGGGTCGAGGATGCGGTGCTGGCCTCGCTCGCGGAGACGTTTCCCGGAATCAACTGGGAGAAGCAGGGCGCCTATTGCTTCCAGCGCGTGATCGAGCACGGCCGCCGGCGTGCCGAAGAGGTGCGGGAGGTCGCGGAGACCGTGCGCGAGGCGGGGCTGACACCATGGTCCGCGCAGGGCACCGCCGAACGGCAGGCTTGGGTGGCCGATCTCGCCGACGAAGGGTTGTTCGGCGCCAAGGGCACCAAGGAGTTCGCCCGCAGCGCCGATTGGCGGATCGAGGCAGACCGGATCTTGGCGAAGATCAAGCGCTGAGGCCGCACGCCTGCGTTCAGCTCAACGCCCTGCGGCCGTCGCGATAGTTCGAGATTTCGTCACGAGCGTGCTCGATCGCATCGACCAGGCTCTTGGCCTTGCGGACAACCTGCTCCTTGGCGGGCGCGGTGCGGAACTCCGAGACGATCATGCGGATGCACTTGTCGGCGGTCTCGAGCGTCCAGAGCGCGCGGGTCCTGTCGTCCTGCGTGTGGATCGTGGAGATATCGAGGCTCGACAGGACTTCGCCGATTCCGTTCAGTCGCTTGACGGCGGTTTCCGCGGGTGTGTTGGCCCGAATGGAGCGATAATCGAGGCTACTGAAAGCGTTGAACATAGACAGACTTCCCCACTGAACCCGGATGGTTCAGAGCGCCCCCTTAGTATGATCCGGATGACCTCTTGTTCAATGCGCACAGCTACGGTCCGGGATTCTACCGGACTCGGATTTGGGGTGAGATCGGCCGTGAAACCAGCGCGAACGGCCTATATCCGGCTCCGGACCCCGACGATTCTACCAATGGTGTTCAACTGAAAGGGTTCAGGTTCCGGGCCGGAACAAGGTGGGCCGCTGCCGCTCAAAGGTCTGCCGGCCGCGCTTGAAACCCATCACGACATCAGGCAGCTCGGCGATGGCGAAGCGGCTATCTTTCGTATCGAGGACGATAAGATCGGCGAGATTTCCGACCTTGATGCCGTAATCGGCAAGGTTCATCAGCCGGGCCGGCTGTTCGGTCACGAGATCGAGGCAGGTGTCGAAATCGTTCACCGCGACGTGCGCGACATTGGCGTAGAAGTTCGCCATCCGTAGCAGCGAGGCATCGCCGAACGGCGTGAAGGGATTGAGCACGTTGTTGGTCGCAACCGAGCATACGACGCCATCGCCCGCGAGCTTGTGGGCGAGCGTCAGTCCGCGCGGCGCGTTGTGGGTGGACTCGCGGCCCATCAGATAGAGATCTGTCGCGGGCAGCACGGTGACGGCGACGCCGGCTCTTGCCAGCTGCGCGCTGGCAGCCTTCATCCGATCCGGCGGCAGGGCCGAGAGTTTTGTCGCATGGCCGATCGCGACCCGTCCGTGATAGTTGCGCCGCTCGGTCTGCCGGCAGACTTCGTCGAGATGGCACCAGGAGGGATCGAGATCGAAATCCAGGTGAAGGTCGACGTCGACGTCAAATTCCTGCGCGAGATCGAAGATGCGCGCGAGATGCGCGTTCGGATCGGTATCGGTATAGGGACAGCCGCCGATCACGTCGCCGCCGTCGCGCAAGGACTGGATCAGCAGGTCCTCAGCTCCGGGATCGTTGGTCAGGCCTTCCTGCGGAAACACGCAGAGCGACAGGTCGATGGCCCAGGCGTAATCGCGTTTCAGCGCTTTCACCGCTTCGAAGCTCCGCAGGCCGATCCGTGGATCGATCTCCACATGCGTGCGCATCCGCGTCGTGCCGTGCACGATCGCGCGCTCCAGCACCTTGGCGCCGCGGGCGTAGACGTCCTCGACGGTGAAGTCGCGTTTAATCGCCGACACGGCCCGAATGGCGTCGCCGAGACTGGCGTGATCGTGCCCGCAGCGGTCGAGCAGGCAGGCCTTGTCGAGGTGGATATGGGTATCGACGAAGCCGGGCAAAGCCAGATGACCGCCGAGATCGACGTCGAGCGTTTCGCAGGCGAGCTGTGACTCGATCGCGGCGATGCGGCCGCCCTTCACGCCGATATCGACGGGTGCGGCCGACGATCGCAACAGCGCGTTACGGAAGATCAGGTCGAAGGCGGGCTGGGTGATCATGGCTCTTGCGGACGGAATTTAGAGCAAGCGGCCGGGATCGGCGGCTCCAGATTCTCGGCAGTGTAGCGAGGCAAATGTCCAAAATATATGCATGGATCTTGTGCGAGTGGCGGTACTATTCCGTAAATTCCGGGAGACCCAGAGATGTCCGTTGCCGTCAAAACCGAAGCCGCTCCATTGTCCGACGCCGCAATCGTGGAGGCCTATCTCACGGCATCGATGATCCCGGATCCGGATGCTGCGGCAGCCTATATGGCGCCGGGCACGGTGATCACCTTCACCGGCGGAAACACGTTCGATCATCCGCGCGGCCCGACCGCCTTCAACGCCAAGCGCTACCGCTGGGTCAAGAAGAAGATGGACCGGTTCGACGTCTGCCCCGGCGACGGCGAAACGGTGGTTTACAGCGTCGGCACGCTCTACGGCGAGTGGAAGGACGGGACCCCCTTCGAGGGCAACCGTTACGTCGATCGCTTCGTGGTGCGCGACGGCAAGATCATCAAGATGGATGTCTGGAACGACAGCGCCGAGCGCATCCTGATCCGGCACGGCATCGAAGCGTAAGAGCCGTCTCGCGTATCGAAAGCCGGGATAGCTGATAGGCGCAAGCGCGTCTGGCGGCCGGTGCGCGCCTGCGCTATCAACGCGCTCGATTGCGCCCGGCAAGGAGGCGCGAGACCCCTTGAGGAGCAGCCGATGCGTCTACCTACCGTTATTCTGGCCCTGACATGTCTTGCGAGTGCCGCCTCGGCCGAGGACCTCTCGGGCACGCTTCAGAAGATCAAGGAGACCAAGAAGATCACGCTGGGCTATCAGGAGGCCTCCGTCCCGTTCAGCTATCTGGACGGCAACCAGAAGCCGGTCGGCTTCGCCATGGACATCTGCCTCAAGATCGTCGATGCCGTGAAGAAGCAGCTGGGCATGCGCGACATCGCCGTCGACACGCTCGCCGTGACCTCGTCGAACCGGATCCCGTTGATGGTCAACGGCACGCTCGATCTGCACTGCTCGGCGACCACGAACAACGCCGATCGCCAGAAGCAGGTCGCCTTCACCAACACGCATTTCCTCAGCGCGACGCGGTTCGCCGCCAAGAAGGCCGCGAAGATCAACACCATCGACGATCTCAAGGGCAAGGCGGTCACGGCCGTGGCCGGGTCGGTCAACCTGACGCAGCTCGCCAAGGTCAACACCGAGCGCAATCTCGGCCTCAACGTGATGCCGGCGAAGGACCAGGCCGAGGCTTTCCTGTTGCTGGAGACCGACCGCGCCCAGGCCTATGCACTCGATGACGTGCAGCTGGCGGTTGCGATCGCGCGCTCCAAGGAGCCGCAAGCCTACATGATCAGCGAGGAGGCGTTCTCGAAGCCGGAGCCTTACGGCATCATGCTGCGCCGGGAGGATGCGCCTTTCAAGGCGCTGGCCGATCGGGCAACGGGGGAGCTCTACGCAAGCCCGGAGATCGAGGTGCTCTACAAGAAATGGCTGCAATCGCCGACGCCGCCGAACGGCCTCAATTACAACGTCCCGATGTCGTCCGCCTTGCGCAACGCTTTCAAGAAGCCGAGCTCGAGCGCCGATCCCGACGTCTATGTGGTCAACTGAGGCGAGGGAAGAGCGCCGTTCCTACGCGTTCGAATATTTCCTCAGCTCCAGCCGCGCGATCTGGTTGCGATGGACCTCATCCGGTCCATCGGCCAGACGCAGCAAGCGTGCGGTCGCATAGGCGTGCGTCAAGCCGAAATCGTTTGAGGTGCCGCCGCCGCCATGGGCCTGGATCGCCCAGTCGATGATCTGGCAGGCCATGTTGGGCACGGCGACCTTGATCATCGCGATCTCGGCTTTCGCCACCTTGTTGCCGACCGTGTCCATGGCAGAGGCGGCGTTGAGCGTCAGCAGCCGGGCCTGCTCGATCATGATGCGGGCCTCCGCGATGCGCTCCTGCGTCACCGTCTGCTCGGAAACCGGCTTGCCGAAGGCAACCCGGCTGCGCACGCGGCGGCACATTTTCTCCAGCGTGCGCTCGGCGAGGCCAATCAGCCGCATGCAATGGTGGATGCGGCCGGGACCGAGGCGGCCCTGCGCGATCTCGAAGCCGCGGCCCTCGCCGAGCAGCATGTTTTCCCGCGGCACCCGCACATTGGTGAAGACGACCTCGGAGGCGCGGTCGGGCACGCCGTAGAAGCCAAACACGGGAAGGGGACGCTTGACCTCGATGCCGGGCGTATCCATCGGCACGAGAATCATGGACTGCTGCTTGTGGCGGTCGGGATTGTCAGGGTCGGTCTTGCCCATGAAGATGCAGATCTTGCAGCGGGGATCTGTTGCATTGGTCGTGTACCATTTGCGGCCGTTGATGACGTAGTGGTCGCCGTCGCGCACGATCGAGCTTTCGATGTTGGTCGCGTCCGATGAGGCGACCGCCGGCTCGGTCATGGCGAAGCAGGAGCGGATCTCGCCCGCGAGCAACGGCTTCAGCCAGCGCTCCTTGTCCTTCTCGCTGCCATAGCGCTCCAGCACCTCCATGTTGCCGGTGTCGGGCGCCGAGCAGTTGAACACTTCGGGCGCAAGATGCGAGCGGCCCATCACCTCGCAGAGCGGGGCATAGTCGAGATTGGAAAGACCCGCGCCATGGCTGGATTCCGGCAGGAACAGATTCCAGAGGCCCTCCGCGCGCGCCAGCGGCTTCAATTCCTCGACGACCGGATAGACCTTCCACGGCCCGAGTTCCTCGGCCTCACGATAGAAGCGCTCCTCGTTCGGATAGATGTGCCGGTCCATGAAGCTCTCGAGCTTGCGCTTGAGCTCGACGACCTTTGGCGACATCGGGTACAGCATCTCTGGTCTCCTTGATCGAAGGGCGGGCGGCTCACGCGACCCGGTACTCTTTGAATCTATCGCGCAGGGCCGACTTCAGCACCTTGCCGGTCCCCGTCATCGGAAACTCGTCGAGGAATTCGACGGCGTCGGGCATCCACCAGCTCGCGATCTTCGGACGCATATGGTCGAGCAGCGACTTGCCGTCGACGCTCGCGCCTTTCTTGCGGACGACGAGGAGCAGGGGACGCTCCTGCCATTTCTCATGGTGGATCGCGACCACCGCGGCCTGCAGCACATCGGGATGCGACAGTGCGACGTCCTCGAGCTGGATCGATGAGATCCATTCGCCGCCGGATTTGATCACGTCCTTGGAGCGGTCGGTCAGCGTGACGTGGCCTTGAGGGTCGATCACCGCCATGTCGCCGGTGATCAGCCAGCCGTCGCGGTCGAGACCTTCTTCCAGCTTCATGTAGCCGGAGGCGACCCAGGGGCCGCGGGCGCGAAGATGTCCGACGGTCTTGCCATCGCGCGGCAGCTCGTTTCCGGCGTCATCGACGATGCGAAGAGAGGTGCCGAAGCAGGCACGGCCGGACACCTGGCGGCGGTCGAATTTCTCCTTCTCGCTGAGGTGCTCCGAGCCCGGCCGCAGGCCCGGCATCGAGCAGCCCAGGGCCTCGGTCATGCCCCAGGCCTGGATGTAGTCGATGCCGTAGTCGCGCTTCAGCTTCTCGACCATCGCGCGCGGCGGGGCCGAGCCAGACGACAACGTTGCGCGCAGGGTCGAGAACCTGTTGCCGGTACGCCCGAGCCAGTCGAGTAGGATCAGCCAGAAGCTCGGCACGCCGGCCGACAGCGTCACCTTCTCGCCTTCGAGCAGTTCATAGAGCTTGTCGGGCTCGTAGTTACGGCCGGGCAGCACCAGCTTGGAGCCGGTATAGGGCGCGGTGAACGGCATGTTCCAGCCATTGCCGTGGAACAGCGGCGCCATCGGCATCATCACCTCGCGCACGCCCTCGACATGTCCCGGCAGGAAGTCGAAATTGCAGCAGGTCATGGTCTGCAGGATCGCGGCGCGGTGTGAATAGATCACGCCCTTGGGATTGCCCGTGGTGCCCGAGGTGTAGCAGATCGTCGAGGCCGACTTCTCGTCGAACTCCGGCCAAGCGAAGCCGGCCTCGTTCTCGCGCGCCAGAAGCTCCTCGTAGCAATGCACGTTCTCTAGCTTCGTCTCCGGCATCCGCTCGCGCGAGGACATCACGACGTAAGCCTCGACCGTCTTGAGCTGCGGCGCGATCGCTTCGACCAGCGGCAGCGTGGCGCGGTCGATGAACAGCAGGCGGTCTTCGGCGTGGTTGATGATGTAGACGAGCTGCTCGGGAAACAGCCTGGGATTGACAGTGTGCAGCACGTAGCCCATGCCCGGCGCGGCGTAGAACATCTCGAAATGCCGATGGGTGTTCCAGGCCAGCGTGCCGACGCGGTCGCCTTGCTTCATGCCGAGCCGCTTCAACGCCAGCGCCATACGCTTGATGCGGGGATGCGCGTCCGCATAGGTGTAGCGATGAATGTCGCCCTCGATCTCGCGCGCGACGATCTCGGCTTCGCCGTGATAGTCGGCCGCATACTGGATCAGGCCGCTGATCAGAAGCGGCATGTCCATCATCAATCCCTGCATGGTCTCCTCCGGAAGCCACGTCGTTGCGCGGCGTACGCTTGTGATTTGCGCGCGAGGTTAGCGGAACGTCTCGCGACGTTCACGCAAAAAGCATTGGACGCGATTGCATGCCTCACTTTTTCGGGGCTAACGTGAGGCGAGCTGCCGGCGAAGCAGCGCTCTGCTTGGAGGACGTGCATGGCAGCGGAAAGACACAAGACCGGTGTAGCCGGCGAGCCTACCGTGGACATCGCGACTCTTCGTGCGCGCTATCGCGAGGAGCGCGATCGCCGTTTGCGTGCCGAAGGCAAGGCTCAATATGTCGAGGTGGCAGGCGGCTTCAGTCGCTACCTCGACGATCCCTGGGCCGATCCAGGCTTCGCGCGCGCACCTGTCACTGAAGAGACCGAGGTTGTTGTCGTCGGCGGCGGCTTCGGCGGGCTGCTCTGTAGCGCGCGCTTGCGCGAGGCCGGCATCGATGATTTCCGCATCGTGGAAAAGGCTGCCGATTTCGGCGGCACCTGGTACTGGAATCGTTATCCTGGAGCTGCCTGCGATACCGAGAGCTACATCTACCTGCCGCTCCTGGAAGAGACCGGCTACATGCCGGTGCGCAAATACGCCCGGGCGCCGGAGATCTACGAGCACTCCCGCCGCATCGGCCGTCATTTCGGTCTCTACGAGCGCGCGCTGTTTCAGACCGTCATCTGCCGCATGGTGTGGCGAGAGGAGGAGGCGCGTTGGCTGGTCGAGACCGATCGGGGCGATCAGATCCGCGCACGTTTCGTCATTCTCGCCGGAGGCCCGCTCAGCCGCCCGAAGTTGCCGGGCATTCCCGGCATCGAGAGCTTCAAGGGCCACAGCTTCCACACCAGCCGCTGGGACTACGGCTACACCGGCGGCACCGCTGATGGCGGTCTGACCGGACTGGCCGACAAGCGCGTCGGCATCATCGGCACCGGCGCCACCGCGGTGCAATGCGTGCCGCATCTCGGCCGTTCGGCGAAGGAGCTCTATGTGTTTCAGCGCACGCCGTCAGCGATCGGCGTGCGCGACGACCGTCCGACGGATCCGGGCTGGGCAGAGAGCCTGAAGGCGGGCTGGCAGCGCGAGCGCATGGACAATTTCACTGCCGTGATCTCAGGCGAGCCGTTCGAGCGGGATCTGGTGCAGGACGGCTGGACCGGCCTGCTCGGCGAGATCTTGCTCGCGCCGCGCCGGCAGCCGCAACCGGTCTCCTCGATGGAGGAGGCGCTGAAGGTCATCGAGCAGGCCGACTACCGCAAGATGGAGGAGATCCGCGCCCGGGTCGACGCGGTCGTCAAGGACAAGGCGACGGCGGAGGCGCTCAAGCCCTGGTACAAGGCGTTCTGCAAGCGGCCATGCTTTCACGACGAATATCTCGACACTTTCAATCGTCCCAACGTTCATCTCGTCGACACCAAAGGACAGGGTGTCGATCGCATCACCGGGAATGCCGTCGTGGCCGGCGGCAATGCCTATGAGCTCGACTGCCTGATCTACGCCAGCGGCTTCGAGGTCGGCACCGATTACGCCCGGCGCATGGGCTTTGAAGTCTATGGCCGCGGCGGCATGAGCCTGTCCGAACGCTGGCAGGACGGCGTCAAGACGATGCATGGCTTCTATAGCCGCGGCTTCCCGAATTGCTTCCTGATCGTCACCGTGCAGGCCGGCCAGAGCGCCAACTTCCCGCACATCATCGACGAGCAATCGCAGCACATCGCCTATGTCATCGACCAGGCGCGCAAGCGCGGCGCCCGAACGCTGGAGCCGACGGTCGCCGCCGAGAATGCCTGGGTCGACGAGGTCGTTAAAGCCGCGATCGGCCGGCAGACCTATCTCGCCGAATGCACGCCCGGCTACTACAACAATGAAGGCGTGTTCGATCCGATCGCGGCAAGAAACAGCCAATATTGGCGCGGACCGGTGGCGTTCCTGCGGCTGCTCGACAAATGGCGGAAGGAAGGCAATCTGGCGGGTCTGGAATTGACCTATGATCGCGCCATGGAGTCGGCGCCTTTGACGGGGTAAGATTGCCGATCGGTACAGGACGGGAGACGCCAGGTATGATCAGGGGCAGGGCTGTTGCGGGGGCGGTTTTTGGCGCGATGGCGCTGTTTGGTTGCCTGGCGCCCGCCGTCGAGGCGGCCACTTGCGGCAACGGGCCCGGCGGGTTCGAGGCCTGGAAGCGCGAGTTCAGCGCGGAGGCGCAAGGCAAGGGCATCGGTCAGACCGCGCTCTCGGCCCTGATGCAGACCAATTACGCCAGCGCCACCATCGCGGCCGACCGCGGCCAGCGCAGCTTTTCACTGACGCTCGACCAGTTCCTCGCCAAGCGCGGCGCCACCACCATCGTCGCCAAGGGGCGGCAGCTCAAGCAGTCGCAGGCCGCCTTGTTCGCCTCGATCCAGCAGCGCTATGGCGTCCCGCCCGGACCCTTGATCGCGATATGGGGCATGGAGACCGGTTTCGGCAGCCAGCGCGGCAACCAGAACATGCTGTCGTCTATCGCGACCCTTGCCTATGATTGCCGCCGTCCCGAATTCTTCACCGACCAGCTCTACGCCGCGCTGAAGCTGATCGACCGCGGCACGCTGTCGGGGACGACCCGCGGCTCCATGCACGGGGAGGTGGGCCAGACCCAGTTCATGCCCAAGAGCATCCTGGCCTATGGCACCGGCAACCTCGAGGTGGCCGCCAACGCGCTGAACTCGACGGCGAATTTCCTGAAGGCTCATGGCTGGCGCGCGGGAGCCGGGTACCAGCCCGGCGAGCCGAATTTCGCCGCGATCGAGGCGTGGAATGCGGCCGGCGTTTATCAAAAGGCGATCGCCTTGATGGGCCGGCAAATCGACGAAGGCGGAGCGGCGGCCGCCTCGCGCTGACCAGTTCAGCAAGGCGTGATGCGTCGGCGCGAGAAAATTGTTGCCATCAGGAACCGACGGCACGACGTTTGCTTTGATCAGATTCAGGGCTGGGCATGAGGAGACTCAACATGGCAACCCAGATCGTGATGGACCAGACGGGCGATACACGCCACGAGTTTGATCCTGGCAATGCCGAAGCGCTGGCGCGAGCCGAACGGCGCTTTCGGGAGCTGACCGGGGCCGGCTTCACCGCCGCCCTGCGAACCGGACCTGGCGAGGTCACCCGCATCAAATCGTTCGACCCGGCCGCGCAGGAAACGCTGTTCTATCCCCGTCTGGTCGGCGGTTGATCTGAGCTGCACATGATCGCGGCAGTTTGGCTCCGCGCGCCGGCGCGTGCGCGTTTGCATGCGCTGCGTGAACTCTATCGGCGGTTCTTCGGCGAGAACACGCCGGATGCTCGTGGCCGCCGGCTTCTGGCCGAATGGCTGTCGCCGGCGCAGCGTGCACAGTTCGAAGAGCGCCGCTATTTCGATGTCGTCGGCTGTGACACCGGCAAGACATACCGCATCCACTACGGCACGGCCGCCAATGTTCACGAGATCGACGAGGCCGGGCATGCGACGATGGGCTGGTGCTTCGTCCCGTCAGGCTTTCTCGTCCCGGGCGATGTGATGCTGGCGCAGAAGATCGGGCTCGAAACGGACGAGCTGGGCACGTTGGCGCTCGCCAACCGCTTTCCACCGGCAACGCATTCAGAGCATTTCTACCGGCGACCATTCTAGTGCCGGAGAAGCGAACCGATCAGGAATGCGTGGTGCGGTAGGCATCCAGCGCATGCGCTGCGAAAACGCCAACGCTGCAAAGGGCCAGAAGGGCGGAGATCAGCTCGATCATAACTCGTCCTCCCGTAGCGGCTGGGCGACGAGGTTCTGACAGCAGGAATATTCGTAGATCAGGTCGAGAAGGAATTGCATGGTGGCCGTCCCTGTACTTGTTTTGACAACCACTTAACTGGCGATCTGTTTCAGGGATGTTTCGTCCCGTCAGGAATGCGGTTTCGCGGGGAACCCGACGGGCGGGTTTGTGCGCTGCGGCCGCCCCAAATGCCGGAGCCGGATAAGGAGGAAGGCTGGCGCGGACCCTTGCGGCTCGCCCACGGAGGTGGTCATCTCGGCCCGGGGAATGCGCTGGAGGCTGACATGACACGATTCATTTGCGCCGCTTTGCTGGCCGCGAGCGTCCTCGGGGCAGGGCCGGCGCTGGCGCAAAAATCCAAGGTCGGTGACTGGACCATCGAGAAGCGGACGCAAGACACCCATTGCAATGCAAGCCGGGGCTACAAGGACAAGGACGACGAGAACCGCGACTACGTCATCGTGATCACCTATTCCGAGAAGACGATCGTGATCGTGATGATCTACGACGGCTGGGAATGGGAGACGGTCGGCGAGATCCTTCGGGCCGATGTCGGCACCGATGATGCGGACATCATGAAGAAGGCGAAGTGGGAGGTCATGGACAGGACCACCGTGCGCGGCATCTTCGAGTACGACCAGTCGATGATGGACCGCCTGTCGAAGGCCAAACGCCTCACGCTCGACTTCGAAGACGATGACGACGACAGCATCGAGATGCAGATACCGCGCGCCGGCGAAGCGCTGGCCGCGCTGAAGTTCTGCGAGGAGAATCGGAAATAAGCGATGCGAACTTGGTCCCGCCGGGGGCTGCCGCGGCGGGACGTCGGTCACTCTGCAGGCCCATGAACAGGCGCCGCACTGGTGTCGCTGCCGTGATGCGTCAGCGGCTTCATGCCGGTGACGGTCCGCAGCAGCACGTAGAACACCGGCGTCAGGAACAGGCCGAACACGGTGACGCCGATCATGCCGGAGAACACGGCAACGCCCATCGCGCGGCGCATCTCCGAGCCGGCGCCGGTCGAGAGCACCAGCGGCAGCACGCCCATGATGAACGCCATCGACGTCATCAGGATCGGACGAAGCCGCAACCGGCTCGCCTCGATCGCGGCCCGGATCGGCGTGCGGCCCGCGAATTCGAGCTCCCGCGCGAATTCGACGATCAGGATCGCGTTCTTGGCCGAGAGCCCGACGAGAACGATCAGACCGATCTGGGTGAAGACGTTGTTGTCGCCCTTGGAGACCCAGACGCCAAACATCGCAGCGAGCAAGCCCATCGGCACGATCATGATGATCGAGAGCGGCAGTGTCAGGCTCTCATAAAGCGCGGCCAGCACCAGGAAGACCAGCAGGATCGCCAGCGGGAACACCCAGATGCCGGAATTGCCGGCGATGAACTCCTGATAGGTCAGGTCGGTCCATTCGAAGGCGAAACCGGGCGGCAGCACCTCGGCCGCGATCCGCGTCGCCGCCTCCTGGGCCTGACCCGAGGAGAAGCCGGGCGCGGCCGCCGCGTTGATGTCGGATGACAGGAAGCCGTTGTAGCGGATCGCGCGCTCCGGCCCCGCGCTCTGGCGGATCGTGAGCAGCGCCGACAACGGCACCATGTCGCCCGAGGACGAGCGCACCTTCAACTGCCTGATGTCGTCGGCACGCGCACGGAACGGCGCGTCGGCCTGCACGCGGACCGAATAGGTGCGGCCGAACTTGTTGAAGTCGTTGACGTAGTAGGAGCCGAGGTAGATCTGCAGCGTGTTGAAGACCTCGGTGACGGGCACGCCGAGTTGCAGCGCCTTGGTGCGGTCGATGTCGGCGAACAGCTGGGGCACGTTGACCTGGAAGCTCGAGAACACGCCGGCGATCTCCGGCGCCTTCTGCATCGCCGCCATGAAGGCGTTAGTCGCTTCGTTCAGGGCCTCATAGCCGAGGCCGGCACGGTCCTCGATCTGCAGCTTGAAGCCACCGATGGTGCCGAGGCCGTTGACCGGCGGCGGCGGGAACATGGCGATGAAGGCTTCCTGAATGCCGGCATATTTCTTGTTCAGCTCGGCGGCGATGGCATTCCCGCTCAGCGCGGGATCCTTGCGCTCGTCGAACGGTTTGAGCGTCGAGAACACGATGCCGGCATTGGACGAGTTGGTGAAGCCGGAGATTGAGAGCCCCGGGAAAGCCACCGAGCTCTCGACACCGGGCTGGGTCAGCGCGATGTCGCTCATCTTGCGGATCACCTCTTCGCTGCGGTCGAGCGCGGCGCCATCGGGCAGGCGGGCGAAGCCGACGAGGTACTGCTTGTCCTGACCCGGCACGAAGCCGCCCGGCACCTGCTGGAACAGGAGCGCGGTGAGGCCGACCAGCGCGGCGTAAAGACCCATCACCGCGGCCTTGCCCGAGATCACCCGAGTGACGCTGCTGCCGTAGTTCTCCGACGAGCGTGTGAAGGCCTTGTTGAAGCCACGGAAGAACCAACCAAGGCTCTTTTCCATGATCAGCGTCAGCCGGTCCTTCGGCTCGTTGCGCCCCTTGAGCAGCAGCGCGGACAGCGCCGGCGACAGTGTCAGCGAGTTGACGGCGGAGATCACGGTCGAGATCGCGATCGTCAATGCGAATTGCTTGTAGAACTGCCCGGTGAGGCCGGAGATGAAGGCGAGCGGCACGAACACCGCGATCAGCACCATCGCGATGGCGATGATCGGTCCCGACACCTCGCGCATCGCCTGATAGGTGGCATCGCGCGGCGATAGCCCGGACTCGATGTTGCGCTCGACGTTCTCGACCACGACGATGGCGTCGTCGACGACGATGCCGATCGCGAGCACAAGGCCAAACAGGCTGAGCGCGTTGATGGAGAAGCCGAACACGTGCATCACGGCAAAGGTGCCGACGATCGACACCGGCACCGCCAGCAGCGGGATGATCGAGGCGCGCCAGGTCTGCAGGAACAGGATCACGACCAGTACCACCAGCGCGATCGCTTCCAGCAGCGTATGGATCACCGCCTCGATCGAGGAGCGCACGAACTGGGTGGGGTCGTAGACGATCTGGTAAGACACGCCTTCCGGCATGTTCTTCTTGATCTCGGCCATGGTGGCGCGGACGTTGTCGGAGATCTGCAGCGCGTTGGAGCCGGGCGCCTGGAAGATCGGGATCGCCACCGCCTGCTTGTTGTCCAGCAGCGAGCGCAGGCCGTATTCGGAGGCCCCGAGCTCGATGCGCGCGAGGTCGCGCAGGCGCACGACCTCGCCGCGCGTGCCGGTCTTGACCACGATGTCGCCGAACTGCTCCTCGTTCGCGAGGCGGCCTTCGGCGTTGACGGACAATTGCAGGTCGATGCCCTTCACGTTCGGGGAGGAGCCGACCACGCCGGCGGCGGCCTCGACGTTCTGCGCCTGGATCGCCCTGACGATGTCGCTTGCGGTCAGGCCGTGCTCGGCGGCCTTCTGCGGATCGACCCAGACCCGCATCGAATAGTCGCCGGCGCCATAGAGCTGCACGTCGCCGACGCCGTCGATCCGCGCGAGCCGGTCCTTGACGTTGAGCACCGCGTAGTTGCGCAGATACGTCATGTCGTAGCGGCCGTTCGGCGACAACAGATGCACGACCATGGTGAGGTCGGGCGACGACTTCTTGGTGATGATGCCGAGCTGGCGCACCACGGCGGGCAGGCGCGGCTCGGCCTGCTGCACGCGGTTCTGCACCAGCTGCGTCGCCTTGTCCGGGTCGGTGCCGAGGCGGAACGTCACCGTCAGCGTCATCGCGCCGTCGGTGGTCGCCTGGCTCGACATGTACAGCATGTTCTCGACGCCGTTGATCTGCTCCTCGATCGGCGTCGCCACCGTTTCCGCAATCACCTTGGGATTGGCGCCGGGATAGGTCGCGCGCACCACGACGGAAGGCGGTACCACGTCGGGATATTCGGAGATCGGCATCGCGAACAGCGAGATCAAGCCGGCAAGGAAGATCAGGACCGACAGCACGCCGGCGAAAATCGGACGATCGATGAAGAACTTTGAGAGATTCATGGTCTTGCCCCTGGGCAATATCTTGGTCGTCCCCGGACAACTCCGCAGTCATTCCGGGGCGCGCGAAGCGCGCGCCCGGAATCCAGAAGTGATGTGATCGGAGTTCATAGGCTCGAGATCCTGGGTTCGCGCGATGCGCGCCCCGGGATGACGGCGTGCACTAACGCTGCACCACGTCTTGGTTGCTATGGTTGGAGGCCTGCTGTGCTCGCGCGCCCATGGCGGCAACCTCCGTTTTGAGAAGGCCGCCGGGACGCACGCGCTGCAGGCCGTTGACGACGATACGGTCGCCCGGCTTCAAGCCCGAAGTGACGACGCGCAATCCATCCACGGCGCCGCCGAGCGTGACCGGCCGGTACACCGCGCGGCTGTCGTCGCCGACGGCCATCACGAACTTCTTGTCTTGGTCGGTGCCGATCGCGCGCTCGTCGATCATCACCAGCGCCTGCTGCTTCGGCTGGCCCATGCGCACGCGCGCGAACTGGCCGGGGATGAGACGGCCGTCCTCGTTCCGGAACACCGCCCGGACCCGGATGGTGCCGCTCTGGCCGTTGACCTGGTTGTCGATGAGCTGGATGTGGCCTTTCGCCGAGAGGCCGCCGGAGGTCGTCATCTCCACGGGGATCTGGTCGAGCTTGCCGCGCTGGCCGGAGGCGTCCGCGATCGAGTTCAGCGCCCGCAGCACGATCTCTTCATCCGCATCGAACGAGGCGTAGATCGGATTGACCGAGACCAGCGAGGTCAGCACCGGGGAGGCGGTGCCGGCGGCGACGAGATTGCCGACGGTGACCTCGATCTTACCGACGCGGCCGTCCACGGGCGCGCGTACCTCGGTGTAATCGAGATTGAGCTTTGCGGTCTGGAGCGTCGCCTCGGCCGCCTTCACGTTGGCGATCGCTTCGCGGTTGGCGTTCTCGCGTTGGTCGAAATCGCGCCGCGTCACCACGGCGTTGCCGACGAGCTGTGCGCCGCGTTCGACCTCGCCGGTGGTGAACACCACGCGTGCCTTCGCCGCCTCGAGCTGGGCGTTGGCCTTGTCGACCTCGGCCGCATAGGGCGCCGGGTCGATCTTGAACAGGACGTCGCCGGCCTTCACCAGTGCGCCTTCGGTGAAGTTGGCGGAGAGGATCGCGCCCGCAACGCGCGGGCGCAGCTCGACGCGGTGGATGGCCTCGAGCCGGCCGGAGAAATCGTCCCACAGCACGGTCTGCTTCGGTTCGATCAGCGCAACGGTGACTGGCACGGCCTGTTCAGCCGCAGCGGCCGTTGCTGTCGCCTGGGCGGCGTGGAAGTAGCGGCCGGTCGCGATCGAGCCGGCGGCGGCGAGGGCGCCCACGAGGGCGACGCCGCCCAGAAGGCGGCGGAAACGGCCGGTGCTGAAGGTATTTTGGGAGGGGGGCATTTGCGCGCTCCAGATATGTAGTGTTCACTACAGATGTGGAGCTGGATACCGCAGCGCAAGATACTTATGTACCGGTCACTAAGAAAAATGTACGCCGATACCGCGACAATTGGAAGACACAAGAAAAAGAAAGCCAGAACAAATAGATAGGAACTGGCGTTAGGCTGATATTGTCCGCCAATTCCGAGGAGACAGGCACATGCGCATGGGACGCCCCCGCGAATTCGACACCGAAGCGGCGTTGGACCAAGCGATGGAAGTGTTTTGGCGCCATGGCTATGAGGGCGCTACCATCGCCCAGCTCACAGAGGCCATGGGCATCAATCCGCCAAGTCTCTACGCCTGCTTCGGCAACAAGGAAGGCCTGCTGAAGGCTGCGCTCGACCGCTACACCAAATTGCGCGGCGCCTGGATGGACGAGGTGGTCGCGGCCCCCACCGCCCGCGACGTCGCCGAGCGGATGCTGATGGGCATTGCCGACAAGCAGACCGATCCCGCCAATCCGCCCGGCTGCCTGCTGGTGCAAGGCGGCGTCGCCTGCGGCTCCGGCTCCGAGAGCGTCCCCTTTGAGCTCGCCGCCCGCCGCGCTCAGAACGAGGACCAGCTGCGCGAGCGTTTCATCCGCGCCAAGGCTGAAGGCGATCTGAAGGAGACGGCCGATCCCGCCGCCCTCGCGCGCTACGTCTCGGCGGTGTCCGTCGGCATGGGCGTGATGGCGTCTTCCGGTGCCGACCGTGAAGCGCTGCGGCAGGTGGCTGATGTCGCCGTGCAGGCAGTCGAAGCGCAGTCGACCGCCAAGACGTAGTCGACCATCTTCATAGCGCGGACTGCTTCTCAGACAGCGCCGTCGCCGTCGCGGGGAGGGGCGGTCGCCGGACATCGACGATTATGTTTGCCCTCACATTCCTCGGCACCTCGGCAAGCGTTCCCTCCGCCGAACGCAATCATCCGGCGCTCCTCGTCGAGGCCGCGGGCAAGCGTGTCCTGGTCGATTGCGGCGAGGGCACGCAGCGCCAGCCGGCGATTTCACCATCGGCTGCTTTCCGGTTCGTCACCGCGACACCGACAGTTTTGGATTTACCTTCCAGAGCCCCGCGCGCCGCCATCTTCGGCCGGACCGGCTCGTGGCGCTGGGCGTTCCCGACGGTCCCTTGCGCGGCGAGTTGGCCGCAGGTCGAGCGGTCGTGATCGAGGGTGATCGCAGGGTCGATCCGGAAGATGTTCTGGGGCCGCCGAGCGGCGGCAAGAAACTCGTGGTGATCGGCGACACCGAAACCACCGAAGGATTGTCGCAATACGTCGCCGGCGCCGACCTGCTGGTGATCGAGGCGACCTTCCTCGAGCGCGACGCCGCAACTGCGCGGGATTACGGCCATCTGACCGCGGCGGAAGCGGCCGCTCTTGCGGCCGCCGGCAACGTCCGCCAACTCGTGCTGACCCATCTGTCCGGACGATACGAGGACGACGAGATCCTGGCCGAGGCGGCGCGGATCTTTCCGAACACCCGGATCGCCGCCGATTTCGATCACATCGTGATCTAAGCCCCGATGCGATAAGGATGCACCGCCATCGTGCTTTAAGTCGTTGTTGAAGCGTGATCCTTCTGGAAAACCGCGCCGCCCTTGTCCGGATCATGCTTCGGGCGAACATCAAGCTGGAGTAGGCTTGATCCATCCACCGCAGCGCTTGCCAGCCCGGGGACGAGCGGGTAGAACCCTGCCACGCCTGAGCCGTGATTTGCGCCAAACGCGCTGCCGGCGAGTCGAACAAATCAGCAAGTCATTGAATTTGTTCGACTATTCCGTTGGGGAATGGTGTAACGGTAGCACAACAGACTCTGACTCTGTTTGTCTTGGTTCGAATCCAGGTTCCCCAGCCAGTTCCGGGCACTTTTCCAGAGTCCAGCTCCCGTGTGCGCCGTCGGCAGGGACGTTCGCGCCATTGACCGCGCCGCCGCTCGCGACGGTTTGTCTCATCCTGAATTCGCATCTCGACGTCGGATCGCGGCGCGCTTCATCGTCCTTGGGCCATGCAACCCGAGGAGATCCGTGATGCCCTATGTCGATGGTTTCGTTCTGGCCGTGCCGAAGGCCAACATCGAGGCCTACAAGGCGATGGCGACGACCGCCTGCGCTATCTGGATGGAGCACGGCGCGCTGGACTATGTCGAATGCATCGGTGACGACGTTCCCTATGGCGAGCTCACCTCATTTCCACGCGCTGTGATCGCGAAGGAGGACGAGATCGTAGTGTTCGCCTGGATCGTCTACCGTGACCGGGAGAGCCGGGATGCCATCAACAAGAAGGTGATGGCCGATCCGCGGCTGAAAATGGAAGGCATGCCGTTCGATGGCAAGCGCATGATCTATGGCGGCTTCAACACCCTGCTGCGGGCGAGCGACGTGATCGGCTGACAGCAGGAGCGGACGACCTATCTCGCAGTCGCGTGACCCATCTCGGCCTGCAGTAGCAGGGCCAGGCATTCGGCGAGCCGCATCTCCATCTCTTTCGACGACAGCGACAGCGGTCCTGGATCGTTCAGGATCGCGTTCACCAGCGTGCCCAGCACGATCTGGAAGCCGAAGGCGATGGCGCGGGTCTTCGCCGGCTTGCGGCCCTTGCCCATGGCCGGCAGCAGGAGCGGAGTCGCGCGCCCGGTCGTCGCCTGCGCGAGCGCCTTGAATGGCGTCCACTTGTCCGGGCGGGTGTCATCGTGCTGAAGCGCGGCGCGCAGCACGCCCTCGTGGCTGCGCATCCAGCCGATGATGCCGCTGACGATGACATGGCAGAGCTGGTCGAGGCCCATGTCGGGTGAGGACGGCCGGATGTCGCCGAGCCGCTGCTCGGCGTCGCGTGTGGCGAGCGCCATCAACGCGTTGAAATAGCTCTCCTTGCTCTCGAAACGGCTGTAGAAGGCGCCGACGGTGGCTCCGACTTCGGTGCACAACGCCTCGATCGAAAGTTCGGCGAGACTGCGCGTCCTCAGCATCGCGGCGCCGGCGCGCAGCAGCGCCAGCGTCGTTTCCCGGCTGCGCTTCTGCCGCGACGGGGCAACGCCCGGCAGGTCGAAATCGCGAAACTCCGGCTGGTCCGGCCGTGGGCGCATCCGTGCTTGCATCCGCCATAAATCATAATCATAATTCGGATTATAATTTAGGATACCGCGAGCCGCGGGTCAACCGCGGGCGCCAAAACGACGGGCGTAAAAACAACGGACGTCAAGCCAACTGGCGTCAGGACAACGAAACACGGTCCGGCAGGGAGGATCACATGAGTGCAGGCAGCGGCACGCCGTTCCGCGGCAGCGTCGGCAGGACGGCTGCGGAATCGACCCCGTGGTGGCCGGATCCGCCAAGGCCGCCCGCGGACGCGCCGAACGTCCTGGTCGTGCTGTTCGACGACGTCGGCTTCTCCGATTTCGGCTGCTACGGCTCGGCGATCAGGACGCCGACCATCGACAGGCTGGCCGCAGAGGGGCTGCGCTACAGCGGCTTCCACACCACGGCGATGTGCTCGACGACGCGCGCCGCGCTGCTGACCGGGCGCAACCATCACTCGGTCGGAGTAGGATGTCTCGCCAATTTCGATTCCGGCTATCCCGGCTATCGCGGAAAGATCGCGCGTGAGGCGGGGACGCTGGCCGAGATGCTACGCGTGCACGGCTATCGCAACTACATGATTGGCAAATGGCACGTCACGCCGCTGACCGAAAGCGGCGCCACCGGACCGTTCGACGGCTGGCCGCTCGGGCGCGGCTTCGATCGCTTCTACGGCTTCCTTGATGCCGAGACCGACCAGTACGCGCCGGAGCTGGTCTCCGACAACGCGCATATCGATCCGCCGGGCAGCTATGCCGACGGTTATCACCTGACCGAAGACCTGATCGACCGGTCGATCCGCTTCATCGGCGATCACCTCGCCGATCGTCCGGAGATCCCCTGGCTGGCCTGGGTCGCGCTGGGAGCCTGCCACGCACCGCATCAAGCGCCGGCCGACATCATCCGGAGCTATGACGCCGCCTTCGCCCACGGCTGGGACGTCGAGCGGGAGCAGCGTCTCGCGCGTCAGAAGGCGATGGGGCTGGTGCCGGAGGATACGCGGATGCCGGCGCGCAATGACGGTGTGAAGGCCTGGGACGAGCATTCGGCCGACGAGCGCCGCATCTTCACCCGGCTGCAGGCGGCCTTCGCCGGCATGCTCGATCATTCCGACCGGCATCTTGCGCGGCTTATCGCATTTCTCGACACCGCCGGCATCCGCGACAACACCGTGATCATCGTGATGTCCGACAATGGCGCTAGCCAGGAGGGCGGGCCGCTTGGCTTCGTCAACGCGATGGGGCCGTTCAATTTCAAGCCGGAGCCGATCGCGGAGAAGCTCGCCCGCATCGACGACATCGGCGGGCCCGACACCCACAGCAATTTCCCGCATGGCTGGGCGATGGCGTCCAACACGCCGCTGCGGCGCTACAAGCAGAACACCCATGGCGGCGGCATCCGCGATCCCTTCGTCATCAACTGGCCGAAGAGGATTGCGGCCAAAGGCGAGCTGCGGCACCAGTTCGTCCACGCCTGCGACCTCACGCCGACGCTGCTGGAGCTGATCGGTATCGAGGCTCCCACTGACATCGCGGGTTGCCGGCAGATGCCGCTCGAGGGCGAGAGCTTTGCGCGGTCGATCACGGACGCGTCCGCGCCGTCAAAAAGCTCGCCGCAATATTTCGAGATGTTCGGCCATCGCGGTCTGTGGCAGGCGGGGTGGAAGGCGGTCGCCTTTCATCCGTCGGGCACACCGTTCGAGAACGACAAATGGGAGCTGTTTCACCTGGATGCGGATTTCTCCGAGACCAACGACCTTGCGACAGCTGAGCCGGAGCGCCTCGGCCGGATGATCGCGGCGTGGTGGGAAGAGGCCGAGAAGCACAACGTGCTGCCCCTCGACGACCGCTTCGGGCCGCGCTTTGCGGAGAATGCCGCGCGCTTCCACGGGGCGCGCCATCGTTTCGTCTTCCACGCCGGCATGGGGCACGTCCCGACCGACGTCGCGCCCGATGTGCGCAGCCGCAGCTACACGATCGAGGCGCATGTCGAGATCGATGAGCCCGGCGCAGACGGCGTGCTGATCTCGCACGGCGACGCGACCTCGGGCTATAGCCTCTATGTCAGCGATGGCCATCTCGTGCACGATCTCAACATCGGCGGCAGCCACCAGATCGTACGGTCGGACCGTAAGGTGCCCTCGGGCCCGCGGTGGCTCGGCGTGCGCGTCGAACGGCTCGTGCGCAAGGAGCCGCCGGCCAAGGGCGCGCGCACCGGCATCAGCGCCTACACGCTGCTGATCGACGGCGAGCCGGCGGGCTCGCTGAAGACCCAGCTCGGATTTCATACGCTGATCTCGTGGTCCGGACTCGACATCGGCCGCGACCGCGGCAGCCCCGTGTCACACTACGAGGCGCCGTTCGAGTACGGGGGACGACTCCTGCGCGTCACGGTTACCATGCATGACGACCAGAAGCTCGACGGCGAAGCCGTCGGCAACGCCCAGATGGCGCGGCAGTAGCGAGAGGTGAGCTACTTGATCTTGTCGTAGGCCGCCGCGAAATCGCCGAGCGGCATCGGGATCGCGATCGTCTCCTTGGCCATGTTCTGGAACGAGACCTTCAACTGCTTGCCGGCCCTCAAAGCGGCGAGCAGGTCCGCCGCGATCGGGGTCGAGGCGTAGCAGCCGCGGTTCTCGCAGGTCTGGATCTGCAGGTCGAAGGTCTTGCCTTCGTCGACCTGGATCTTGGCGCCGACGGGAAGGTTGAGGCCGAGCGGCAACTGCAGCAGCGCGATCGGCGTGCGGGTGTCGGGCGCGATGCGGATGTTGATCAGGACGACGGTCTGGCCGGTCTTGGTCAGCACCGCGTTCTGCTCCATCGCGCATTCGAGCGGGGCCTCGCGGCTGGCGCTGGTGCAACGGACGATCCAGCCGGGCTGCCCGGGAGCACCGTCCGCCTGTGCTTGCGTCGGCGCGGGCGAGGGCTGCGCGGCCGGGGCAGGCGCTGCGTTCTTCTTCGCGCTCTGCTGGGCCTGCGCGGCGGCCGTCGACAACAGGATAGCGGCGGCGAGAGCGGCAAGTCTGGATTGCATGGGCATGGCGAAACCACGTTGGCGTTAACCGAGGGCCTCGCTGTAGCCTCGCCGCGGCCGCGGCGCAAGCTTACTCGGCGGCTTCCTTGACCGTGCCGGGCGCGGGTGCCTCGTCGCCTTCGTCGTCACCCGAACGGCCCCAGGTCGAGAACCAGTTGTTGAGCTTGTCGAGATAGAGATAGACCACGGGCGTGGTGAACAGCGTCAGCGCCTGGCTGACGATCAGGCCGCCGACCATGGCGTAGCCGAGCGGCTGACGGATCTCGGCGCCGGTGCCGTGGCCGAGCATCAGAGGCACGCCGCCGAGCAGCGCGGCCATCGTCGTCATCATGATGGGGCGGAAGCGCAGCAGCGCGGCCTGGCGGATCGATTCCTCCGGCGTCTTGTGCTCGTCGCGTTCGGCTGCGATCGCGAAATCGACCATCATGATGCCGTTCTTCTTCACGATGCCGATCAGCAGGATGATGCCGATCAGCGCGATCAGGCTGAAGTCGAAGCCGGCCGCCATCAGGATCGCGAGCGCGCCGACACCGGCCGAGGGCAGCGTCGACAGAATCGTGATCGGATGGATGTAGCTCTCGTAGAGGATGCCGAGGACCAGGTAGACCACGACGAGCGCGGCGAGGATCAAGAGCGGCACGGTGCCGAGCGACTGCTGGAACGCCTGCGCGGTGCCCTGGAAGCTCGAATTGAGCGTCGGCGGCGCGCCGAGATCGGCCATCGCCTTCTGCACCGCCTCGGTCGCCTGGCCGAGCGCGACGCCTTGCGCGAGGTTGAAGCTGATGGTGATCGACGGGAACTGGCCCTGATGGCTGATCGAGAGCGGACGGACCGGATCGGTGGTCCAGGTCGCGAACGTCGACAGCGGCACCTGGTCGCCGGTCAGCGGCGATTTGAGGTAAAGCTTGTTCAGGCTGTCGAGATTGCCCTGCATCTCCGGCAGGATTTCCAGGATCACCTTGTAGGTGTTGAGCTGGGTGAAATATTGCGTGACCTGCCGCTGTCCGAAGGCGTCATACAGCGTGTCGTCGATCAGCTGCGGTTGGATGCCGTAGCGTGAGGCGGTATCGCGGTTGATCTTGAGCTGGACGGTGGTGCCCTGCGTCTGCTGGTCGGTCGCGACGTCGCGCAGCTCGGGCAGGGTCTGCATCTTAGCGAGGATCTTGGGCGCCCATTCGTTGAGCTCTTCCAGATTGGCGTCCTGCAGCGTGAATTCGAACTGCGTACGCGTCGGCCGGCCGCCGAGCCGCACGTCCTGGGCTGCCTGCATGTAGAGGCGGGCACCCTCGACCTTGTCGAACTGGGGACGCAGTCGCGCGATGATCTGCTGCGCCGAGGCCTCGCGCTGGTCGCGGGGCTTCAGCGTGATGAAGATATTGCCGTTGTTGCCGGCACGGCCGCTGCCGCCGATCGACATGGCAACGCTGGCAACGTCGGGATCGGCCAGGATGATCTTGCCGAGCTGCTCCTGGCGCCGGGTCATCTCCTTGAACGAGATGTCCTGCGAGGCTTCCGAGGTCGCGGTGATCAGGCCGACGTCCTGCTGCGGGAAGAAGCCCTTCGGGATCAGGACGAACAGGTAGATCGACAGTCCGAGCGTGGCGAAGAAAATCGCAAGCGTGGTGCGCCGCCAGGCGAGGGCGTGATCGAGGACGTATTCGTAGCCGCGCAGCATCGCGTCGAAGGCGCGCTCGCTCCATTGATAGAAGCGGCCGTGCTGCACCTCGCCATGGGCACGCAGGAAGCGCGAGGCCATCATCGGCGTCAGGGTCAGCGACACGAACATCGAGACGAAGATGGTCATCGCCAGCACGACGGCGAATTCGCGGAACAGGCGGCCGATGATGCCGCCCATCAACAGCAGCGGGATCAGCACCGCCACCAGCGAGATGCTGATCGAGACGATGGTGAATCCAATTTCCTTGGAGCCCTTGAAGGCGGCCTCCATCGGCGAGTCGCCTTCCTCGATGTAGCGGGTGATGTTCTCGAGCATGACGATGGCGTCGTCGACCACGAAACCGACCGCGATGGTGAGCGCCATCAGCGACAGATTGTCGAGCGAATAGCCGACCGGCCACATCAGAGCGCACGCGCCCAGCAGCGCCAGTGGAACCGTGACGGTAGGAATGACCGTCGCCCAGAAGCTGCGCAGGAAGATGAAGATCACCATGACCACGAGGGCGATGGTCAGCAGCAGCGTGAACTGGACGTCCTCGACCGCCGCGCGGATGGTCGTGGTACGGTCGCTGATGAGCTCGATCTTGATCGCGGGCGGGATCGCTGCCACGAGGCGGGGCAGGGTCGCCTTGATCCGGTCCACGGTCTCGATGACGTTGGCGCCGGGCTGCTTGAAGATCACCAGGAAGACGCCGCGCTTGCCGTTGGCCCAGGCCGCCTGCTTGGCGTCTTCGGCGGCACTGACCGCCCGGCCGACGTCGCGGATTCGCAAGGGACCGCCGTTGCGATAGGCGATGATGACGTCGTTCCAGTCCTTCGCCTGCGTGAGCTGGTCGTTGGCGTAGATCGTGTAGGCGCGCTTCTCGCCGTCGATATTGCCCTTGGGACTGTCGACGGTGGTGATCGCGATCTGGCTGCGGACGTCCTCCATCGACAGGCCCTTGGCAACCAGCTTGGCGGGGTCGACCTGGATGCGGATGGAGGGTTTTTGCTGGCCGCCGATAAAGACCTGCGCCACGCCCGACAGCTGACTGATCTGCTGGGCGAGCTGGGCATCGACCGCGTCGCTGACGCTGGTCAGAGGCAGCGTATCCGATGTCGCCGACAGCAACAGGATCGGCGCGTCGGCCGGGTTGACCTTGCGGTAGGTCGGCGGCGAGGGCAGATTCTTCGGCAACTGGCCGCTGGCGGCGTTGATGGCGCCCTGCACGTCGTTGGCGGCGCCGTCGATGCTGCGGTTGAGGTCGAACTGGATGGTGATCGACGCGGTGCCGAGATAGCTCGTCGAGGTCATCTGGGCGATGCCGGGGATCTGGGCGAACTGGCGCTCCAGCGGCTGGGCCACGGACGAGGCCATTGTCTCAGGGCTGCCGCCCGGCAAATTGGCGGTAATCTGGATGGTCGGGAAGTCGACCTGAGGCAGCGGTGCGACCGGAAGCAGGGGATAGGCGACGAGACCGACAAAGAGAATGCCGGCCATCAGCAGCGAGGTGCCGATGGGATAACGGATGAAAGGTGCCGAAATCCCGCCCTCGGTCATTCCTGTCGCACCTTGTTCTGGGTCGGGTTCGAGCTCGCCACCGCCGTCGAGACCAGGCTTCCGGGCTGCACCTTGAACTGGCCGCCGGTGATCACCTGCTGCCCCGGGCTCAAGCCTTCTTCGATCACCGAACGTCCGTCGATGGCATAGCTGACCTTGACCTTGTGCAGCTCGGCCTTGTTGTCCTGATTGACGGTGTAGGCGTAGAGGCCGTTGGTGGAGTGCTGGACCGCGTCGTCCGGAACCACGGTCGCGTCCTTCAGCGTCCGCACCAGAAGCCGCGTCGAGACCGATTGGCCCGGCCACAGCGCGTGGTCCTTGTTCTCGAACACGGCCTTGAGCCGGATCGTCCCGCTGCTGGTGTCGACCTGGTTGTTGATGACTGCGAGCTTGCCCTCGGCAAGCGTCTTCTTGCCGTCGGTCGTGAAAGCGATCACCTTGAGCGCGCCGCTCTTCTGGCCTTCGCTGATGTAGGGAAGCTGGTCTTCCGGCGCGGTGAAGATCACGGAGATCGGCTCGACCTGCGAGATCGTGACGATGCCCGTCTGCGTCGAGGCGTTGACGATGTTGCCGACGTCGACCTGGCGCAGGCCGGCGACACCGGTGATCGGCGCCTTGACCTGGGTGTAGTCGAGCTGGGTCTGGGCGTTGGCGATCGCGGCTTCGTCGGCGGCGATCTGGGCGGTGAGCTGGGCGACGGTCGAGCGCTGGGTGTCGACCCGCTGCGCGGTCGCGAATTCGCCGAGCTTCATGGCGCGCTGAAGCTCGAGATTGGCGTTGGCAAGGCTCGCCTCATCCTGCGCCTTCTTGGCCTTGGCCTGGTCGAGCGCGGCCTGATAGGGACGGGGATCGATCGAGACCAGAAGCTCGCCCTGCTGGACGATCTGGCCTTCCCTGAAGGTGAGCTTGTCGATCTGCCCATCCACCCGGCTGCGGACTTGGACGGTGTTGAAACCCTGAACCGTGCCGAGGCCGGTCAGATAGACCGGGAAGTCGATCTTCTGGACCGGCGCAACGCTCACGGGGACGGGGGGCGGTCGCGGTGGACCCTTCTGGGCGGTCTGGGTTTTTCCGGCCCCAGGTCCGAATTTCTGCCAACCATAGTAACCCGCGGAGGCCACGGCCGCGATGATCAGAAGCCAGAGGATCGGCCGGGACTTTTTCATGTCGTCTCGTGTCGGCTCGTATGCCCTCAGCTTAGAATAATAGGGCAATCGCAGGGTTCCAGCGCGTTGTATAATACACGCCAAGTTCCAGTGTAAACAGCACTATCCGTTGATAATCCTAAACAATTGGAAAGCTTTGCACCGTGTGGGCAGTGCGCTGGCGCGGCACTGTGCAGTGCTGCATTTTCTCGGGCGGGTCGATCGGCGGCAAGTCTCAGACGATACTTCTTGGACGACACCCGCAGACGGTGTGCTCGAGCCGACGGCGCAGCCGACCCCGCTCGTGCGACTGACAAGAACGGTTCTAAATCGCGCGGACGCCGTTTGGGTTGTCAGCAATTTCGGCATCATTCATATCGGCGCCGCCACCAATGGAGCGCAGCATGGATGAATTGAACGGCAAGCTGATCGCGTGTCAGATTCTGATCACGGGATTGATCGCGCGGGTGGCCAACGAGCAGCGCGATCCCTTGCGCTTCCTCACCGACTTCCGCGACGAGATCAAAGCGGTGGTGAACGGTATCAACATCGCGGGCATGGACAGTACTGATCGCGTGCGCGCCGTCGCGCAGAAAACCGTCGACGAATTGTTTTCGCTGATGAAGCCGCCAAGCAGCGATTGATGCTGTGAGGGAGGCTGCGATTGCGCGGCGAGCGGCGCGTTTCTTAGAACGAGTCCAATCGTAATTTAGAACGGTTTCAAACTGTAGTTTAGAATTGTTTTGATCTGGATCGATTCAAGGGTTCTTGCGAGGTGCTCGCATTGACCCGCTATTTTGCGGCCGATACCAACGCTCGTTGTTCGCCGAAGAGAATGAGCGAACAGGAAGATGGGGCGTTTGGTAATGGGGCAGGTGGTCGCACCGAAGTCGTTGCGTTCGGTCGCAGCATTCGATCTGGTGGATGAGAAATTCGCGGGCGTTTCCGGTAAGAAGGTTTCAGCGGTTGCGAGCTTGATCGCAGCGGCATCGGTGTCGAGCGGCGCGCAGGCGCAGCAGTCGAACCTGCCGCCGGTGACGGTCGACGCACCGATCGAGCGGCCGCGTCCGACGGCATCGAAGCCCTCGCCGGAGCAGGTCCGCGCCCGCAACGCGATTCGCCGCGCCGCGCAACGCGAGCAGGCGGCGCAACAGACGGCGCCGACGACGCCGTCTGGCGCTCCCGACGGCAATCCCTATGCCGATCCGGCCGCGCCCTACAAGGTCGACCACGTCCAGGCCTCGGGCAAGTTTCCCGAGAAGATGCTGAATACGCCGAAATCCATCACGGTGCTCAGCAAGGAAGTGCTGGAGGACAAGAACGCCACGACCCTGAAGGAGGTCGGCCGCTCGACTGCGGGCGTGACGCTGGGCTCGGGTGAGGGTGGCAACGCGTTCGGAGACCGTTTCTTCATCCGCGGCTTCGACGCGCGCAACGACGTCTTCATCGACGGCATCCGCGATCCCGCCGTGTCCATTCGCGAGAACTTCTTCACTGAGCAGATCGAGATCCTGCGCGGGCCGGCATCGTCCTACGCCGGCCGCGGCACTGCCGGTGGCGCCATCAACATCGTCACCAAGCAGGCCGGCAATCGCAACTTCCAGCGCGTGGACTCTGAATTCGGCACCGACATGACCAAGCGCGTCACGCTCGACGTCAACCAGGTCATCGATCCGACCTTCTCGGTTCGTGCCGGCGGTCTGTTCCAGGACGCCAACGTCGCCGGCCGCGACCACGTGACCGACAATCGCTGGGGCAGCTTCATCTCGACCAAGTACACGCCGACCAACGACATCAAGATCACCACGAACTACGTCCACACCGACCTCAGCGGTTATCCGGATTTCGGCGTGCCTTACTACAGGCAGGGCAACGTGCCGGTGACCTCGGCCGGCATTCCGCGTCAAAACTGGTACGGCTTCCTCAACCGCGATTTCCAGACCGCGCGGCAGGATTTCGGCACCGGCATCATCGAGTACAAGGTCAACGAGGCCATTACGCTGACCAGCAAGGTGCGCGGCGAGCACTCGCTGCTCAACTATATCGGCACGTTGCCGCAGAATCCGAACACCACCAGTCCCAATCCCCTGCTCTGGACCACGACGGCGAGCGCGCAGAGCCGCTACCAGAACGTGGACGTGTGGGCCAACCAGAACGAGGCCACGTTCAAGCTCGACACCGGCGGGGTCAAGCACACGGCGGTGTTCGGGGTCGAATATTCGAACGAGAACATTTCGATCGATCGCTATGCCGGCCTCGCCTCCGAACTGTCCGGTTCCGCGTTTACCAGCAATGGCGCGGTGACGGGCGTCAATCTCTACGCCCCGCAATACACCTACATTCCCTTCGGCATACCGTCGCTGATGGGCAATCCGACGCGCTATGGCGTCAACACGACCAGCGTGTATGTCATGGACACCGCGAACTGGCAGGACACGGTCATCGTCAACGGCGGCGTGCGCTACGACGGCTACAGCCAGAGCGCGTCGAACAACGGTCCGCAATATGTGAAGCAGAGCTCCGATCTGGTGAACTACAACGTCGGGCTGGTCTACAAGCCGATGTCGATCGGCAGCATCTATGGCGCCTACGCAACCTCGGCCAATCCGTTCGGCTCGGAGCTCGACGCGACCGGCACCGAGTACGGCGGCGTTCCCGCCAACTCGACCATCTTGCTCGGGCCCGAGCGCAACAAGGCGATCGAACTCGGCACCAAATGGGAGCTTGCCGATCGCCACCTGCTGGTCACCGGTGCGCTGTTCCAGACCACCAAGGACAACGCGCGCGAGACCGTCAACGGTCTGCTGACCTCGGGCGCTGCCTACAGGATCCAGGGCATCGACATCGAAGCCGAGGGCAAGATCACCGATCGCTGGAGCATCTTCGGCGGCCTGGTGCTGATGCAGTCCAAGGTCACGCAGAGCGGCGTTGCTTCGAATCTCGGGCTGCAACTGGCCAACATTGCCCATCAATCGTTCAGCATGCTGACCAAGTACAAGTTCGACGACGGCTGGGAGCTTGGCGGCCAGGCGGTGTACCGTTCCAAGGTCTATGGCGGCACGTTCGCGGCCAACACCAACGAGCTGCCGAGCTATTGGCGCTTCGATGCGTTCGTCGAGAAGAAGATCGACAAGAACTGGACCATGAAGTTCTACGCGCAGAACCTGACCAACAAGCTCTATTACGACTCGTTCTATCGCAGCGCAGTTCCTTTCGTGGCGGTGGCGCCGGGAAGGGCGTTCTATGTCGTGACCACAGCGAAGTTCTGATCATGTTGACGTGCCTGCCAGGCGTTCTCGGCAAGGATGATGTGACGGATTTCCGCCGCATCATGGACGCCAGCGAATGGGAGGACGGGCGTTCCACCGCGGGCGCGCAGTCGGCCATGGTCAAGCGCAACGAGCAATTGCCGCCGGACAGCGAGGTCGCGCGCAAGCTCGGCAATCGCATCATCTCGGCGCTGACGTCCAATCCGCGCTTCATTGCGGCGGCTGTTCCGCTCCAGATCTTTCCGCCGCTGTTCAACCGCTATGCGGCGAGCAGCGGCCATCATTTCGGCCTGCATGTCGACAACGCGATCCGCGGCGACCGTCTGACCGGCCTGCGCATTCGCACAGACCTGTCGGTGACGCTGTTCCTCGCTGAGCCGGAAGAGTACGATGGTGGCGAACTTGTGATCGAGGACACCTACGGCTCGCACGAAGTCAAATTGCCGGCCGGCGATTGTGTGCTCTATCCCTCGACCAGCCTGCATCTCGTCACCCCCGTGACGCGGGGAACGCGGGTTGCGTCTTTCTTCTGGCTTCAGAGCATGATACGGGACGACCAAGCCCGGAGCATGATCTTCGACCTCGACACCGCGATACAGGCGCTGGTGGAACGGCTCGGGCGTGACGATCCCGAAACGGTCAAATTGACGGGTATCTATCACAACCTCATTCGCTACTGGGCCGAAGTATGAAGACCATGACCTTCCAAGCAAGCCTTGCCGCAGCCGTCATCCTGACGGCCGCTTGGCTCGCGACCCCTGTTTCCGCCCAGACGCAGACCCCGCCCTCGGCCGCAGCGCAGCAGGCATCTCAGCCGCCCGTGGCCAGCCCGTCCCCGGCGGCTGCACCACCTGCGGCTTCGACGGCGACCGCGCCGGCAGCCCCGCCCGTGGCCGCCGCGCCGGCGCCCGCAAAGTCCGAGACCTCCGCTGTGGCGCCGGCGATGAAGGAGCTCTCGCCCTGGGTCATGTTCATGTCGGCCGACGTCATCGTGAAGGCGGTGATGATCGGGCTCGCCTTCGCATCGCTGATGACCTGGACCGTCTTCATCGCCAAGTCGATCGAGCTGTCGGTTGCTTCCAGCAGGCTTCGCTCGGCCCTGAAGAAGATCGCCGAGACGCGCTCCCTGGCCGAAGCGCAGATGGCGCTCGGCCCGAAGCAGGGCGTGCTGTCGTCCTTCCTGGCGGCGGCCCTGCGCGAGGCCCGGATGTCGGCCGGCTTGTCCAGCGATGCCGGTATCAAGGAGCGCGCGGCCTCCAGCTTTTCCGAGATCGTGCGCGCCGAGGCGCGCCGTATCCGGATCGGCATGGGCGTGCTCGCGACCATCGGCTCCACGTCGCCCTTCGTCGGCCTGTTCGGCACGGTCTGGGGCATCATGAACAGCTTCATCGGCATCTCGAAGTCGCAGACCACGAACCTCGCCGTCGTCGCGCCCGGCATCGCCGAGGCGCTGCTCGCCACCGCGATCGGCCTCGTCGCGGCGATCCCCGCCGTCATCATCTACAACCACTTTTCGCGCGTGACGAAGGGCTATCTCGAGCTCGTCAGCCGCGCCTCGGGGGCGGCTGGACGGCTGCTCTCGCGCGATCTCGACCGCAGCCACGGCAGCGTGCATTCGCGCGCAGCGGAGTGAACCATGGGCGTTTCGCTCGCAGACAATGACGGCGAAGACGACGATTTCTCCGAAACGCATGACATCAACGTCACGCCTTTCATCGACGTCATCCTGGTGCTGCTGATCATCTTCATGGTCGCAGCCCCGCTCTCCACGGTCGACCTGCCGATCGATCTGCCGACGTCCAGCGCGACGCCGCAGAAGAAGCCGGACAAGCCGACCTATCTCAGCATCAAGCCCGATCTGACGCTTGCGATCGGAGAGAACCCGGTCCATCGGGCCGAGTTGATCGGGACGCTCGACGGCTTGTCGGACATGAGCAAGGATAGGTACGTGTTCCTGCGTGCCGACAAGTCGGTACCGTATGGGGAGTTGATGGGGGTCATGGAGCTGTTGCGCTCAGGCGGCTATACGCGGGTGAAGCTGGTGGCGCTGGAAGGCGCGCCGGGCGCGCCTGCGGCCGGCGCCGCCCAGCCTTGAGAAGGCCCGCTATGTCGGACGAACCCAGACCATCCCGCAAGCTCTGGATCCTGGCCGCAGTGGCGGCGCTGGCGCTGCATCTGGGCGGCGCTGCGCTCGCGCTGGCGCATCTGCGCGCCGACGACGACGGCGATGGCCTGGGTGCGAACGGCGCCGAGTTCGCCGTGGAGATGGCATCGCCCAAGGCGCCTGAGACCGATCTGCCGCCCGGGCCGGACAGCGAAGCGATGCAAGAGCAGCAGGCGCTTCCCGAGCAAAAGGCCGAGACCCAGGAGACGGAGCTTCCGAAGGATCAGCCGCAGGAGGTCGAGGATCCCGACCGCGTCGTGACCGAGAACAACGCGAAGAAGCCGACGGAAGACGATCCGAAGATTCAGGCGGTCGAAACGCCGGCCGCCGAAGCCTCGCCGAAATCGGTTGCCACGGCACGGCAGACCCTCGAGGAGGATGCGCGCGAGGCCGAGAAGGCGCTGGCGCCCGTCATCGGCATCGGCAAGGATGTCCTGAAGCTGACCGCCGATTGGAACCGCAAGATCAGCGCGCATCTGTCGCTGCACAAGATCAATCCGGAAGGCAAACATCCCAACAATCAGAAGGTCAAGGTAAGCTTCGCGATCAACCGGAAGGGCAACGTGCTGTCGGTGGATGTCGTGGAATCGTCCGGGGACGCCGCCTACGATGCGGCCGCGGTCTCGATCGTCCGCAAGTCCGATCCCATTCCGCAGCCGCCCGCCGGCTTGACCGAGGACCGGTTCGAGCGGACCGTCGATATCATCTTCACGCCGCCGGACGCGAAAAAGAAGAAGACCGCTCAGCGCCAGTAGAGCCGGATCCCGACATAGACCACGACCAGGCACGCGAAGATCAACGCCACCGGAAGCGGTCGTTTCTGGGGACCGGCGAATGCCGCCGCCCCGAAGGAAGCGGACCTCTTCGGCGCGGGTGGGGGGCGGCGGAAGGCGGTAACATTGTCCGCCGCCGGCTCGGCCGCGCGAGGGCGGACGTCGGGCGCAGTTCCCGCGCCGCCCATCTCGGCATAATAGGCCTTGTAGATCGCACCGATGGTGGCCTCGGTGGCCTCGCCCTCGCTCATCTGCGCCAGCAGGTTCTGATAGCTCGCCAGGAATTCCTGGGCCTCCGGGGGCAAAGCGGACGCCCCGTTGAGCTTGGCCATCATCTTCCAGGTGGCGAAATCGGCGCGGGCACGGGTGTCGGCGCGTCGCGCGATCAGCATATCGGCAGCTTTGACCAAGTCGACCTCTGGCCCTTCGGCTTGTGTTCGGTGTCGTTCGTCAACTACGCGTTGCCGGTCAGGAAGAGAACAGCCTGAATCACATGCCCGGTCAACGTCCGCAGTATTACTGAAATAACATCAAGATTTAGACCGAACTGGGAACCCGCAAGGGGCAGCAAGATCAATAGCCCGATCAGGATCAGCATCCCGAACGGCTCGAGCCGCGCCAGGGGCAACGCAAGCGGGCGGGGCAACAGCCCGACCGCAACGCGCCCGCCATCGAGCGGCGGGATCGGCATCATGTTGAAGACCGCCAGGATCGCGTTGATGATGAGGGCGTTCTTGAGGTTGTCGGCAACCCATTTCGCCGAGCTCGCCGGCACCAGGGGCAGTGCATGGAAGGCGAAGGCGGCGACCAGCGCCAGCAGGATGTTGGTGGCAGGCCCTGCCAGCGCCACCCAGACCATGTCGAGCCTCGGGTTGTTCAGCTTGCGGAAGTTCACCGGCACCGGCTTGGCATAGCCGAACAGGAACGGCGAATGCGCGAACAACAGCATCGCCGGCAGGATCAGGGTGCCGAACGGATCGATGTGCCTGACAGGATTGAAGCTGACCCGCCCGAGCTGCGCGGCCGTGTTGTCGCCGAGCCGGTCCGCGACGAATGCGTGCGCAGCCTCATGAAAGGTGATGGCGAGCAGCAGTGGCAGCACCCAGACGGAAAGCTCATAAAGGGAAATGTTCACGGCTCGTTGATCCCGGTTAGCCTGCGGCCTTGCAGACCAGCCGAACCGGCGGTGCAGCAGCGCTTCAGCGCAACATAGGGTGGCCGGTCCAGAAATGCCACGCTGCTGATGACGGCGGCCCCGGAGTCGCAACGCCGTCCATGCGGGCTTACGCGGGTATCGTCCCCGGATGTTGCACCAAGCCGTCATCGAGCTTCAGCCAGGCGGGCTTTTCCGCCACCCAGATGTGCTCGGTCGGCGCGAAGGCGTTGCGATCGTCGAAAACGGAGAGGGACACGCCGGCAAGCGTGCCGTTGCGCCGCCAGGCGAACAGGCGGGTGCCGCAGCGCTTGCAGAACACCCGGTCGATGTTCTCCGAGGAAGCGTAGCGCTCCGCGTCGCCGTCGACGGTCAGCGCACGCTGGTCGAACTGCGCCCTAGCGAAGAAGGGCGAGCCCATCGCCTTCTGACAGATGCGGCAATGGCAGATGCGGACGTTGAGCGGTTCGCCCTCTGCCTTGAACCGCACCGCGCCGCACAGGCATCCACCTTCCCGGATCATGATATCCTCAATAAGTTGCGCGCCCGCCCGAAATGTCGAACACCGCGCCGGTCGAGAACGCGCAGTCCTCCGAGGCCAGCCAGCTCACCATCGCGGCCAGCTCTTCCACCAGCACAAAGCGCCCCTTGGGGATCTTCGACAGCATGAAGTCGATATGCTGCTGCGTCATCTGGTCGAAGATCGCAGTCTTGGCCGCCGCCGGGGTCACCGCGTTGACGAGGATGTCGTGCGCCGCGAGCTCCTTGCCGAGCGATTTCGTCAGCGCGATCAGGCCGGCCTTGGAGGCCGAATAATGCGCCGCGTTCGGATTGCCTTCCTTGCCGGCGATCGAGGCGATGTTGACGATGCGCCCGTACTTCTGCGCGAGCATCGCGGGCACGATCGCCTTGCAGACGATGAAGGGGCCGTCGAGGTTGATGCGCAGGACCTTGCGCCATTCCTCGAGGTCGGTCTCCCAGACCGGCTTGTTGATTCCGGCGATGCCGGCATTGTTGACGAGGATGTCGATCTTGCCGAAGGCGGCCAGCGTCGCATCGCGGGCCTGCTCGACAGCCGCGGTGTCGGTGACGTCGACCTTGAACACGCGGACGTTGTCGCCGATCTCCTTTGCGGTCTTCTCGGCGAGCGCGGCATCGAAATCCCAGATCGCGACCTTGGCACCGGAGGCGACGAAACGCTCGGTGATGGCGCGGCCAAAGCCCTGCGCACCGCCCGTGACGATGGCGATGCGGCCGTTGAGATCGATCTTGTTCATGAGATCTGCTCCCGAGCGTCAGAGCATGTAGCCGCCGTCGACGACCAGATCGACGCCGGTGGTGAAGGCGCTCTCGTCGCTGCCGAGATAGACCGCCATGGACGCGATCTCCTCGGCGGTGCCGAGCCGGCCCATCTTCTGGCGGGAGATGAACATCTCCTTGCCCTGCGGTCCTTGCGCGGCGGCGCGGTCGAGCATCGAAGGGGTCTCGACGGTACCGGGGCAGATCGAGTTGCAGCGGATGCCCTTGGTGATGAAGTCGAGCGCGACCGCGCGCGACAGCAGCGACACTGCCGCCTTCGACGAGCTGTAGACATAGCGATTGGCCGGCGGCCGTAAGGCCGCGCAGGACGAGATGTTGACGATGCTGCCGCCGCCGCCCGCGATCATGTCGGGCAGGAAGGCCTTGATGGTCCGGTGCATCGATTTGACGTTGAGGTCGAACGAAAAGTCGAAATCCTCTTCCGAGCATTCCAGGATGGTGCCGTGGTGCACGAAGCCCGCCGCGTTGAGCAGGATGTCGATCTTGCCGACGCGCTTGGCAAAGGCGTTGACGTCGGCGGTGTTGCGGACGTCGAGCCTGGCGACCTCGGCGATGCCTTCCTTGGTCAGGCTCGCGATTCCGGCCTCGTTGATGTCGGTGGCGATCACGGTTGCGCCTTCGCGCGCGAATGCGATGGCGCATGCGCGCCCGATGCCTGCCGCAGCAGCCGTGACGACGGCGCGCTTACCCTTGAGGCGGTCTGCCATTTTTGTTCACTCCTTTGAAGTGGTTTCGTCATTCCGGGATGCGCCGTCGGGCGCAGGCCCGGAATCCATACTCCCGATCGCGGTTATGGATTCTCAGATGCGCAAGTGCGCATCGTAGCTCGCGACTGCGTCGCGCCCCGGAATGACAGAAGTCAGTGATTATCCCGCGCCACGCCAAACGTGCCGGCGACGTTCTGATAACGCGTGGCAAGCTCCATGCAGGCACCCGTCGACTGCTGGCCGACGGTGTTGCGGTAGATCTCCTGCCAGGGCGTCTGGTTCGGCGGATGCTTGAAGCCGCCATTGGCCCTGAGCTCGGCATGGCGCTTCTTCAGCTCCTCGTCCGAGATCATGATGTTGGCGCTGCCCTTGTTGAGGTCGATACGCACCTTGTCTCCGGTCTTCAGGATCGCAAGACCGCCATTGGCGGCGGCTTCCGGCGAAGCATTGAGGATGGAGGGCGAGCCCGACGTGCCGGACTGCCGGCCGTCGCCGATGCAGGGCAGGGACAGGATGCCGCGTTTGATCAATGCTGCCGGCGGCTGCATGTTCACGACCTCGGCGCCGCCGGGGTAGCCGATCGGACCGGTGCCGCGGATGAACAGCACGCAGTGCTCGTCAATGTCGAGCGAGGAATCGTCGATCCGCGCGTGATAGTCTTCAGGCCCTTCGAACACGATGGCGCGGCCCTCGAAGGCGTTGGGGTCCTTCGGGTTGCTGAGATAGCGGTCGCGGAATTCCTTGGAGATCACGCTGGTCTTCATGATCGCGGAATCGAACAGATTGCCCTTCAGCACCAGGAAGCCGGCATCCTTCACCAGCGGCTTGTCGTAAGCCCAGATCACGTCGTTGTCGGGCGCCGGCGCATTCTTACAGTTCTCGCCGATGCCGCGGCCGTTGACCGTGACCGCGTCCTCATGGATGCGCTTGTGCTTCATCAGTTCGCGCACCACCGCCGGCACGCCGCCGGCGCGGTGGAATTCCTCGCCGAGATAGAAGCCGGCCGGCTGCATGTTGACGAGCAGGGGCACGTCGTGGCCGACTTTCTGCCAGTCCTCGATCGAGAGCTCGACGCCGATGTGGCGGGCCAGGGCGTTGATGTGGATCGGCGCGTTGGTCGAGCCGCCGATGGCCGAGTTGATCACGATGCAGTTCTCGAACGCCTTGCGGGTCAGGATGTCCGAGGGCTTCAGGTCTTCCCAGACCATCTCGACGATGCGCTTTCCGGTCTCGTAGGCGATCTGGCCGCGCTCGCGATAGGGGGCGGGGATCGCCGCACAGCCCGGCAGCGAGAAGCCGAGCGCTTCGGCAAGCCCGTTCATGGTCGAGGCGGTGCCCATCGTGTTGCAATGGCCGACCGAGGGCGCCGAGGAGGCCACGATCTCCATGAACTCTTCATAGTCGATCTCGCCGGCCGCGAGCCGCTCGCGCGATTTCCATACGATGGTGCCGGAGCCGGTGCGCTCGCCATTGTGCCAGCCGTTCAGCATCGGGCCGCCCGACAGCACGATCGCGGGCAGGTTCACGGTGGCCGCCGCCATCATGCAGGCCGGCGTGGTCTTGTCGCAGCCGGTGGTGAGCACGACGCCGTCGAGCGGATAGCCATAGAGGATCTCGACCAGGCCGAGATAGGCGAGGTTGCGGTCGAGCGCCGCGGTCGGGCGCTTGCCGGTCTCCTGGATCGGGTGGGTCGGGAATTCCATCGCGATGCCGCCGGCTTCGCGGATGCCCTCGCGGACGCGATGGGCGAGCTCGATGTGGTGGCGGTTGCAGGGAGAGAGGTCGTTGCCGGTCTGGGCGATGCCGATGATCGGCTTGCCCGACTGCAACTCGGCACGGGTGAGGCCGTAATTCAGGTACCGCTCCATGTAGAGCGCGGTCATGCCCGGATTGTGCGGGTTGTTGAACCATTCCTGCGAGCGAAGGTGGCGGCGAGAACCGTTGCTGCCGGCGGCATGCCCATTGGTTGGTTTCTTTGTCATTGGTTTCTCCTGCAATGCAAACGCACTGGCGTCCGTCTCATGGTGTTGGCATGTGCGATGCCCAACGGCGCGAGCGATGATCTGCCTTCCCGGCTGGCGGGTCGTTTCCTCACGAGTCCGATACTAGTCGTGGCTACTTGGTAACGCTATCATTTTGTTCGCCGCGCCCGCGCCGGAAACGGCTGGCCTGCTGTCCGAACGTCGTGCCAACGAGCTTTGACGCTCGATCACCTTGAAGCCGAGATCGAGCACCGGCTGCTCCGGGCGCCGCCCTTCGATCGCGTTGATCAGCATGGTGGCAGCCGTCTTTCCCATCTCGTAGCGGTTGGTGCGGATGCTGGTGAGGGTAGGGACGGCGGAGGCCATGAATTCGAGGTCGTTGAAGCCGACGATCGCGATCTGCCCGGGGACTGCGATCTCCCGGCGCCGGCATTCGAACAGCACGCCGAGCGCGAGGTCGTCATTGGCGCAGAACACCGCATCGATGTCGGGCTCCCGCGCCAGGAGATCGGTGAACAGGGCTCCGCCGAGCGTCACCGAAGTCGGCGTGGCCGTCGTGACGACGAGGCGCTGCTCGAACAGTCCGGCGTCCTTCATGGCCGAGACATATCCGTCCAGCCGCCGCTGCACCCGCGGGTCCATGCGCGCACCGACGAAGCCGATCCTGCGGTGACCTTGCTCGAACAGGTGCGCAACCGCCGCGCGGGCTGCATCATAGTGCGAAAAGCCGATCATCATGTCGACCGGATCCGGCCCGATCTCCATGATCTGCACGATCGGGCAGTCCGCGGCTTCCAGCATCGCGCGGGACTCGGCGGTCTGGTCGATGCCGGTGACGATCAGCCCGGCCGGCTTCTGCGCCAGAAACAGGCGCAGCAACTTCTCTTCCTGGAGAATGCTGTAGCGGGTGTTGGACAACTGGATCGAGTAACGGCTGCCCTCTGACGCGTCATAGATGCCGCGCAGCACGTCCGAGAACACGTTATTGGTGAGGGAAGGGATCAAGACACCGATGACCTCGGTGCGTTGCGAGGCCAGCGCGCGTGCCGCAAGGTTCGGGACGTAGCCGAGCTCCTTGGCCGCGCTCTCCACCCGCGTCCGCTTGGCGACCGACAGGGCCTCCGGATTACGAAAGAAGCGGGACGCTGTAATCGGGCTGACGCCGGCAAGCTCGGCGACTTCCGCCAGCCGGATTTTGCCTGACTTGGTGCGTTTTCGACCCATTTGCTGCTCTTAACACAGTCAGTCCCGCAAACAAAGGAACGTTGACAGCGCTACCAGCAGCGACTAACCAAAGAGAAATTGCCAAAACCGCACAAACTGCCGACAATGTTGCCCGCTACGGTCGGGCTTCGTTCGGCGAAGTCTGAAAAAACAAGACGGTCGCGGCGCCAAGGGCCGTCGTGGACTATCGAGGAGGGAGCTAGATGTCGTCTGTGCAAATCCGCGACGTGCGGAAATCGTTCGGCAATTTTGAAGTCCTGCACGGCGTGACCGTACCGATCGAGGATGGGCAGTTCGTCGTCTTGGTCGGCCCTTCCGGCTGCGGCAAGTCGACGCTTCTGCGCATGCTCGCCGGTCTCGAGAACATCACCTCCGGCACGATCTCGATCGGCGACCGCGTCGTCAACAATGTCCAGCCAAAGGAGCGGGACATTGCGATGGTGTTCCAGAACTACGCGCTCTATCCGCACATGACCGTCGCCGACAATATGGGCTTCTCGCTCAAGCTGCGGAACGCGAGCGCCGACGAGATCAATAAGCGCGTCAAGCGCGCCGCCGAGATCCTCGCGCTGGCGCCGCTGCTCGATCGCTATCCGCGCCAGCTCTCCGGCGGCCAGCGCCAGCGCGTCGCGATGGGCCGTGCCATCGTGCGCGACCCGCAGGTCTTCCTGTTCGACGAGCCCTTGTCGAACCTCGACGCCAAGCTGCGCGTCGCCATGCGCACGGAGATCAAGGAGCTGCACCAGCGGCTGAAGACGACGACCGTCTACGTCACCCACGACCAGATCGAGGCCATGACCATGGCCGACAAGATCGTCGTCATGCATGACGGTATCGTCGAGCAGATGGGTACGCCGCTCGAGCTCTACGACAAGCCCGACAACCAGTTCGTCGCCGGCTTCATCGGCTCGCCCGCGATGAACTTCCTGAAGGGGCATGTGCGCGTCAACGGTGTCGCGAGCTTCGAGGGGCCGAATGGCGTCAAGCTGCCGCTCAAGACCGCGCCCGCGGCGTCCGACGGCCGTCCTGCGGTCTACGGCGTGCGGCCCGAGCATTTCACCATCGCCGACGACGGCGCCGAAGCGGAGATCATCGTGGTCGAGCCGACCGGCTCGGAGACGCAGGTCTTCGCCAAGATCGGCGGCGAGCAGGTCGTCGCAGTCTTCCGCGAGCGTCACCAGTTCAATCCGGGCGACAAGATCCGGCTGAAGCCGGATCCGTCGCTGGTGCACTTGTTCGACGAGGCGACGGGAAAACGCCTGAACGCGTAATGTGAGTTTTACTTAAGATAATAAAAGCATCACAGGGAGGACGACATGCAAGACTTTACCCGCCGCACGCTGCTTCAAGGCGGAACGGCATTGGCTGCGACCGGCATGCTCACCGGGCCGGCGCTGTTCGACTTCGCCAAGGCCTGGGCGCAGAGCGCGCCCTGGAAGGCCGAACCGGGCGCCAAGCTGACCGTGATGCGCTGGAAGCGCTTCGTGCCTGCGGAAGACGATGCGTTCAACCAGATGGTGGCGGCGTTCAAGGCCGCGACCGGCACCGAGATGAACGTGTTCAGCGAATCCTTCGAGGACGTGCAGCCGAAGGCCTCGGTTGCGGCCAATACCGGCTCGGGGCTCGACCTCGCCTGGGGCCTGCACACGCTGCCGCAGCTGTTCCCGACCAAAGTGCTGAAGATGAACGACGTCGCCGATTATCTCGGCAAGAAATACGGCGGTTGGACCGATGCGGCCGCCAAGACCTGCAAGCAGGGCAACGACTGGCTCGGCATCCCCGTCGCGACCAACGGCGGCTACATGACGTACCGCAAGTCGGCGCTCGACAAGGCCGGCTTCAAGGAATTCCCGAAGGACTTCCCGGGCTTCCTCGAGATGTGCAAGGCCCTGAAGAAGAACAACACGCCGGCCGGCTTCGCCCTCGGCCATGCCTCGGGCGACGGCAATTCGTGGCTGCACTGGGTGCTGTGGGGCCACGGCGCCTACACGGTCGACCAGAACGACAAGATCGTCATCAATTCGCCGGAGACGGCGAAGGCGCTGGAATATTGCAAGGCGCTTTACGACGCGTTCATCCCGGGCACCGCGTCCTGGAACGATTCCTCCAACAACAAGGCGTTCCTCGCCGGCGAGCTCTATTGCACGGCCAACGGCATCTCGATCTACGTCGCCGCCAAGACCGATGCGAGCAAGAAGGAGCTCGCCGAGGATACCTATCACGCGCTCTGGCCGGTCGGACCGGTCGGCAAGCCGACCGAGCTGCAGCTGGCGCTGCCGATCCTCGCTTTCAACTTCACCAAATATCCGAACGCGGCGAAGGCCTTCGTCGCTTTCATGCTGGAGAAGGAGAACTACGAGAAGTGGCTTGACGGCGCGCAGGGCTATCTGACCCAGACCCTGAACGCCTACGAATCGGCGCCGATCTGGAAGGCCGATCCCAAGAACGAGGTGTTCTCGCAGGCCTCCAAGCGCACGCTGCCGGCCTCCGGCATCGGCACGGTCGGCGAAAAGGCGGCAACGGCCATCGCCGACTTCATCGTCGTCGACATGTTCGCCAATTACTGCACCGGCACCAAGGATGTGAAGGGCGCGATGGCGGAAGCCGAGCGCCAGCTGAAGCGCATCTATCGCTAGGCATCACGGAGCGGGCGGCCGTCGTGCCGCCCGCTCGTCAACATTTCGATCAGGGATATCGGGCATGGCTGATGTCGCAATTCCCCGGGCCAAGCCTCAGATGAGCGAGGACAGCGCCTGGATCCAGCTCAAACACAACCGCAACTGGCTCGGCTTCTGGTTCATGGTGCCGGCCATGGCCTTCCTGATCTTCTTCCTGGCCTATCCGCTGGGGCTTGGCATCTGGCTGTCCTTCACCGACACCCGCATCGGCAGGGTCGGGCAGTTCGTCGCTACCGAGAATTATGAGTGGCTGTGGGACGATTCCATCTTCTGGCTGTCGGTGTTCAACACGCTGCTCTACACCTTCATCGCCAGTGCCCTCAAATTCGCGATCGGGCTCTATCTCGCGCTGCTGCTGAACGAGAACATGCCGTTCAAGGCGATGCTGCGTGCGATGGTCCTGATCCCCTTCATCGTGCCGACGGTGCTCTCGGCGTTGGCGTTCTGGTGGATCTTCGATTCGCAATTCTCGATCATCTCCTGGTCGCTGAGGCATCTCGGCCTGATCGATCAGAACATCAACTTCCTCGGCGACACGACCTGGGCACGCATCTGCGTGATCTTCGCCAACATCTGGCGCGGCGTGCCGTTCGTGGCGATCACGCTGCTCGCCGGCCTGCAGACGGTGTCGCCGTCGCTCTATGAGGCCGCGACGCTCGACGGCGCGACGCGCTGGCAGAATTTCCGCTACATCACCTATCCGCTGCTGACCCCGATCATCGCCGTCGTGATGACCTTCTCGGTGCTGTTCACCTTCACCGACTTCCAGCTGATCTGGGCGATGACGCGCGGCGGCCCGGTCAATGCCACCCATCTGATGGCGACGCTGTCCTATCAGCGCGCGATCATCGCCGGGCAGCTCGGCGAGGGTGCGGCGATCTCCAGTGCCATGATTCCGTTCCTGCTCGCTGCGATCATGGTGTCCTGGTTCGGCCTGCAGCGCCGCAAGTGGCAACAGGGGGAGAACAATGACTGATCTCCGCACTGTTTCCGTCTCTTTTGCGCGAACGGGGCAAGCCCCGCGCGCGCTGCCGCAAGTGGCAACAGGGAGAGAACAATGACTGATCTTCCCGCCGCCAAGGTCGATCTCAAGGGCGTCCTGTCGGCGTCCGCGCGGGTCGATAACAGCGAAGGCATGAGCTACCTGCAGTCGGTGCCGCGCCGGCTCGTGACGCTGTACCTGCCGCTCGCAATCATCGTCGTGGTCCTCCTGTTTCCGTTCTACTGGATGGCGCTGACCTCGGTGAAGCCGGACGAGCAGTTGCTCGACCTCGACAAGTACAACCCGTTCTGGACCTGGAACCCGACCTTCAAGCACTTCCACAAGCTGTTGTTCGAGAGCTACTATCCGTACTGGCTCTGGAACACGATGTACGTGGCGATCTGCGCCACCATTCTCTCGATCATCGCCTCGGTGCTGGCTGCCTACGCTATCGTGCGCCTGCGCTACAAGGGTGCCAATCTGGTCGGCGGGCTGATCTTCCTCGCCTACCTGGTGCCGCCGTCGATCCTGTTCATCCCGCTCGCCACCGTCGTGTTTCAGTACGGCCTGTTCGACTCGCCGCTGGCGCTGATCCTGACCTATCCGACCATCCTGATCCCGTTCTCGACCTGGCTCTTGATGGGCTATTTCAAGACCATCCCGTTCGAGCTCGAGGAATGCGCGCTGATCGACGGGGCGAGCCGCTGGCAGATCCTGATCAAGATCGTGCTGCCGCTCGCCATCCCCGGCCTGATCTCGGCTTTCATCTTCTGCTTCACGCTGTGCTGGAACGAGTTCATCTACGCGTTGACGTTCCTGCAGTCGACCAGCAACAAGACGGTGCCGGTCGCGATCGTCAACGAGTTCGTGGACGGCGACATCTACCGCTGGGGCTCGCTGATGGCGGGAGCCCTGGCCGGCTCGCTGCCGCTCGTCATCCTTTACGCCTTCTTCGTGGAGCATTATGTGTCCGCGATGACCGGCGCCGTGAAGGAATGATCGCGGGCTTTGCCGAGTGCGCGCCAGGAGCGGCGCGCTCCGGCCAATGACAAGGAGTTGAGCTCTTGCACATTCTGGTTCTGGGCGCCGCCGGCATGGTCGGCCGCAAACTCTGTGAACGGCTGCTGCGCGACGGTCGGCTCGGCAACAGCGACATCGCGAAGCTGACCATGCATGACGTGGTCGAGCCGAAGCCGCCGGAGAAGGCCGGTTTCCCCGTCGAGACGATGTCGGGCGATTTCGCCGTGCCGGGCGCCGCCGAGAAGCTGATCGCCGGCCGTCCGGACGTGATCTTCCATCTGGCTGCGATCGTCTCCGGCGAAGCCGAGCTCGATTTCGACAAGGGCTACCGCATCAATCTCGACGGCACGCGGATGCTGCTCGATGCGATCAGGCTCGTTGGCGGCGGCTACAAGCCGCGCGTGGTGTTCACGTCCTCGATCGCGGTGTTCGGCGCGCCGTTCCCGGATGCGATCGGCGACGAGTTCTTCCACACCCCGCTGCTCAGCTACGGCACGCAGAAGGCGATCGGCGAATTGCTGCTGGCCGACTATTCCCGTCGCGGCTTCCTCGACGGCATCGGCATCCGCCTGCCGACCATCTGCATCCGGCCCGGCCTGCCCAACAAGGCGGCCTCCGGCTTCTTCTCCAACATCCTGCGCGAGCCGCTGGCCGGCAAGGAAGCGGTGCTCCCGGTGTCCGAGGATGTCCGTCACTGGCACGCCACGCCGCGCTCGGCCGTCGGCTTCCTGCTCCATGCCGGCACCATGGATCTCGCCGCCGTCGGCCCGCGCCGCAACCTGACCATGCCGGGCCTGTCGGCCACGGTCGGCGAGCAGATCGCGGCCCTGAAGCGCGTGGCCGGCGAGAAGGTCGCCGCCCGCATCAAGCGCGAGCCCGATCCCTTCATCGTCGGCATCGTCGGCGGCTGGCCGCGCAATTTCAGCCCGAAGCGGGCGCTCGAGCTCGGCTTCACCACCGCCGAGAAGACCTTCGACGATATCATCCGCATTCATATCGAAGACGAGCTCGGCGGCAATTTCGTCGCCTGATCTCTGACTGAGCGGGCCTGGTGATGGCGAGCGTTGCTTGCATCGGCGAATGCATGGTCGAGCTCCGGCAGGCGCAGGGCGGCGCGTCCGCCGGGCAGGGGGGCGGGCTTTATTCACGCGGCTTCGGCGGCGATACCCTCAACACTGCCGTCTATCTGGCGCGGCTCGAGGTCAAGGTCGACTATCTCACCGCGCTCGGCGACGATGCCCTGAGCGACGAGATGATCGCGGCCTGGATGAGCGAAGGCGTCGGCACGAGGCGCGTCGTGCGGCTGGCCGGCAAGCTGCCCGGCCTCTACATGATCCAGCTCGATGCCAAGGGCGAGCGCCAGTTCTTTCACTGGCGCGACAGCGCGGCGGCGCGCCAGCTGATGAACCTGCCGGAGACCGACGAGCTGCTCAACTCGCTGATGAGCTACGACATCGTCTATCTCTCCGCGATCACGCTCTCGATCTACGATGCGCCGGGGCGCGAGCGCCTGTTCGCGGCGATCAGGCGTGCGCGCCTGCTCGGCACCCGCTTCGTGTTCGACACCAATTTCCGTGCGCGGGGATGGCCGGACCGCGACATCGCGCGGGAGGTGTTCGCGTCGGCGTTTGCGGTCGCCGACATCGTGCTGACCTCGACCGAGGATCTGCTCGCGCTCTATCCCGGCGAGAGCAACGACCAGCTGATGGCGCGCATTCCGGCGCCCGAGTTGGTGTTCCGCCTCGCCGAGCCGGTCAGCCTGCTGCGCTTCCCCGGCGGTACGAGCGAGGTCCGCGCCGAACCGATGTCCAAGCCGGTCGTCGACACCACCGCGGCCGGCGACAGCTTTGCCGCCGCCTACATTGCCGCCCGGCTCGCCGGTTCCGATCCGGTCGAGGCCGCTCAGGCCGGGCATCGCCTCGCCAGCGTCGTGATCTGCTATCCCGGCGCCATCATTCCGGGCTATGCCATGCCGCCGAAGAAGCGGCACCGGCCGCCGGTCTCGCGTCAAGCGACCAAGTGAATCGAGATCCCATGCCCACGACTGCCCAACAGAACCACCTCGTCGCGCTGTTCAGGGACGCGACCGTCATTCCCGTCCTCACCATCGAGCGCATCCAGGACGCCGTGCCGCTGGCGCGCGCGCTGGTCGCCGGCGGAATCCGCACGCTGGAGGTGACCCTGCGCACATCAGTTGCGATCGAGGCGGCGCGGGCGATGATGGCCGAAGTGCCCGAGGCTGTCGTCGGCATCGGTACGATCCTCAATCCGGCCGATTTTACCCGTGTCGAGAAGCTCGGCGTTGCCTTCGGCATCAGCCCGGGCCTGACCCCCGATCTCCTCGAGGTCGCGACCCACAGCTCCCTGCCGTTCGCGCCGGGCATTGCCACAGCGTCCGAGCTGATGATGGCGTTGGCACACGGCTTCGACGTCGCAAAATTCTTCCCGGCCGAGCAGGCCGGCGGCATCAAGGGCCTGCGCGCGCTCGCCGGTCCGTTCCCGAACGTGCGGTTCTGCCCGACCGGCGGCATCGGCGAGGCCAATGCGGCGAGCTGGCTCGCCGAGCCCAACGTGGTTGCGGTCGGCGGCTCCTGGCTGTGCCCGACGGCAGAGATCCGGGCCGGGAACTGGGCTGGCATAACAGCCATCTGCCAGCGCACCCTGAAAGCCCTGAAAGCCGCGTGAAGTCTTGCCATCCCTGGGCTAAGACTTAGCTCAGGTGAAGACCCCCAGGGAGAGATGACCATGACCGCCAGCATCGTCGGATGGGCGCATACGCCGTTCGGCAAGTTCGACACCGAAACCGTCGAAAGCCTCATCACCCGCGTTGCCAATGAGGCGCTGGCGGATGCCGGTATTTCGGCCGGCGATGTCGACGAGATCGTGCTCGGCCATTTCAACGCCGGGTTCTCGCCGCAGGATTTTACCGCCTCGCTGGTGCTCCAGGCCGATCCGAAGCTGCGCTTCAAGCCGGCGACCCGGGTCGAGAATGCCTGTGCCACGGGATCTGCCGCCGTGCATCAGGGCCTGCGCGCGATTGCCGCAGGCGCGGCCAAGGTCGTGCTCGTCGTCGGCGTCGAGCAGATGACGCGCACCCCCAGCGCGGAGATCGGCAAGAACCTGCTCAAGGCCTCCTATCTGCCCGAGGACGGTGACACCGTCGGCGGCTTTGCCGGCGTGTTCGGCAAGATCGCCAGCTCCTACTTCCAGAAATACGGCGACCAGTCCGATGCGCTGGCGCTGATCGCGGCCAAGAACCATAAGAACGGCGTCGCCAATCCCTTCGCCCAGATGCGCAAGGATTTCGGCTTCGACTTCTGCCGCGCCGAGAGCGAGAAGAACCCTTACGTCGCCGGCCCCCTGAAGCGCACCGACTGCTCGCTGGTGTCCGACGGCGCCGCGGCGCTGGTGCTGGCCGACGCCGAGACCGCCAAGGGCATGGCCAAGTCGATCGGTTTCCGCGCCACCGCGCATGCCCAGGACTTCCTGCCGATGAGCAAGCGCGACATCCTCCAGTTCGAGGGCTGCACCGTCGCCTGGCAGCGCGCGCTGGAAAAGGCCGGTGTGACGCTGTCCGATCTCTCCTTCGTCGAGACCCATGACTGTTTCACGGTCGCCGAGCTGATCGAGTACGAAGCGATGGGCCTGACGCCGAAGGGGCAGGGCGCCCGTGCCATCAAGGAAGGCTGGACGCTCAAGGACGGCAAGCTGCCGGTCAACCCGTCCGGCGGCCTCAAGGCCAAGGGCCATCCGATCGGTGCCACCGGCGTTTCCATGCACGTGATGACCGCGATGCAGCTCGCCGGCCAGGCCCCCGAGGGCATGCAGCTCAAGAACGCCAAGCTCGGCGGCATTTTCAACATGGGCGGGGCCGCGGTCGCCAACTACGTCTCCATCCTGGAGCCGCTGAAGTAGGTCCCTCGTAGGGTGGGCAAAGGCGCGTATGCGCAGTGCCCACCTTTTCCTTGCGTTAGATCATGGTGGGCCCGCTTCGCTTGGCCCACCCTACGGCTCCTAGCAGGGAACGCATCATGAGCACTGACTACGAAGACTCGCTGTCGATGGACGCACTCAACGATCGCATCGCGATCCTCGAGGACAATATCCGCCAGCTCATCGAGCAGGCCGCGGCCGCCTCGGGCGAGCAGAGCGAGTCGCGCATCGCCGACCGGATCAGCCAGCAGAATGACGAGCTCGACCGGCTGCTCAGGATCCGCGAATCCCGCCAGAAGAAATAGCGGCCGGTATCGCCGCGCGGCGCATGCGGCCATACGCCGGCCGCCCTTGCGCGCACGGCCTCGCTGTCTTTAGCTGGACCGAATTCGCGGGGCCGCGCCTTGAGCCCTGCGCAATCGGGAGCGAACGATGGGGCCGCTGAAGGGCATCAAGGTCATCGACATGACGACCGTGCTGATGGGGCCCTATGCGACCCAGATGCTCGGAGACTACGGTGCCGACGTCATCAAGGTGGAATCGCTCGACGGCGACGTCACGCGGCTGATTGGTCCGACGCGCCACGCCGGCATGGGCCCGGTGTTCCTCAACACCAACCGCAGCAAGCGCTCGATCTGCCTCGATTTGAAGAAGCCCGCCGGCCGCGAGGCCGTGCTGCGGCTTCTGAAGGACGCCGACGTGCTCGTCTACAACGTCCGTCCGCAGGCGATGGCGCGGCTTCAGCTCGGCTACGATGTTGTGTCCGCCATCAATCCGCGTCTGGTCTATGCCGGCGTGTTCGGATTCGGCCAGGACGGGCCCTATGCCGCAAAGCCCGCCTATGACGATCTGATCCAGGGTGCCACGGCCCTTCCGGCGCTGATGGCGCAGACCGGCGACGGTGTGCCGCGCTACGTGCCGAACGCGCTGGTCGACCGCATCGTCGGCCTCACCGCCGTCGGGGCGATCTGCGCCAGCCTGGTGCATCGCGACCGCACCGGCCGCGGCCAGCGCGTCGACATCCCGATGTTCGAGACCATGGCCGGCTTCGTCATGGGCGACCACATGGGCGGCCTCACCTACGAGCCGCCGCTGGACAAGGGCGGCTATGCCCGCCACCTCTCGCGCGACCGCAGACCCTACAAGACCTCGGACGGCTATCTCAGCGTCATCGTCTACAACGACAAGCAGTGGGAGAACTTCTTCAAGGCGACCGCGCGCGACGACCTGCGCGCCGATCCCAAATTCGCGACCTTCGCGGGGCGCGCCGCCAACATCGACGTCGTCTACGCCGAGCTCGCGCGCATCTTCGAGACGCGCAGCACGGCCGAATGGATCGAGCTGCTGACCAAGGCCGACGTGCCGGTGATGCCGATGCACGACCTTGCCTCGATCCTGCACGATCCGCATCTGGAGGCGACGAATTTCTTCCCGGTCGTGACCCATCCGACGGAAGGTCCGATCCGCAGCATGAAGGTGACGGCAACCTGGTCGGAGACCGAGGCCGAGCCGGTGCGGCTGGCGCCGCGGCTCAACGAGCACGGCGCGGAGATTTTGCGCGAGCTCGGCTATTCCGCCGACGAGATCGCCGCCATGGTCCGCGATGGCGCGACGCGGTCGGCGCCGGAGTAGGGGCGATATGAAAACGGCTCTCTTATCCGTCATTCCGGAGCGCGCCCCCTTGGGCGCGAGCCCGGAATCCATAACCACCATCGTGAGTATGGATTCCGGGCTCGCGCCTGACGGCGCGCCCCGGAATGACGAGGAGGAGTGACGATGAGCTTCATCACCGGCGTCGGCCTCACGCCGTTCGGCAAGCATGAAGGCTCGTCCTCGCTGGACCTGATGAGCAAGGCGGCGCAAGCGGCGCTCGACGACGCCGGCCTCAAGCGGAGCGACATCGACGGCATTCTTTGCGGCTATTCCACCGTCTCGCCCCACATCATGCTGGCGACCGTGTTCGCCGAGCATTTCGGCATCCGCCCGGCTTACGCCCACGCCGTCCAGGTCGGCGGCGCCACCGGCCTTGCGATGACGATGCTCGCTCATCACCTCATCGAAGCCAATGTCTGCCGCCACGTGCTCGTCGTCGCCGGCGAGAACCGCCTCACCGGGCAGAGCCGTGATGCCTCGATCCAGGCGCTGGCGCAGGTCGGCCATCCCGACTACGAGGTGCCGCTCGGGCCGACCATTCCCGCCTATTACGGCCTCGTCGCCAACCGATACATGCACGAATACGGCGTGACCGAACGGGATCTCGCCGAGTTCGCCGTGCTGATGCGCGCCCACGCCTGCACCCATCCCGGCGCGCAATTCCACGATCCCATCACGGTCGCCGACGTCATGGCCTCGAAGCCGGTGGCGATGCCGCTCAAGCTGCTCGACTGCTGCCCGGTCTCCGACGGCGGCGCGGCTTTCGTCATCAGCCACGAGCGAACCGGAGAGGTGGGCGTGCGCATCCGCGGCTGCGCCCAGGCGCATACCCATCAGCATGTCACGGCCGCGCCCGCGCTTCATGAGCTCGGCGCCGAGATCTCCATCGCGCGCGCCAAGCAGGCTTGCGGCCTTGCGATCTCCGATGTGCGCTACGCCGCGATCTACGATAGTTTCACGATCACGCTCGCGATGCTGCTGGAAGACCTCGGCCTTGCCGGTCGCGGCGAAGCCGCGGCCCGCGTGCGATCAGGTCATTTTGGCCGCGACGGCGCGATGCCGCTGAACACCCATGGCGGCCTGCTCAGCTACGGCCATTGCGGCGTCGGCGGCGCCATGGCGCATCTGGTCGAGGCGCATTTGCAGATGACGGGGCGGGCGGCTGCCCGCCAGGTGCGCGATGCCTCGATCGCGCTGCTGCATGGCGACGGCGGCGTGCTGTCATCGCACGTGAGCATGTTCCTGGAGCGGGTGCGATGAGCGATTCTCCGGCGGACTGGACCAGGGGCGAAGCGGCTATCACCTACCAGGCCTGCACCTCATGCGGGCACGTGCAGTATTTCCACCGGGCCTTCTGCGCGGCATGTGGAGAATCGGAACCGCGCGTGCTGCGCGCCAACGGCAAGGGCACGGTCTACGCGGCCTCGCTGGTCTGCCGTGCCGCCACGCCGGAGACGCGGGCGCACGTGCCCTACAACATCCTGCTGGTCGATTGCGCCGAAGGTTTTCGCATGATGGCCCATGGTGACAATGACCTCGCCATCGGCGATTCGGTCATCGCGAGCTTCAGGCCGTTTACCGGCAGGCTCGTGCCGTTCTTCACGAAGGACACGTAGAGGGATTCGTCATTCGGGGGCGGTCATGCGACCGAGCCTGGAACGGGTATTCTGGGCCTGGCCTGTGCGAGAGCCACCCCGGAATGACGAAAACGCTAAAACTCCAACTAGGTGTTTAGTCCCGGAGTGTGGGGGAATCAGTCAATCTGATCCCGTATTCCGGGAGGGATTATGGGACAGGTACTCCACGGCAGCGCCACGACAACGCATGCCATCCGAACTGCGATACAGCGACTTCGCCAAGCGGCTCAAAAGCCTTCGCGGCCTCACACCATTCGAGGCCATCTGTAAAGCATGGGGTGGCGAGCCAAGCCGCTTCAGTCGCGATCCGATCCACTTGACCTCGGGACTGAACACCTAGCGCCCGTAGAACAAGATGCTGGCGATGACGAGCATCGCCGTCACCGCCAGCATATGCGCGAGCGCTCCCGAGGCCGCCCCCTTGGTGGCTTCCTTCATGCCGTTTTCTCCCTAGACTTGGGCGTGACTCATCGTTGTGCGGCTAGCGCACCCGACGGCCAATTGTTTTACTCGGAACACCCCACTTCTCGAGTATCCGCCGCGACGTGTCCCCACGCGGCGAATATCGATCGTCCCAGGGTCGATCAGCAATGCGGCGGCAATTTGACTCGATGATGTTGCTCCTGCGTCGACGCAAGAATAGAGTTTCAAGGAACTCTCGCCGGCAATTGCAAAAGCATCAAAGGCTCTGGGAAAACTTCAGGAAAATCATGGCCCGCATTCCGTACAGCGACCCGTCCAAGGCATCCGACCGCACCCGCGAGATCCTCGACAAGAACCGCAACGCCAACATCTTCCGCATGATGGCGCACTCGCCGAGCTACTTCGAGCAGTACTGCCGGCTGGGTGGCGCGATCCGCCACAAGGGCGAGCTGGATCCGATCGTGCGCGAGCTCGCGATCACCCGCACCGGGATCCTGTGTGAGGCGCCGTACGAGATCGTCGCGCACAAGCGGATCGGCAAGAATGTCGGCGTCACCGACGCGCAGAACGAGGCGCTCGAGAACTGGCAGGCGGCGAGCTGCTTCAACGAGGTGCAGTGCGCCGCGCTCGCCTTCACCGACGAGATCGTCAAGCTGAGGAAGCCAACCGATGCGACGTTCAAGGCGATCGCGTCGCAGCTGACGCCGGCCGCGCTGGTCGAGCTGCAGCTCTCGGTCGGGTTCTACGTCATGACCTCGAAATTTCTGGAGACCTTCGAAATCGATCTCCAACCCGTCACCGAAGTGGTAGGCTGATCGCAAAGACGCGGCGAGGGATGCTCATGACGATCGACGAGTACGCGGCCTGGGCCGCGACCATTGCCAAGGTCGGTGAGCATCCGTCCAACGAGCGGCTGTCCTATCTCGGCCTCGGTCTCGCCGGTGAAGCCGGCGAGGTCGCCGATCACATCAAGAAGCTGCTGCGCGACGACTGGCTCGACAAGGCCGGTCTGGTCGATGAGCTCGGCGATGTCATCTACTACTGGGCCTGCCTGTGCGCCGCGACCGGCCAGCAGCCGTCGGCGCTGCTCGAAGCCAGCGCAAAGAAGATCAAGCGACGTCTGAGCGAGGCAGCGAGCCGGTGACGCGACAATCGTTGCGGCCATCCTTCGAGACGCCCGCCGTTGGCGGGCCTCAGGATGAGGATCGAGCGCGCGGCAGAAGTTTCAGCGAGCAACGGTGCTTCTTAGCCTCATCCTGAGGAGACCGCAAAGCGGTCGTCTCGAAGGACGAGGCGTGCGTTCAGGTCGACGCAAAGGCCAGATGCAGCACCATCGCCTGTCGAGGGAGCGAAGACCTCCTTGGCTCACGTCGAGGTCAGAATGTCCACCTTCGCGTTGGCGACGATCAGGCGGTCGGCGAGCAGCTGCGCGAGGTTGCGCATGACGCGCTCGCTGGCGCGCGGGTGCTGCTTGCGGAAGCGTTCGAACGCTTTCAGCGGCACTTCGAACGCGGTCGCCGCCATGTCGGCGAACACGTCGGCCGAGCGCGTCTGCTCCAGCAGCGCCATCTCGCCGAACGCCATGCCGGCGGTCAGCGTCGCCAGCCGCACGCCGTCGGGCAGCGTGACATGCACCGCGCCGCTGCGCAGGAAGAACAGGGACTCGGCAGGATCTCCCGTGGTGATGATCTTCGCGCCGGCCTGATAGGTTCGGATCGTGCAGATCGAGGCGAGATCGGTCAGCTCTTCCTCGCTCATCCCGGCAAGCAGCGGCTGCTCGGCAAGCTCGGTGGTCTCGTGGAAGTCGATCGAGCCGCCATAGCGGTAGACGATCTGGTCTTCGGCCCATTCGATCGCGGTGTCGAGCAGGTAGAAGTCTCGGACGTTCTTCAACTCGGCGGTCCATTCCCGCAGGCTGTCCCATTCCCTGGAGGCGCGCCTGACGCCGGACAGCACCACTGTGACGTTCAGGGCCGCGAGCTCCTCGAAGGCTTCGGCGATCAGCCGCGCGCCTGCGCGGGTGGTGGACGTGACACGGTGCAGGTCGAACACGACGATTTGCGGCCGCGGTCGTCCGGCCAGCCGGCGCGAGACGTAGTCGACGGCCGACAGCGACAGCGTGCCGACCAGCTCTATGACCCGTACCTCCTGCTCGTGCGCGGCCAGGATCTCGCGCTCCTGCGGCCGGCGCACGCGGCGGGACGGGCTCTTGCCGATATCGTAATCGGCGATGACGGCGTTGCGGGCGTCGTCGCTGCGGTTGAGCATGTGGAGGTCGTAATGCGAGGACAGGGCCTCGCAGACCTTCATGCCGCGCACGCTGTTGCCGTGCTTGTCGAGCTTTGGCGAATAGCTGCCGAGCCCGAGGCGGGCGGGGAGCGCGGCCAGGATGCCGCCGCCGACGCCGCTCTTGGCGGGAATGCCGATGCGGTAGATCCATTCGCCGGCATAGTCGTACATGCCCGACGAGGTCATCACCGAGAGCGTGCGCGAGATCGCATAAGGCGTCAGCACCTGCTCGCCCGTCACCGGATTGACGCCGCGATTGGCCAGCGTTGCCGCCATCACCGCGATGTCGCGCGCGGTGACTAGCACGGCGCATTGCCGGAAGTAGACGTCGAGCACGGCGGCGACGTCGTCCGAGATCACCGCGTTGGTCTTGAGCAGATAGGCGATCGCGCGGTTGCGGTCGCCGGTCTGGCTTTCGGACGCATAGACGGCCTCGTCCACGGCGAGCTCGCGGCCGGCAAAGCGGCCGAGTGCGAGGCGGATCTGCTCGAAGGCTTCTGCGCCCTTGCTGTCGTGGATCAGCCCGGTGCAGGCGATGGCGCCGGCATTGACCATCGGGTTGAACGGGTGGTTCTCGGCGTTGAGGCGGATCGAGTTGAAGGGATCGCCCGAGGGCTCGACGCCGATCGCGCGCTCGACCCTGCCGGCGCCGAGCAGGTCCAGCGCCAGCGCGAACACGAACGGCTTTGACATCGACTGGATGGTGAAAGGCACCCTGGAGTCGCCGACCTCGTAGACGTGGCCGTCCAGGGTCGCGAGGCTGATGCCGAAACAGGCAGGGTCGGCCTTGCTCAGCTCGGGAATGTAGTCGGCAACGCTGCCCGAAGTTTCGGCAGAGAATTCGTTGAGGCAATTGTCCAGAAACCGCAGCAAGGGCGGTTGCGAACGGGTCCAGGCGGCGGCGAGAGGCGAGAGCGGTGTCATCGCCTCACTTGTGCAACGCAATCAGGGGGCGCGCAACCCGTCCGGCACCATGGTCTGCCGCCGGACCAGCACGAGCGCGAGCAAGGCGGTGGGCACGAGAATGCCAAGGCCGAGCAGCGTCACCTGCAGCTGCGACAGCGGCATGATGCCGCCGCCGGGCGTGGCCACCACGAAGCCGCCGATCACCAGCAGCACGCGGATTGGCCATTCCAGCGCGCCGGTCCCGCGCAAGTCCCCGACGAAAGGCTGGTAGCCCTGAATGCCGCCGCAGATGAACAGCGTACCGAAGGCGGCGAGCCCCATCAGGCCGAGGCCGGCCAGATACGGGCTCGGCCCCTGCAGCACCAGCGCCGGATTGAGCACGAAGAAGAACGGCAGGAAATAGATGATGCTGCCGACCCACATCGATTCCCAGCCGGTCTTCATCGCCGGCGAGCCGGCGATGCCGGCCGCGGCGAAGGAGGCGATCGCGACCGGCGGTGTGATCGACGACAGCATGCCCCAATAGAAGATGAACATGTGCACCGCCATGCGGTTGAGCCCGAGCTTCTCCAGCGCGGGCGCGACCAGGATGGCAAGGAAGATGTAGCAGGCCGTCGTGGTCAGCCCGAGGCCGAGGATCAGGCTGGTCAGGGCGCACATCGCCAGCAGCAGGAAGGGATTGTCGCCGGCGATATGCAAGAGGTCGTTGGCAAGGCTCGACACCACCCCAGTCATCGAGAATGCGCCGATCAGCAGGCCGCAGCCGGCGAGGATGCCGACGAGCTCGACGAAGGTGCGCCCGTTGACCTCAAGGAATTTGCCGATGGTCGCAAGCGTCCAGCGCGTGTCCTTGGAGAAGAACTGGTTGAGCACGAGCAGCAGCGCGGTGGCATAGAACGGCGCATGGCTCTCGCGCTTGAAGTAGAGCAGCATCACGACCAAGAGCGCGATGACGAAGACGTAGTACCAGCCGTCCTTGATCGTATCCATGACCCGCGGCAGCTCGGCGCGCGGAATGCCTTTCAGCTTGTGGCGCGCGGCGTAGGCGTCGACCTGCATGAACAGGCCGGCGTAATAGAGCACGGCCGGAATGATCGCGGCCACCGCGACGTCGGCATAGCTGACGTTGAGGAACTGCGCGATCACGAACGCGGTGGCGCCCATCACCGGCGGCGCCAGCACCGCACCGGTCGAGGCGCAGGCCTCGATCGCGGCCGCATAGGAGGCGCGGAAGCCGCTCTTCTTCATCACGGGGATGGTCATGGTCCCCGCGGTCAGCACGTTGGAGATGATCGAGCCCGACATCATGCCGAGCAGGCCGCTGGCGAAGATGCAGACCTTGGCCGCACCGCCGCGGAAGGTACCGCACAGCGCGAAGGCGAGGTTGATGAAGAACTTGCCGGCGCCGGTCATCATCAGCGCGGTGCCGAACACCAGGAAGCCGATCACGGTGTCGGCAAAGGCCTGGATGGGAATGCCGAGCAGGCTCTCGCCCGACAGCACGTGATAGGCGGTCGCCTGCTCCAGCGTTGACTGCGTGCCGCGGAACGGTCCGAGCCAACCGGCTTCGGCGAACAGCGGATAGACGGTGAAGGGCAGCACGCTCAGCAGCAGGCTCCAGCCCCCGGTGCGGCGCAGCGCCTCCATCAGGATCGCCCACATCACGAGACCCGCGGCGATCACGCTGGTCGGCGCGCCGCCGAATTCCCAGCCGGCCTCAGCGGCCTTGCGTACGTTCGACATCAGCATGATGGCCGCCGCGAAGGTCGCGACGAACAGGACGAGGTCATACCAGGGAATGCGGTCGAGCGGCGCGCGCCCGGTGCCCGGGAAGATCAGGAAGGTAAAGGGCAGCATCAACGCGATCAGGAGGTAGAAATATTCGGTGTTGAGCTGGGTGTAGCCGATGAAGAATCGCAGCGAGAATTGCTGGTTGATGCACAGCAGGATGGTCGCCGCGGTCGCGGCCACCAGCATCCAGCGCCAGGCGCCGCGCAGCGTGCGCACGCGCGTGACCTCCACTTCCTGCAGATTGGCGGCGGCGCCATGCGGATCGTCGAACACGACCCGCGTGGCCGCGTCTTGCGGGGCGGTGGAGGTGGAGGAAGACATCATTGATCCCGGGGCGTGGGCTGGTAACTGACTAAGCGAATGGCCGTTGTTTGAATCGCTCGGCCCGCGGATTCAACCTTTCCCGCTTGCGGGAGAGGTCGCGCCGAAGGCGCGGGTGAGGGCTTTCGCCTCTGGGGGAATCCCACCGTGGAGATACCCTCTCCCCAACCCTCTCCCGCAAGCGGGAGAGGGAGCGCACTTCTCGCGGGGCTGCGATCAAACCCAACGACACCTCGCCCTATTCCTCGAACCCGTTCGGCATATCCGCCCTCGCGAGCGCCGCGGCGCGGGCCTTCATCCAGCCGTCGAGAAACGCCTTGTCATCCGCCGGCGGATTGGACTTGCCGTAATCGGCCCATGCCGCGCCGAGCACCTCTTGTCGCTTGATCAGCTTGTTGTTGTGCGCCTCCTGCGCATCGCTCCATTGCCCGACCTCCTTCAGCGCCTTCACCGCGCCGGGATGCACCGGCACCACCCAGTTCTTGGTCTGGCGATCGGCGGCAAGACCGCCGGCGCCGGGCGCGGAATCCTTGTAGGCGTCGTAATTGACGATCATGGCCTTGGTCATCGCATAGACCTGGTCGGCCGGCTGCGAGGCGTAGGCCACGAAGATCGGGTAGGGGTAATTGCCGAGCTCGACCGGTTTCTGCGGCGTGATGCCGGCGCCGCAGGTCGCGACCTGCGGGAAGAAGAACGAGCCGACCTTCTGCATCCGCGCCCAGCCTTCCTTGTCCTTGGCGGGCAGCGGAGGCCAGATCAGGCCGCGCGGCGAGGTCTCGGCTTCCTTGGCAGGGCCGGTGATGGTGGTGCCGAAGGCGGCATCGACGTCGTTGTTGATCAGGCCTTTCCACATCGCGCCGTAGCTCGCGAACTCGACGACCTTGACGTCCTTCTGCGTCAGGCCGGCGAAGGCCAGCACCGCGAGCGAGTTCTGGTTCAGCGCCGGCGAGCCGACCACGAAGCCGACGCGCTTGCCCCTGAGGTCTTTCAGCTCCTTCACGCCGGTGTCGGCGGCAACGCCGAGCGAGCCGCAATTGCAGTCGACCGACGAGAGCAGGATCTGCAGCGGCTGCGGGCCCCATTCCTTCGCGCCGAACTCGAACACGCCTTCTTGCGCGAAATAGGTGCCCGATCCCATCGCCGAGGACACGGCGCGCTTGGCGCGCAGCGGCGCAAGCCGGGCGACGTCGTTGCCCGCAGGCAGCACGCGCACGTCGGTGCCGTACTTGTCCTTCATCATCTTGCCGACGCCGACCGCGATGTTGAAGCCGGCGGTGCCGGTGTCATAGGCGGTGAAGGCCAATGTCGCCGGCAGCTTGAGGTCTTCGGCGAACGAGTAGCGTGTAGACGCAAAAGAAATGCCTGCCACCAAGGCAGGCGCGAGCACGAGCAGCCTACGAAGCATGTTTCCCTCCCATGATCCTCGCTTTGCCGCGAAGATTTCCTTCTTTGTTTGAAACAACGTTTTGTTTGCAACAGATCATGTCACCGCGATCGAGCGATGGCAACGCCGTAGCTCGCATGCGGGAATGAGGCTGACAGATTGTCGCGCAAAACTCCGAAACAGAACAGTCAGCACGCGATGACCGCGATGGCCTGACCCTCCGCGACGACGTCGTCGAGCTTCACCAGCAGAGACGTGATCGTGCCGCTTGCGGGCGAAGAGACCGGTATCTCCATCTTCATGGCTTCGACCACCACAACGTCATCGCCATCCGCGACGGTTCCTCCAACTTGCACGGGAGTTGCGCAGACGCGTCCCGCGATCTCGGTGACGATCTTAATTTCTGGCATGCCATCGCCTTTTTGTTGTCGTTGCAAAATGCCTGAGGTAGCGTCGTCTGCAAGTGGAATTTAATTCCGCAGAGCGGAACATACGGTAGGGAACATGGGACGACGATCGGAGCGGTTGAGTAGGCAAGGCGCACTCGCTGGCGATGCCGGCGAGGGAGATGTCATCCAGGTGGTCTCGCGCGCGTTCGACGTGTTGCGATGCTTCGAAGGCCATGAGGCGAGGCTCGGCAATCTCGAGATTTCAAATCGCTGCGGTCTGCCGCGCTCGACGGTGTCGCGGCTCACGCACACGCTGACGCGGATGGGGCAACTGGTCTATCTGCCGCGCGATCAGAAATATCGCATCGGCCCGAGCGCGGTCGCGATGAGCGCCACGATGATGAAGGGCGCGCAGCTGCGCAGCATGATCCGGCAGCGGCTGCAGGAAGTCGCCGACCACTTGCCTGGGACGGTCGGCTTCGTCGTTCCGGATCGATTCCATCTCGTCTATCTCCTGTTCGCACGTTCGGCGACCGCGCTCGGCCTGCACGAGGGCACCGGCAGCCGCATCGCGATGGCCTCCACCGCCGCGGGCGCGGCCTACACCGCGGCGCTGGCGCCGGAGGTCGGGGATGCCTTCATCGCGGAGATGGAGCGGGAGGCTCCCGAGGCGGCGAAGATCCTGAAGCCGCGCATCGAAGCCAACCGGCAAATGCTGCGCGAGCGCGGCTATGTCGTGGCCTGCGGCCTGTGGAGCCCGCACATCAACGGTCTCGCGCTGCCGATATGGTCGCCGCAGTACCAGACCTTCGTGGTTATCACGATCGGCCTGCTTTCGGCGATGTATGACGAGGAGCGGCTGCATGCCGAGGTCGCGCCATTGATGCTCGAGCTCGGGCGTTCGCTCGGCGGCCTGCTTGAGGGCGCCGAAGGTGACGTCTTCAACAGCCGCATCCCGCGCAAACCGGTCGCAATGGCCGTGCACAACAATAACAAGCCGATCCATTCGGAGGGAGTGAATGAACTGGAAGCCGGAACTCGACGAGCTCGCCCGGCGCGAAGCCTTCGCGCGGGAGATGGGCGGCGTTGACAAGGTCAAGCGACAGCATGACCAGGGCCGGCTGACTGTTCGGGAGCGCATCGACAAGCTGACCGACAAAGGCAGCTTTCACGAGATCGGCGCCGTCTCCGGCATCGGCGAGTACGATGCCGGCGGCGAATTGCAGAAATTGACGCCGGCCAACTGCGTGTTCGGCCGCGCCCGCGTCGACGGGCGTCCATTGGTCGTGGTCGGCGACGATTTCACGGTCCGCGGCGGTTCGGCTGATGCGTCCATTTCGGCAAAGCCGTTGATGGCCGAGGAGATGGCGCACGATTTGCGTCTCCCCATCGTGCGTGTCATCGAGGGCTCCGGCGGCGGCGGCTCGGTCAAGACCATCGAGACCAAGGGCGCGGCCAACCTGCCGGGCGGCATCGGCGGCACGCGCTGGTACCGCTTCACGACGGAGAACTTGTCGCGCGTGCCGGTCGTCGCGCTCGGCCTCGGCTCGGTGGCGGGCCTGGGAGCCGCGCGCCTTGCCGCCAGCCACTATTCCGTCATGACGCGGAAGTCCGCGATGTTTGTCGCGGGGCCGCCGGTGGTGAAGGCGCTGGGGCAGGACCTCTCGAAGGAGGAGCTCGGCGGCGCCGACATCCAGACCCGCGCCGGCGCAATCGATCATGCCGTCGACACCGAGGAGGAGGCGTTCGCTTGCGCGCGACGTTTCCTGTCCTACCTGCCATCATCGGTCTACGAGCTGCCGCCGACCTTGCCATGCACCGACAATCCGGAGCGCAGCGACGAAGCGCTGATGAACGCGGTGCCGCGCAACCGCAAGCAGGTCTACAAGATCCGGCCGATCATCGAATCAGTCGTGGACAGGGGCTCGTTCTTCGAGGTCGCCAGGAATTTCGGCAAGCCCATCATCGTCGGCCTCGCGCGGCTCGAGGGCAGGGCGGTGATGGTGCTGGCCAGCGACAGCTTCCACTATGGCGGATCCTGGACGGCGGATGCCTGCCAGAAGGTGGTGCGCTGGGTCGACTTCGCTGAGACCTTCCATCTGCCGATTGTCTACCTCATGGACTGCCCCGGCTTCATGATCGGCCTCGATGCCGAGAAGGCGGCGACCATCCGCCATGGCGTCCGCGCCATGGCCGCGGTGAACCAGACCACGGTGCCCTGGTGCACCGTGATCCTGCGCAACGCCTTCGGCGTCGCCGGCGTCGTGCATCAGCCCGCCGATCGCTTCTCGATCCGCTACGCCTGGCCGTCGGCCTATTGGGGCTCGCTGCCGCTCGAGGGCGGCATCGAGGCCGCCTATCGCGCCGACATCGATGCGGCCGAGGACAAGGCGGCGAAGCTGGAGGAGATCCAGCAGCGCCTCAACAAGCTGCGCTCGCCGTTCCGCTCGGCCGAGAAATTCTGGGTCGAGGAGATCATCGATCCCCGCAAGACGCGATCGCTACTGTGCGAGTTCGCGCGCCTCGCCGAGCCGCTGCGTAAGCCGGGGCCGCCGGAGAATTTTTCGATCCGGCCGTAGCATCCTGTGCCCCGGACGCAGCGCGCCGCTCCTTCAGCGGTGCGCTGCAGAGCCGGGGCCCATGCAGCAGCGAGCTCGCGATCTCCTGGGTCCCAGCTCTGCGCCGCAACGCCCGAGGCGTTGCAGCGCGTCCGGGACACGAGAGAAGTGGGCGCCGACGCAGTTCGAGATCCTTCCACAGCAAAACAATAACGGGCTAAGCTCGCCCAACAAGAACAACAGGAAACGCCAATCGTGTACGACTTCATCATCGTCGGCGGCGGCTCGGCAGGGTCCGTGCTGGCGCACCGGCTTTCGGCCAGAAGCGCCAACAGGGTCCTGCTGTGCGAGGCCGGACAGGACACGCCGCCCGGCAACGAGCCGGCTGAAATTCGGGACAGCTATCCGGGCACCGCCTATTTCGATCCGCGCTTCCACTGGACCGAGCTCAAGGTCACGACCCAGGTCGTCAGCCACAACAATCCGAACGAGGCGCGGCCACCCTTGCGCAAATACGAGCAGGCGCGCGTGCTCGGCGGCGGCTCCTCGATCAACGGCCAGATGGCCAATCGCGGCGCACCGACCGATTACGACGAATGGGACGCGCGCGGCGCCGAAGGATGGACGTGGAACGAGGTGCTGCCCTTCTTCAAGAAGGTCGAGCGCGACCTCGATTTCGACGGTCCCTATCACGGCAAGGACGGCAAGATCCCGGTTCGCCGTATCCCGAGGGAGCACTGGACCAAGCATTCCCAGGCATTCGCCGAAGCCTTCCAGCAGGCCGGCCATCAGTTCCTGCCGGACCAGAACGGCGAGTTCGTCGACGGCTTCTTCCCGGTGACGCACTCCAACCAGGCCGAGCAGCGCGTCTCGGCCGCGATGGGTTATCTTGATCGCGACACCCGCAAGCGCGCCAATCTCACGATCTCCACCAACACGCAGGTGCGCGAGCTCTTGTTCGAAGGCACGCAATGCGTCGGCGTGAAGGCCGTCGTCGACGGACGCGAGCAGGAATTCCGCGGACGCGAGATCATCCTCTCCAGCGGCGCCATCCATTCGCCGGCGCATCTGTTGCGTGCCGGCATCGGGCCGGTCGGCCATCTCAAGGACTTGGGCATTCCGGTGCTGATGGGACTGCCGGGCGTCGGCCAGCGCCTGATGGATCATCCCTCGATCTCGCTGTCCTCCTTCGTTCGCCGCGGTGCGCGCATGAACGAGCACACCAGGCGCCACATGCAGCTGGGCCTGCGCTACTCCTCGGGTCTTGCCGGTGTGCCGAAGGGCGACATGTTCGTGGTCCTGCTCTCCAAATCGGCCTGGCACGCGGTTGGTGAGCAGATCGGCTCGCTGCTGACCTTCGTCAACAAGACCTATTCGGAGACCGGACAGGTGAAGCTCGCCTCGCGCGATCCCTCCGCCGAGCCGATCGTCGAATTCAACCTGTTGTCCGACCGGCGCGATCTCGATCGCCTGATGAGCGGCTTTCGCAAGATGGCGGCGATCCAGATGAGCGACGTCGTCAGGAAGGTGACGGACAAGCCGTTTCCGGCCGCCTACACCGACAAGGTGCGCAAGATCGGCGTGGTCAACACAAAGAACAAGATCCTCACCGCGATTGCCGCGGCCCTGATGGACGGGCCGGCGGCGCTGCGCCATTACATGATCGACAATTTCGTGGTCGAAGGCTTCACCTTCGATCAGGTCATGAACGACGACGATGCGCTGGAGGCCTTCGTGCGCAAGGCCACCATCGGCGTCTGGCACGCCTCCTGTTCATGCCGCATGGGCCGCGCGGACGATCCGATGGCGGTGGTCGACAACCAGGGCCGCGTCAAGGGCATCCAGGGCCTGCGCGTCGTCGACGCCTCCATCTTCCCGGTGGTGCCGTGCGCCAACACCAATTTTCCGGTGTTGATGTCGGCGGAGAAGATCGCGGCTGCGATCATGCAGCCCGGTTGAGCCCATGCGCATGCGCGGCTTTGGCGCGATATGAACATAACCTAAGTTAAAGGGCGTAAGTAAAAGGCTTTTTTTGCCGCCCTTTCGGCCCATTTCGGACAAACCAATATTGGTTTCTCCGCAGCGGGGCAGGACCCTCCAACCAAGAGTCCTGCAATGATAAGACAAGTTGTTTCTGCGTGCGTCGTCGTTATAGCCATGTCCGCCGCTGCCGAGGCGCGGCCCTATCGCATCGTCCAAGCGCCCGAATGCAACGTCACCATGCCCTGCGATTTCTCGCACTCGCAGGTGCGTCGCGAGCGGGCTCCCGGGGTTTCAATCCAGAGAGCTTCATTGCCGAAGGCTTCCTTGCAGGCCTATCGCTCGATGCAAATGACCGTGACCGATACCGGCAACGCCGCCACGACGATCAGCGTCTCCGGCGAGCGCGTCGTCGGGGGGCGCCCGGCCGGCTGCCCGTCGTCATTCTGCGGCTGCGGTGCGTCCTTGCGCGTGTTCGGCCGTGTTGTGCCGGAATTGAATCTCGCGTCCAACTGGCTGCGCTTTCCGCGCGCGGCCCCGGCGCCGGGAATGGTCGCGGCGCGCCGCGGCCATGTCTTCGTTCTGGAGCAGCATCTCGGCGGCGACACGTGGATGGCGTACGACGCCAATTCCGGCGGGCGCGCCACGCGAATCCACGCGCGCTCGCTGCGGGGCTACACAGTCGTCAATCCGCACGGCTGAGACGATGGCGAAGGTGCGCGGCGTTCACCCCAGCCGCAGCACCTTGCCGGGATTCATGATGTTCTGCGGATCGAGCGCGCGCTTGATGGTGCGCATGATGTCGAGTTCGGTCTTGGAGCGATAGTGGCTGAGCTCGTCCAGCTTGTCGATGCCGATACCGTGCTCGGCCGAGATCGAGCCGTCCATGGACGTGATGAGGTCGTTCACCGCCCGCGTGATGGCGGCCTTGTATTGCGTCAGCGTCTGCTGGTCCATGCCCACCGGGGCCATGAATGAGAAATGCAGATTGCCGTCGCCGATGTGCCCCAAAGGATAGGGCCGGATGGTCGGGAGAATGTCGAGCACGGCCTTGAGCCCGAGATCGATGAACTCCGGAATCCGGGAGATCGCCACCGAGATGTCGTAGCTCAGCCCAGGCCCCTCGGCGCGCGAGGCCCCTGCGACGCTCTCCCTGATGCGCCACATGTTCTGCGATTGCTGTCCGGTCTGGGCGACGACCGCGTCGATCACGCGTCCGGCCTCGAGTTGATCGGCGAGAAACTGCTCCATCTTCTCGGCGATGCCGCCGGTCCCGTCCTGCCGCGCCCGCGCGGACGACCATTCGAGCAGGAGGTACCATGGCGTGTCCGCCTTGAGCGGATCCTGCGTGCCGGGGATGTTACGAAGCACCATGTCGACGGCGGCGCGGCTCATCAGCTCGCAGGAGCCGACATTGTCCTCGGATGCGCTGTGGGCCTCCGACAGGATCTCCAGCGCCGCGCGCGGATCCCGGATCGCCAGCCATGACGTGCAGACGTCCTTGGGCGCCGGCCACAGCTTGAGCACGGCCTTGGTGATGATACCGAGCGTTCCTTCGGCGCCCATGAAGAGGTGCTTGAGGTCGTAGCCCGTATTGTCCTTCTTGAGCGCGCGCAAGCCGTCCCAGACCTCGCCGCTCGGCAGCACGACCTCGAGACCCAGCACGAGATTGCGGGCATTGCCATAGCGGAGCACCTGCACGCCGCCGGCGTTGGTCGACAGATTGCCGCCGATCATGCACGAGCCCTGGGCGCCGAGGCTGAGGGGCAGGAACCGGTCGTGCCGGCTTGCCGTCTCCTGCAGGGTCTGCAGCACGCAGCCGGCCTCGACCGTCATAGTGTATCCGGTGGCATCAATGTCCAGCACGCGGTTCATGCGGCCGAGCGACAGCACGATGCCGGTGTGCGCGGGCCAGGGCGTGGCGCCGCCCATCAGGCCGGTGTTTCCACCCTGCGGCACGATCGCGATCCCATGCTCGTGGCAGAGCCGGACCACCGCCGCGACTTCCTCGGTGCTGCCGGGGCGAACCACCGCGCCGGCGTTTCCAGCCAGCAATCCGCGCCAATCCGTCACGAACGGCTGCATGCCGTGCGCGTCCTCGATAAGGCCTTTCTCACCCACGATCGCGCGCAGCGAATCGCGCAATGGGACGGTGAGCGGAACGGTTGGAATGATGGGTTCGGACGACGGACCGGCAACCGGCATTTGTTTCCCCTGGCGCATCTTGATGTGCACTGCGCACGCGGCGTGCGTAAGAGCATTGTCCACGTTTGCGCCGTGGAGTCTAACGGCAAAATGTCTCTCACCCGGGGTGTCCAGACGGGCAGGCCTGCGCAGGCGGCATGGGGTCGTCTTCGGATTTCCCGTTTGATCCGGGCCGCACCCGGGCGACTGCGGCACTCCGCCGGCCGGCACGTCACTCCGGTTTTCTACGGGGCGATGCTTAGGGTTTAGCGCCAATGTCTGCGACCGGATTCAAGCGACATTAATGATGCCTTCTCGATATGAGACATCCCGGTCCGCTTCGGCTGTTCTTTGCGGATTGTCCGTAAGCGTTGATTAAGAGAGCCATCGTCATATCCCGCCTGTGACGGGCGAGCGCAGGGATCGAAACCCGGCGGCCTCGTCCGGCGATTTCAAGGAAAGGACCGCTGCCGCAACGACGGCGGCCAGGATGAACGACATGCTCCGCCGCGCAATGCTCTGTTTCGCGACAGACCGGAAGGCCAACGTCGCCATCATCTTCGCGCTGACGATGGTTCCTATCATCTTTCTCCTGGGCATGACGCTCGACTACACGCTGGCTTTGCGCAAGCGCGAGCAGCTGAACGCAGCCGCCGATGCGGCCGCGATCGCAGCCGTGCGCCCCGCGATGCTGACGCAGACCGACGAGGCCACCATCCGGAACACGGCGGCTGCCGTCTTCGCTGCGAAGGCGAAACTTCCCGGGCTCGCCACCGTGCCGACGCCGACGGTCACGGTCACGGATGTCGGTCTGTCGCGGACCATCACGGTGGCTTACGCTGCGGAATCGGTCAACAATTTCCCCGGCGTGCTCGGCAAGCAGACCTGGAAGGTGGCGGGTTCGGCGACGGCGCAGGCGTCCAGCGCCCCCAACATGAATTTCTACCTGTTGCTGGACGATTCTCCGTCGATGGCGCTGGCGGCCACCCAGAAAGACATCGACAACATGGTTCTCGCCACGAAGAACCAGCCCACTTACGCGAAGAATTGCGCATTCGCCTGCCACGAGGCCCATCCCAACAATGCAAACCCCAGCTCGACGAACAAGGACAATCTCACGGTCGCACGTGCGAACAACATCACGTTGCGGATCGATCTCGTGACCAACGCCGTCAAGCAATTGATGGTCGGGCCGTGGACCTGTCCGCAGTCGGGCACCACGGGCGGCGTTATGCAGTGCATGTCGGCGATCAACAATACGACCTACAAGGCCGCCATCTACACCTTCGACTACGCCTTGAATACGATCCAGACGCTGACCACCCCGACCACCGCCGGCACGAAGATCGGCAACATTCAGCTGCTGAAGGTCGACCATCAGAACTGCCCCGTTCTCGACAGCAAGGGCGCCTGCATCTACACGACCGACTACGGCACCGACATCTCGAAGGGGCTGACGGACCTCAATGCCGTCATGCCCAATCCCGGCGACGGTACCGCGGCCGGTACGCCGCAGGAAGTGGTCTTCCTTGTCACCGACGGCGTCGAGGACAAGCTGATTCCAAAGACGGGAGGCAGCTGCGATCCCAGTGCCACCTATCCGCTTCCGCAGGCCAACACCTCGACTTTGCGATGCCAGCAACCGCTCAACACCGCTGTATGCGATACCATCAAGAGTCGGAACATCCGTATCGCGGTCCTCTACACCGAGTATCTGCAACTGCCGAGCGACGGCTGGTACAACGGCCGGATCGCGCAGTTCAACAACCCGACCTCGTCGACGGGCACGATCGCACAACGGCTTAAATCCTGTGCGTCGCCGGGCCTGTACGCAAACGTTCAGAATGGCGGCGACATCAGCAAGGCACTGACGGACCTGTTCATCAAGGTTGCGTCCAGCACGGCCAGCCTCGTGCAGTAGGAAGAGGCCATGTCCGGATCCCCCGCCACAATGAGGAGACGCCGCGATCGCTGCGCCGGTTTCGCGCGGGATAGCAGGGGCGCCACGGCGGTCGAGTTCGCGCTCGTCGCCGCGCCGTTTCTCGCCCTCGTCATCGCGCTGATCCAGACCTTTCTGGTCTTCTTCGCCCAGCAGACGCTCGAATCCATCGTGCGGCAGTCGGCGCGCCTCGTCATGACCGGGCAGGTCCAATCCGCGAACATGACCCAGGCCGTCTTCAAGCAGAAGGTCTGCGACCAGATCCTGATCCTGTTCAACTGCAGCGGCATGATGGTCGACATGCAAGTCGCGACCTCGTGGACCTCCGCAAACACGGCGATGCCGACCCTGACCTACGACGGCTCGGGCAAGGTCTCCAACGTCTGGCAATACAACCCGGGTCAGCCCGGCGATATCGTCGTGCTCCGCATCATGTACGAGTGGCCGGTCGTCCTCGGTCCGCTCGGTTTCAACCTGTCGAACCTCAGCAACGGCAACCGGCTGATCATGTCGTCCGCCGCGTTCCAGAACGAGCCATGAGCCATCCGATGATCTCCGCCCTGTCGTCCCGCGCCCGTCACCTGTTGACCGATGTTCGCGCCGTTGCGGCGACCGAGTTCGCCATCGTGACGCCGTTCATGCTGTTGCTCTATGTCGGCGGCGTCGAGCTCGGCAACGCGCTCTCCATGAACGTCAAGGTCAGCGCCACCGCGCACAGTGTTGCCGACATGATCACGCAGAACACGGCCGTCAGCACGACTCAAATGGATGGCATTCTCGCGGCTGCGACTGCCATCATGGCGCCGTATCCCGTCAAGAATGGCAGCACGTCCCTGATGACGATCACGGTCTCGCAGGTCTCGACCGACAGCAACGGCAATGCGACGGTGCGATGGAGCAAGTCGACAAGCGCCTCGGGCGCACGAACCGTCGGTCAGCAGATGACCTTGTCGTCCTTTACCGCACCGGGCGGCACCACCAATGCCAATATCTCTCTCATCCTGAGCGAGGTGTCCTACGACTACACGCCCAATCTCGGCTTCACCATCGCGGGCACCGTCAAGCTGTCCGACAGCTATTATCTATTTCCGCGCTGCTCGACCAACGGCCCGAGCGGCTCCACCAGCTTTCCGTATTACGACGTGAAATATGGAACAGGGGTGACCACCTGCACCTGCGTCCAGCATTTGCAGCAGAAGACCTGTTAGTCTCGCGGGAGCGGGCAGGGCAATCACGGCTAGAATTTAGCAGCGGCGTCGTGCCCGGGCTTGTCCCGCCTGCGCGGCCGAAGCCGCTTCGGCGCGGCGAAGGCCCGGGCATCCACGTTCTTTGTGCTGCGTGGAATGGCGTGGATGGCCCGGACAAGCCCGGCCCTTGATGCTGCGGGGACTGTCGGTGCTCCAGACCGCCACCGGCGCGCGGGGCTGGTCTACAGCAACCCGCATTGCCTTGCGACATCGAAGCGGGCATTGATTGTTGGCCTTGCGCATTTCTTCTGGATCGGCCGGGAGGGGACGGTGCCGCGGGCGAAGCTGGAACGACGCCCCGACGCGCTCGACGCATTCATCCGTGGGTTTCTTGCAACGGCCCGGCCGCAAGGACATGAAGAAGGCGACGGGGAGTAATTCCCACGGACCAGCCCTAAGGAAATTGAGGCCATGACCCAGGCACCTGCCATCAGTCGCTTTCCTGTCCCTGATCTCGCCGACATGCCGGACGACATTCGGGCCCGTATCCTGGCCGTCCAGGAGAAGTCCGGCTTCATTCCGAACGTCTTTCTGGTGCTCGCGCACCGGCCGGACGAGTTTCGCGCCTTCTTCGCCTACCACGACGCGCTCATGGACAAGCCGGGCAACCTCACCAAGGCCGAGCGGGAAATGATCGTGGTTGCGACCAGCAACCTCAATCAATGCCAATATTGCGTCATCGCGCATGGCGCGATCCTGCGCATCCGCGCCAAGGATCCGTTGATCGCCGATCAGGTCGCGGTCAATTACCGCAAGGCGGACATTACCGATCGGCAGAAGGCGATGCTCGACTTCGCCGTCCGCGTCTCGACGGAGGCCTACAAGGTGTCCGAATCCGATTTCGCCACGCTGAAATCGCACGGGTTCACGGAAGAGGACGTCTGGGACATTGCCGCGATCACGGCCTTCTTCGGCCTCTCCAACCGGCTTGCCAACGTCACCAGCATGCGTCCGAACGCGGAGTTCTACGGCATGGGACGCGGCTGACCGGGTCCGCACGTTCACGATCGGGGGCGCGCGGCTCAGGTGCCGCGGGCGAAGCCGGAAGTCGATCCTGTTCGATCGGCCTCCTGGGAAGCGAGGGAGAGGTGGAGAGATGACGGATTTCGTAACGCCGCAGAAGATGGCGGAGATGATACCCTCGGGGTGCAAGCTTGGTCTGGCACCGGACGACTACGCTGCGGCGCCGGGATTGGTTCGGATGCTGATCGAGCGCGGCATCCGCGATCTGCACGTGGTCTGTGCGCCGATCGGCGGCATGCAGGTCGACATGCTCATCGGCGCCGGTGCCGTGGCGACGCTGGAGACCAGCGCGGTCAGTCTCGGCGAGGCGGGCGGCGCGCCATGTTTCAGCCGGGCCGTCCGCGACGGAGCGATTCGCCTTCGCGACGCGACCTGTCCCGCGGTGTTCGCAGGCCTGTCGGCCGCCGAGAAGGGCGTTCCGTTCATGCCGATCCGCGGCATCATCGGCAGTGACGTCCTGAAGAAACGGGACGATTGGAAGCTGATCTCCAATCCGTTCGATGACGGCGAGAAGATCGTGGCGGTCTCGGCGATCCAGCCCGACATCGCCTTGTTTCATGCGCCCGAAGCGGACCGGTTCGGCAACGTCCGGCTGGGGCGCCGGCGCGAGGTGATGCTGCTCGCGCACGCGTCGAAGCAGGCCTTCGTGACCGTCGAGCGCATTTCCGAGGTCTCGCTGCTCGACGACGAGAAGATGGCCGCGGGCGTCCTGCCGGCGATCTACGTCAGCGCGGTGGCGGAGCTGAAGAACGGCGGGTGGCCCACCGGGCTCTACGCCGAATATCCCAGGGACGGGCAGGAGGTCGAGAAGTACGCGCGCGCGGCGCGCTCGCCGGAAGGCTTCCAGGCCTACATCCGGTGTTCGAGGAGCGCGGCATGAGCGAGCCGTGCACCAGCCGCGAGTTGATGATCTACACGATCTCGCGGCTGCTGAAAGGCGTGCGGCATGTTGCGGTCGGTCAATCCTCGCCGATGCCCGCGGCGGGAGCGATGCTGCTGCGTGCGCTCAACGAGCGTGACGGACTGGAGCGCCTGCAGGTCTCGATCCTCGGCTCGGTCAAGCACAATTCGTTCACCGGCGGTGCTGAGGAGCTGTTCGATTGCGCCGCGCAGGGACGCCTCGACGCCTTTTTCCTTGGCGGCGGCCAGATCGACGGCCAGGGCAACGTCAATCTCGTCGGCACCGGCGACTATCCGAACAATCCGGTCAGGTGGCCCGGCTCGTTCGGCTCCGCCTACCTCTATTTCCTCGTTCCGCGGGTCGTCCTGTTTCGGGAAGAGCACAGCCTGCGCTCCCTGGTGGAGCGCGTCGACTTCGTGTCTGCGCCTGGCGTCACCGACGAGACGGTCTATCGGCGCGGCGGCCCGCATGCGCTGCTGACCAACGCGGCGTTGTTTTCCTTCGCGCGCGAGGCGGGACGCTTTCGCCTCGAGAGCACCCATCCCGGATATGACTGGCGCGACATTCGCGGCACCACGGGCTTCGCCTACGACAACGAGCAATGTGATGTCACGACGCCGTCGCCGGATGAGGCGACGCTGGCCTTGATCCGGGGCCGGATCCGCGAGGAGCTGCGCGAATGCTATCCGCAGTTCGCAGGCAACATGCCGGGGCCGGGGTAGGCGGATCATCGCATGTGAAGGGGCACTGCACCGGCAGCGTCATGGGTCGGGTTTGTCTTAGCCATCCGCGCCCTTGCAGCCTCCCTCCGCGGAAACAGACTGGATTGCTTCGCTTGCGCTCGCAATGACGAGACGAGTTGTCGGTTCCCGTCTCCCGGTGCACGTTGCGCACCAGGAGCTCAATGGCCTCCACGACCTTACGCCATCGCCGGCTTCGGCTCGGTCTTCGGTTGCCGCGACAGCGCCAGCACGATCAGGGCGGCGAACACGCAGAGCGCGCCGGCGATGAAGAACGCGGGCAGGTAGCTCTGATAGACTGTTCGCGAGAAGCCTGCCCCGAACGCCGCGGCGCCGGCGCCGAGCTGATGGCCGGCGAAGATCCAGCCGAACACCAGGTTGGCGCGCTCGGGGCCGAATTTCTGCGCGGTGAGCCGCACCGTGGGCGGCACGGTCGCGATCCAGTCGAGCCCGTAGAACAGCGCGAAGAGCGAGAGGCCGTAGAACGAGAAATCGGTGAAGGGCAGGAAGATCAGCGAGAGCCCGCGCAGGCCGTAATACCAGAACAGCAGATGGCGGTTGTCGTAGCGGTCCGACAGCCAGCCCGACATGATGGTGCCGAAGAAGTCGAAGATGCCCATCGCGGCGAGCAGGCTAGCGGCCTGCACCTGAGGGATGCCGAAATCGAGGCACATCGGGATCAGGTGCACCTGGACCAGGCCGTTGGTCGAGGCACCGCAGACGAAGAAGGTCGCAAACAGGATCCAGAACGCGGTCGACTTCGAGGCGTCGGCCAGCGTGCCGAGCGCCACCGCGGTGATCGAGCCGTGGCTGACGGGCGGCGCGGGCAGGGGTTCGGTGCCTTCGTCGCCGAACGGACGCTGGCCGACATCGCTCGGCCGGTCGCGCATTGCGAGCAGTACGGCCAGTGCGGAAACGCCGAGCATGACGCAGACAAAGCCGAGCGCGAGCCGCCAGCCGTAGCGTTCGGTGAGGCTCGCGAGCAGCGGCAGGAACACGAGCTGGCCGGTGGCGACGCTCGCGGTCATGATGCCGACGACGAGGCCGCGTCTTGCCGCGAACCAGCGCGTCGCGATCGTCGCGCCCAGCACCAGGGCGGTCATGCCGGTGCCGATCCCGATCACGACGCCCCAGAGCGCGATGAGCTGCCAGACCTCGGTCATGCCGAGCGAGGCGACGAGGGCCGAGACGACGATCAGCTGCGCAACCAGCGTGACGTTGCGCAGGCCATAGCGGTTGAGCAGGGCGGCCGCGAACGGCGCCATCAGTCCGAACAGGATGAAGCGGATCGACAGCGCCGAGGAAATTTCCGCCGTGCTCCAGCCGAACTCCTTCTGCAGCGGAACGATGAACACGCCGGGCGCGCCGACCGTGCCGGCGCTGATCAGCGCGGCAAGGAAGGTGACGCCGACCATCACCCAACCGTAATGGATGTTGCGGCGGGACAGTGCTGCCGCGAGCCAGTTCGAGATCATCGGGCCTCAATCATGGTTGTCGAGCCCCATGGGGACCCGCATCATCGTTGCAATCTGGCACAGGCGAGGAAAGTCTGAAATGCCAGACTTCCCTCAATTTCAGACATCGAGGTCAGCGGACCGGCCGCTCGACGGCGATGGCCGTGGCCTCGCCGCCGCCGATGCACAGCGCGGCGACGCCGCGCCTGAGGTTCTGCGCCTCCAGCGCATGCAGCAGCGTCACGATCAACCGCGCGCCGGTGGCGCCGATGGGATGGCCGAGCGCGCAGGCGCCGCCGTTGACGTTCAGCTTTTCGCGGGGAATGCCGAGATCGCGCTGCGCCGCCATCGCCACCACGGCGAAGGCCTCGTTGATCTCGAACAGGTCGACGTCGGAGGTAGCCCAGCCGACCTTGTCCAGCAGCTTGCGGATCGCCGGGATCGGCGCCGTGGTGAACCATTGCGGCTCCTGGCTGTGGGTGGCGTGACCCCGGATCTCGGCGAGAACCGGCAGCCCGTTCCGATCGGCAAGCGAGCGTTTGGTCAGCACCAGGGCCGCGGCTCCGTCGGCATTGGCGGAGGAGGCCGCCGGCGTGATCGTGCCGTTGGCGCGGAATGCAGGCTTGAGGCCCGGAATCTTGGCGGGGTCGACCTTCAACGGATGCTCGTCATTGGAAACGATGCGGGGGCCCGCCTTCTCGCTCAGCGTGATCGGCGCGATCTCGGCCTTGAACGCGCCGCCCTCGACCGCCTTGCGGGCGCGGGTGAGCGTCTCCATGGCGTAGGCGTCCTGGTCCTTGCGGGTGAACTGGTAGGCTTCCGCGGTGGCCTCGCCGAAATCGCCCATGGAGCGGCCGGTTTCGTAGGCATCCTCCAGGCCGTCCATCATCATGTGATCGATGATACGGTCATGGCCGACGCGATAGCCGCCGCGCGCCTTGGCCAGCAGATATGGCGCATTGCTCATGCTCTCCATGCCGCCGGAGACGACGATGTCGGCCGAGCCGGCGCGGATGATGTCATGCGCCAGCATGGTCGCCTTCATGCCGGAGCCGCAGACCTTGTTGACGGTGGTGGCGCCGGTGGCATCGGGCAAGCCGGCGCTGCGGGCCGCCTGCCGCGCCGGCGCCTGGCCTTGTCCCGCCGGCAGCACGCAGCCCATGAAGACCTCGTCGACCTTCTCCGGCGCGAGCTTGGCGCGCTCCAGCGCCGCCCCGATCACGTGCGAACCGAGCTTGTGCGCGGCAAGCGGCGACAATTCGCCCATGAAGCGGCCGAGCGGGGTACGGGCGGCGGAGACGATGACGACGGGATCGGCGGCTTCGGCCATGACGGAACTCCCTGGCGATGGTGGGTAAGATTATGGTCATCATATGATGCGGCGCAAAAAATGCAACCGCGGCCGGGATGAGAAAATGTCGTGATGAGGATGAGATTTGGTCGGTCGAGTGAAGGGAATGCTTCTTCACGGCACGCTGTCGTCACCCGCGAAGGCGGGTGATCCAGTATTCCAGAGGCGGTGCGGCTAGATCCGAGAAGCCACGGCGTACTGGATGCCCCGCCTTCGCAGGGCACGACACCGTCTTTGGTGCGCCTACCGCTTCCGGTTCACAAACGCGCCCATCAGCCGCGTCGGCTCGTCGGTCAAAAACGACTCGCCGAACACCTTCACGCTCAGGTTCACCGACTCCGTCAGCGGCAGCTCTTCCCACTGCCGCAGCAGCGCCTTCTGCGACCGCAGCGCCTCGGGGCCGCATTCAAGCAATGCCTTCACGAGGTGCTCGACCTCGGCATCGAGCCCGCCCTCCGGCGCGACCTTGTCGACGAGGCCCCAGGCCAGCGCGGTGGCTGCGTCGATATTCTCCGCCGTCATCACCAACCAGCGCGCGCGCGCCCAGCCGATCAGGCGCGGCAGCAGGGCCGCGTGGATCACCGAGGGGATGCCGACGCGCACCTCCGGCATGCCGAAATGCGCGTCACGCGCCGCGATCCGGAAGTCGCAGGCCGCCGCCACTTCCAGTCCGCCGCCGAGGCACCAGCCGGGCATCCGCGCGATGACCGGGGCGGGGAAGGCGCGCACGGCCTCGCAGAGATCGCGCAGGCGGCTGATGAAGGCCTCGGCCGATGCCTGGTCGAGTTTTGCCATCTCCTTGATGTCGGCGCCGCCGATCATGCTCCTCTCGCTCGCGCCGCGCAGCACCACGACGCGGATGCTGCGGTCGGAGCCGAGCTGCTGCAAGCCCTCGCGCACGGCATCGGTCACCGGCGAGCCGAGAATGTTGAGCGGGCCGGCATTGCAGATCGCGACATGGACGACGCCGCGCGCATCGCGCGTTACGCCGCAATGGTGGTTGAGCATTTCCATCTTGGGATCCCGGTCGGCTTTGGTGGCGCGCACAAGGCGCAGCGGTCGGTGTTACTTCCGGGCCGAAATCCCCGGCTTGTCAAGTCGCCAGTTGCCAGCGCGAAGTCCGCGGCGTAGTATGACGTACATCATTCAAAGAGGCGTCTATGACCCCTAGCGATCAACTCGACCTGTTTTCGCCGGCGCAGCGGCGTGAGCGTGTGGTGGACTGGCAGGTGCCTGCGCCGGTGGCGAGAGCGGCCATGGCGCTGTCCGGCATGGACGCCATGCTGGGCATTCGCGACGGCCGACTGCCGCCGCCGCCTTTCGCGAAACTGATCGGCTTCACCATGGCCGTGGTCGAGCCAGGCCGGATTGTCATGGAATTGGAGCCGCGTGAGGATCTTGAGAACACCATCGGCCTCATCCACGGCGCGACCGCCGCGGCGCTGCTCGATACCGCCATGGGCTGTGCGATTTCGACCCGGCTCGAGGCCGGCCAGAGCTCGGTGACCCTGGACTTGAAGCTGGCGTTCCTGCGTCCGCTCTCGGTCCGTTCCGGGCTGATCTCGGCCGAAGGCAAGGTGATCAAGCTGGGGCGGCAGACCAGCTACACCGAGGGCTTCGTCCGCGACGGCAAGGGCGCCCTCGCGGTGCATGCAACTGCAACCTTTTCCATGATCGGCAGCAACTTAACATGAATTAATGCAGCCATTTCGGCCTCCGCGTGTTATGAAATGATTTCCGACATTCAATGAGACCCGCATGCGCTATTCCCGGGAACACAAGCAGGAAACCCACGACCGTATCGTCAGGAAGGCTTCCGTGCGGCTGCGCGAGAAGGGCGCCCACGGCATCGGCGTCGCCGATCTGATGAAGGAGGCCGGCCTGACCCATGGCGGCTTCTACGCGCATTTCGACTCCCGCGAGGCGCTGGTGATCGAGGCGTTCGGTTATGCGATGGACCGCTCGATGGAGCACTGGCGCAAGATCACCGACGAGGTTTCGCCGGAAAAGCGGCTGGCGCTGATCGCGGAGGCCTATCTCTCGGCGCTGCATCGCGACAATCCCGGCCATGGCTGCTCGATTCCCGCCCTCGGTGCCGAGATCGCCCGCGAGAGCCCGAAGGCGCGCAAGGCCTTTGCCGGCAAGCTCGACGAGATGATCGAGCTGTTGGCGGACTACATCCCGAACCTGCCGCGCAAGGCCGCACGCAAGCAGGCGATCGCGACGCTGGCGACGATGGCCGGCACCATGCTGCTCGCGCGTATCGCGGGGTCGAGCGAGCTGTCCGACGAGGTGCTGAAGGCGGGCCGGGACGTTGCCCTGGAGGGCGCAAAGCGCGAGCCGAAGGTGGCGGTGACGAAGAAGGCGAAGACCTAGGCGGGGTCCTGTAGGGTGGGCAAAGCGACTTGTCCGCCGTAGCTCGAAGAGCGAAGGCGGAAGCGTGCCCACGACTTCGTTGCTATCGGAGAGATATGGTGGGCACGGCGCTCTGCGCCTTTGCCCACCCTACAGGACTACGACGCGGTGCTACCGCCCCGCAAACAACGCCCGCTCGCGCTCGACGATCTCGCCGATGTAATCCGCCACCGCGCGGATGCGCGCCAGATCCTTGCTGTCGGCGTGCATCAGCATCCAGAACGTCCGCGTGATCGAGATCTCGTCGGGCAGCACCGGAACCAGTTGCGGATAGTCGGTCGCCATGAAGTGGGGCAGCACCGCGATGCCGAAACCGGAGAGCGTGGCATTGAGCTGGGCGATCAGATTGGCGCTGCGGAAGCGCGCGGAGATCCGCGGCGACACCTGCGGCAGATAATCGAGCTCCGGCGTGAACAGGAGCTCCTCGATGTAGCCGACGAAGCGGTGCTGCGGCAGCACCTCGCGCGAGGTGATCATTGGAAAGCGGTCGAGATAGGCGGGCGCGGCATAGAGGCCGAGGCGGTAGTCGAGCAGCTTGCGGCCGACGATGCGGCCCTCCTTGGGCATGGTCAGGCTGATGGCGATGTCAGCCTCGCGCTTGGAGAGGCTGAATAGCCGCGCGGTCGCCACCAATTGCAGGTCGAGATCGGGATAACGGTCGGCGAACGGCGTCAGCCGCGGCGCCAGGAAGGCGGTGCCGAAGCCGTCGGGTGCCCCGATCCGCACCGTGCCGGTCAGCCGCGCCACCGAGCCGCCGACCTGCTCCTGGTTGGCGACGATGGTGGATTCCATGGCTTCGGCGCTGTCGGCGACGCGCTGGCCGGCCTCGGTGAGGAGATAGCCGGTCTTGCGCCGGTCAAACAGTTTTGCCGACAGGTGCCTTTCCAGCCGGTCGACCCGGCGGATCACCGTGGCATGGTCGACGCCCAGCTGTTTGGCCGCAGCCGAGACCGAGCCGCCCCGCACGATGGCCAGCACGAAGCGAAAGTCGTCCCAGTCGATAGCGCCTTGATCCAGCATTTTCGCACATCTATGGTGCATTATCTCAGACTTGAATCCTATAAAATGCAGGTCAATAGGATTTGTCAAAGCGTTCAGGCTCGGACCTCAGGAGATCATTCCATGCGTTCAATCGGACATTTCATCGGTGGCAAGGAGGTCAAGGGCACCTCTGGCCGCACCGCCGACGTTTTCGAGCCGATGACCGGTGACGTTCAGGCCAAGGTGGCGCTGGCGTCCAAGGCCGAGGTCCGCGCCGCCGTCGAGAACGCGCGCGCCGCGCAGCCAGAATGGGCCGCCACCAACCCGCAGCGCCGCGCCCGCGTCATGATGAAGTTCCTCGAGCTGGTGCAGCGCGACTACGACAAGCTCGCCGAATTGCTGGCCCGCGAGCACGGCAAGACCGTGCCGGACGCCAAGGGCGACATCCAGCGTGGCCTCGAGGTCGCGGAGTTCGCCTGCGGCATCCCGCACCTGATGAAGGGCGAATACACGGAAGGAGCAGGTCCCGGCATCGACATCTATTCGATGCGCCAGCCGCTCGGCGTCGTCGCCGGCATCACCCCGTTCAATTTTCCGGCGATGATCCCGATGTGGAAGTTCGCGCCGGCGATCGCCTGCGGCAACGCCTTCATCCTCAAGCCGTCAGAGCGCGATCCCGGCGTGCCGATGCTGCTCGCTGAGCTCATGATGGAAGCGGGCCTGCCGGCCGGCATCCTCAATGTCGTCAACGGCGACAAGGAGGCGGTCGACGCCATCCTCGACGACCCCGACATCAAGGCCATCGGCTTCGTCGGCTCCACCCCGATCGCGCAGTACATCTACGAGCGCGCCGCGCAAACCGGCAAGCGCTGCCAGTGCTTCGGCGGCGCCAAGAACCACGCCATCATCATGCCCGACGCCGACATGGACCAGGCGGTCGACGCGCTGATTGGCGCCGGCTACGGCTCGGCCGGCGAGCGCTGCATGGCTGTCTCGGTCGCGGTCCCCGTCGGCAAGTCCACTGCCGATCGGCTGATGGAAAAGCTGATCCCGCGCGTCGAGAGCCTCAAGATCGGCACCTCGATCGATCCGTCCGCCGATTACGGTCCGCTGGTCACGCGCGAGGCGGTCGAGAAGGTCAAGAGCTACATCGACATCGGCATCAAGGAAGGCGCCACGCTCGCGGTCGACGGCCGCGGCTTCAAGATGCAGGGCTACGAGAAGGGCTTCTATCTTGGCGGCTCGCTGTTCGACAACGTCACCAAGGACATGCGGATCTACAAGGAAGAGATTTTCGGCCCGGTGCTCTCGGTGGTGCGCGCGCACGATTACAAGGAAGCGCTGGCGCTGCCGTCGGAGCACGACTACGGCAACGGCGTTGCCATCTTCACCCGCGACGGCGATGCCGCGCGCGACTTCGCGGCCAAGGTGAACGTCGGCATGGTCGGCATCAACGTGCCGATCCCGGTTCCGATCGCCTATTACACCTTCGGCGGCTGGAAGAAGTCGGGCTTCGGCGATCTCAACCAGCACGGTCCGGATTCGGTCCGTTTCTACACCAAGACCAAGACCGTGACCTCGCGCTGGCCGTCCGGCGTCAAGGAAGGTGCGGAATTCTCGATCCCGCTGATGAAGTGACGCGGTCGGCGTGAGCTGCAGCGGCGTCGGGACAACACCTCTCCCTTCGGGAGAGGTCGCGCCGAAGGCGCGGGTGAGGGGTTACGGTCTCTCATGGGAGCAGCACCCCCTCGCCCGATTTGCTGCGCAAATCGACCTCTCCCCTCCGGGGAGAAGTGACCCTATCCCGGCGGGGGCTTTGAGATGCAGTTCGCTCTGAACGAGGATCAGATCGCGGTTCGCGACATGGCACTCGCGTTTGCGGCGGAGAAGATCGCGCCGCATGCGTTGCGCTGGGACGAGGAGAAGCATTTCCCCGTCGACGTCATGCGCGAGGCCGCGACGCTCGGCATGGGCGGCATCTACATTCGCGACGATGTCGGCGGCTCCGCGATGACGCGGTTCGACGCGGCGCTGATCTTCGAGGCGCTGGCGACCGGCTGCCCGACCACCTCGGCCTTCATCTCCATCCACAACATGGCGTCCTGGATGATCGACGCCTACGGCAGCGACACCCAGCGCCATCAATGGCTGCCAAAGCTCTGCACCATGGAGCTGATCGCCAGCTACTGCCTGACCGAGCCGGGCGCCGGCTCGGACGCAGCGGCGCTGCGCACCCGCGCGGTGCGCGACGGCGACCATTACGTCCTCAACGGCCAGAAGCAGTTCATCTCCGGCGCCGGCGGCACCGATCTGCTGGTGGCGATGGTGCGCACCGGCGGTGACGGTCCCGGCGGCATCTCGACCCTCGTCATCGACGGCAAGACGCCGGGCGTCTCCTTCGGCGCCAACGAGCGCAAGATGGGCTGGAACGCGCAGCCGACCCGTGCGGTGATGTTCGAGAACGCCCGCGTGCCGGTCGCCAATCGGCTGAGCGAAGAGGGCATGGGCTTCAAGATCGCGATGGCCGGCCTCGACGGCGGCCGCCTCAACATCACGGCGTGTTCTCTTGGTGGTGCCCAAACTGCGCTCGACAAGGCGCGCGCCTACATGAAGGAGCGCAAGGCGTTCGGGAAGCGTCTCGACGAATTCCAGGCCCTGCAATTCCGCCTCGCCGACATGGCGATCGAGCTCGAGGCCGCCCGCACCTTCCTGTGGCGTGCCGCGGCGGCGCTGGACCGCAAGGACCCCGACGCCACCATGCTGTGCGCGATGGCCAAGCGGTTTGGCACCGATGTCGGCTTCGAGGTCGCCAACCATGCGCTGCAGCTTCACGGTGGCTACGGTTACCTCAGCGAGTACGGTATCGAGAAGATCGTGCGCGATCTGCGCGTGCACCAGATCCTCGAAGGCACGAATGAAATCATGCGGCTCATCGTAGCGCGCAAACTGATCGAGGGCGCGCGATGAGCGGGGTGGAAGAAGGCGATCTCATCGCCCGCGTCGAGGGGGCGGCCGGCATCATCAGGCTCAACCGTCCCAAGGCGATCAATGCCGTGACGCTGGAGATGTTTCGCGACATCGACAAGGCACTCGATCGCTTCGAGGCCGATCCTGAAGTCGCCGTGATCGTGCTGCAAGGTGCCGGCGAGCGCGGGCTCTGCGCCGGCGGGGACATCCGCGCGCTTTGGGAAAGCTCGAAGGTGAACGGCGACCTCGGCAAGATCCTGTGGCGCGAGGAATACATCCTCAACGCCCGGATCAAGAAATTTCCGAAGCCATATGTCGCCTTCATGGACGGCATCGTGATGGGCGGCGGCGTCGGTCTGTCCGCCCACGCCAGCCACCGCGTCGTCACCGATCGCACCAGGCTCGCTATGCCCGAAGTGGGTCTCGGCTTCTTCCCCGATGTCGGCGGCACCTATCTGCTCGCGCATTCGCCGGGCGAGATCGGCACCTATTTCGGGCTGACCGGCCAGACCATGAACGGGCCGGATGCGATCCATGCCAAGTTCGCCGATTGGGTCGTGCCGGCGGTGAAGCTGCCCGAGCTGCGCGAGGCCCTGACGAAGCTGGGTTCCGGCGCGACCGCCACCGACGTGAGCAAGCTCATCGGCAGCTTTTCAACCGCCGAGATCGGGGGGCCCGTGGCCGCGAAGGAGCCTGTCATCGACGCGCTGTTCGGTTTCGACCGCATGGAGGACATCGTGGCGGCGCTCGAGCGCGACGGCTCCGACTTCGCGCTGGCCACGCTCAAGACGCTCAACGAAAAATCGCCGCGCGGCATGGTGGTGACGCTGAAGCTCTTGCGGCTCGCGCGCGCTTCATCGAGCCTGGAGGAGTGTTTGGTGCGGGAATACCGCGCCGCGCTGGAAGTCTTCCGCAGCGATGATTTTCGCGAAGGCGTGCGCGCCGCCGTGATCGACAAGGACCGCAACCCGACCTGGTCGCCGCGAAGAATCGAGGATGTGACGCCGGAGATGCTGGCGCCGTATCTCGCCGAGATCGGCGCAGACGAGCTGAAGTTTACTTAACAAACAACGCGACAGCGGAGGAAACGACAATGGCCACGATCGCATTCATTGGTCTGGGCAACATGGGTGGCCCGATGGCGGCTAACCTCGTCAAGGCCGGCCACAAGGTGGTGGCATTCGACCTCGTCGAAGCCTCGCGTAATCAGGCCAAGGCCGATGGCGCCGGCATTGCCGACAGTGCATCCGCTGCGGTGAAAGGCGCCGATGTCGTCGTCACCATGCTTCCCGCGGGCAAGCACGTGCTCGGTGTCTGGAACGAGGTCGTTCCTGCCATGACCAAGGGCGCGCTGATCATCGACAGCTCCACCATCGACGTCGAGAGCGCGAGGGCCGCACATGTGCTGGCCGCGAAGCACGGCGTGCTTTCGGTCGATGCGCCCGTCTCCGGCGGCACCGGCGGCGCCAAGGGCGCGACGCTCACTTTCATGTGCGGCGGGGAGGAGAAGGCGTTTGCCGCGGCCAAGCCGGTGCTGGAGAACATGGGCAAGAAGATCGTGCATTGCGGCGGCGCCGGCGCCGGCCAGGCGGCAAAAATCTGCAACAACATGATCCTCGGCATCTCCATGATCGCTGTCAGCGAGGCCTTTGCACTCGGTGAGAAGCTCGGTCTTTCGCATCAGGCGCTGTTCGACGTCGCCTCGACCTCCTCGGGCCAGTGCTGGTCGCTGACGACCTATTGCCCGGTGCCGGGCCCGGTGCCGACCTCGCCCGCCAACAACGACTACAAGCCGGGCTTCGCTTCGGCGCTGATGGTGAAGGATTTGACGCTGGCGCAGGATGCCGCCAAGGCTGCCGGTGCCGCCACGCCGCTCGGCAAGCATGCGCAGGAGATCTATCAGTCTTTCGACGCAGCCGGCCAGGGTGGGGTGGATTTTTCCGGAATTATCAAGCACGTTAGGAGTCTGGCCGGGAAAGCTTGATGACGACATTCCAGGAAGCGCGCGCGTTCCTTCTGCAACATCGCACGGATTACGAGACGGCGGTCCAAGACTTCCGTTGGCCGGATCCGGTCCCCTTCAACTGGGCACTCGACTGGTTCGACGCCGAGCTGGCAACCAATGCGGAGAGCAGGGATCGTCCCGCGCTCTGGATCGTCGATGCCGCACAGGACCGCCAGACAAAGCTATCCTTTGCGGCGCTCTCCAAGCGCTCCAACCAAGTCGCGAATTTCCTCCGCGCGCAAGGCCTAAAGCGCGGCGATCATCTGCTGCTGCTGCTCGGCAATGTGGTTCCGCTGTGGGAGACCATGCTGGCGGCGATGAAGCTCGGCGTCGTCGTGATTCCCGCAACCACGCTGCTCACGGCGGATGAGCTACGCGACCGGCTCGATCGCGGAAAGGCCAAGGCGGTGGTTGCCGCCGAGGATCAGGTCGCGAAATTTGCGAGCCTTGGTGTGGACAACATCGCTCGCATCGCGGTCGGCGCGGCCTCCGACGGATGGCTGTCATACGATGACGCGGCAAAGGCTTCCGAAAGTTTTGCTGCCGACGGTTTAACCAACGCCGACGACCCGATGCTGCTCTATTTCACCTCGGGCACGACGGCGAAGCCGAAACTCGTCCGGCACAGCCAGCGCAGCTATCCCGTCGGCCATCTCTCGACCATGTACTGGATCGGGCTGAAGCCCGGGGACGTCCATCTCAACATTTCCTCGCCCGGCTGGGCCAAGCACGCCTGGAGCTGCTTCTTCGCGCCGTGGAATGCGGGCGCGACCGTGTTCGTGGTCAACCAGCCGCGCTTCGATGCGAAAGGCCTGCTCGCCACCATCGGCCGCTGCGGCGTCACCACGCTGTGTGCGCCGCCGACGGTGTGGCGGCTGTTCATCCAGGAGAATCTGGCCGCGTTCAAGGTGAGCTTGCGCGAGGTCTGCGGCGCCGGCGAGCCGCTCAACCCTGAAGTGATCGACCAGGTGCGGGCGGCCTGGGGCCTCACCATCCGCGACGGTTATGGCCAGACCGAAACCACTGCGCTCGCCGGCAACTCGCCGGGTCAGAAGATCAAGATCGGCTCGATGGGCCGGCCGCTGCCGGGCTATCGCGTGCAGATCAGCGACGCCGACGGCCATCCCGCCAGGGAAGGCGAGGTCACACTGGTGCTCGGCGCCGCGCGGCCCGCCGGCCTGATGCAGGGTTACCAGGGCGACGACGGCAAGCTGTCCGGCGCCGAAGGCGAGCTCTATCGCAGCGGCGACGTCGTGTTCGAGGACGACGAGGGCTATCTCACCTTCGTCGGCCGCTCCGACGACGTGTTCAAGTCGTCCGATTACCGCATCAGCCCGTTCGAGCTCGAGAGCGTGCTGCTCGAGCACGAGCTCGTCGCGGAAGCCGCGGTGGTGCCGAGCCCGGACCCGATCCGCCTTGCCGTTCCCAAGGCCTTCGTGCTGCTGACCTCGGGCACGGAGCGGACGCCGGAGACGGCACTCTCCATCTTCAGGCATCTGCATAGCCGGCTGGCTCCGTTCAAGCGTATCCGCCGCCTCGAAATCGTCACCGAGCTGCCGAAGACGATCTCTGGCAAAATCCGTCGCGTGCAGCTACGACGGCTCGAACGCGACGACGATCGCGACGATCCCCTGCGCGGCCGCGAATTCCGTGAGGAGGATTTTCCGGAGCTGGTGAAGGCACGGGGCGAAAGTTAGTGAGATTTCGTCATTCCGGGGCGCGCGAAGCGCGAGCCCGGAATCCATTTCGCAGCAGGCTCTGCGGCGCGATGGATTCCGGGCTCGATGCTCCGCATCGCCCCGGAATGACGGCACCAGGAGTGACCAAATGAACCAAATCTGGAAGTCGCCGCCGATCACGCTCGAGGCCTATCAGGCCCTGGTCGGCAAGGAGATCGGCGTGTCGTCATGGCATCTGATCGACCAGCCCCGCATCGACACCTATGCCGACGTCACCGAGGATCACCAGTTCATCCACATCGATCCGGAGCGCGCCAGGAAGGAAACCGCGTTTGGCACCACCATCGCGCACGGCTTCCTGACCATGTCGATGTTGTCGGTGATGTCCTATGAAGTGATGCCGGCGATCGCCGGCACCACGATGGGCGTCAATTACGGCTTCGACAAGCTGCGCTTCATCTCGCCGGTGCGCGCGGGCAAGCGCATCCGCGGCCGTTTCGTGCTGGCGGAAACCAAGCTGCGCAAGCCGAACGAATTGCAGTCCCGCACCAACGTCACGGTCGAGATCGAAGGCGAGGACAAGCCGGCGCTGGCCGCGGACTGGCTGGGGTTGATCTATTTCGCGTAACTCCGCCTGTCGTGGCTGGGCTTGACCCGGCAACCCATCGCTGCTCAAAAAGCAACCCAGAGCGGGGTTCACCCTCTCCCCTTGTGGGAGAGGGTGCCTCGCGGGACGCGAGGCGGGTGAGGGAGTCTCTCTCCGCGGACTCGCTCGTAGAAGCAAACCCCTCATCCGGCGCTTCGCGCCACCTTCTCCCGCAAGGAGAGAAGGAAGAAGGAAGCAGGAACTGCACTCATGGCAATCAGGTTCGACGGACGCGTCGCCATCGTCACCGGCGCGGGCAATGGTCTTGGCAAGGCGCATGCGCTGGGGCTGGCGAGCCGCGGCGCCAAAGTCGTCGTCAACGATTTCGGCGGCGCGCGCGACGGCACCGGCGGTTCGCTGTCGCCGGCCGAAGCCGTGGTCGAGGAAATTCGCAAGGCCGGCGGCACGGCGATGGCCGACGGCGCTGATGTCTCGAACTTCGAACAGGTCACCGCCATGGTCGAGCGCGCCACCAAGGAATGGGGCAGCGTCGACCTCTTGTGCGCCAATGCCGGCATTCTGCGCGACAAGTCATTCGGCAAGATGGAGGCGGCCGATTTCCAGAAGGTGCTGGACGTGCACCTCGTCGGCACCTTCTATTGCTGCAAGGCGGCCTGGGCCGGCATGCGCGACCGCAATTACGGTCGCATCGTGCTGACGACCTCGTCCTCCGGCCTCTACGGCAATTTCGGCCAGGCCAATTACGGCGCGGCGAAGTCGGGCATGGTCGGCCTGATGAACGTGCTTGCGGAAGAGGGCCGCAAGAACGACATCCGCGTCAACATCATCTCGCCGACGGCCGCGACCCGCATGACCGAGGAGCTGCTGCCGCCGCAGGCGCTGCAGCTGATGAAGCCGAACGCGATCACGCCCGCGGTCGAGTACATGCTCAGCGAGGACGCCCCGACCCGCACCATCATGGGCGCCGGCGCCGGCTCCTTCGCCGTGATCAAGATTTTGGAGAGCGAGGGCATCAACCTGCCGGAGTCCGAATGGACGCCCGACGCCGTCGCCGCGCATTTCGCCGAGATCAGCGACATGTCGAAGGCCAGGGCGCTGACGGGCGCGTTCGAGCAGACGCAGAAATACGTGGCGCAGGCCGCGGCGCGGGCGGGGATCAAGCTCTAAGTTGTCATTCCGGGGCGTCGCAAAGCGACGAACCCGGAATCCATTGCTCCTCAGAGTCCGCCGCCTGATGGATTCCGGGTTCGCGCCAAGTGGCGCGCCCCGGAATGACGAGCGAGGCGTGAGAATCTGCCCTAAACTCCCGCCATGACCTCAACCCATAACGACATCGCCGTCATCGGTGCCGGTCCCGCCGGGCTGATGGCGGCGGAGGTGCTGGCGCAGGGCGGCGCGCGCGTCACCGTCTATGACGCGATGCCGTCCGCGGGCCGCAAATTCCTGATGGCGGGCCGGGGCGGGCTCAATCTCACCCACAGCGAACAGCTCGCCCAGTTCATGGCGCGCTACCGCGAGGCGGCACCGAATCTGCAAGCGGCGATCGCGGCGTTCTCGCCCGAGGCGCTGCGGGCGTGGAGTGAAGCATTGGGCGAGCCGACCTTCGTCGGCAGCAGCGGCCGGGTGTTTCCGAACGCGTTCAAGGCTTCGCCCTTGCTGCGCGCCTGGCTGCGGCGCCTCGACGCCAGCGGGGTGCGGTTTGCCTTCCGGCATCGCTGGACCGGATGGGACGGCGAGGGGCGGCTGCTGTTTCGAACGCCCGATGGCGAGGCGGCGGTCGTTGCCGACGCCACGGTCCTCGCGCTTGGCGGCGCGAGCTGGCCGCGGCTCGGCTCGGATGGCGGCTGGGTCGGGCACCTCGCTGCCAGGGGCATTGCCATTTCCAGACTGCGGCCCGCCAATTCCGGCTTCACGGTCGCCTGGTCAAACGTGTTCCGCGATCGCTTCGAGGGACAGCCGCTCAAGGGTGTAGCGCTGACGATCGGTGCACACACGGTGCGCGGTGAAGCCATGATCACCCGCAGCGGCATCGAAGGCGGGGCGGTCTACGCGCTGTCGGCGGAGCTGCGCGAAGCCGTGCTCGAACTCGGCCACGCGACGTTGATGATCGCATTGCGGCCCGACCTCGATGCCGGCGCGTTGACGACGCGGCTATCAGGCACGCGCGGCAAGCAATCCCTGGCGAATTTCTTGCGCAAGGCCGCGCAAGTGTCGCCGGTCGGCATCGGCCTGATGCAGGAGGCCGCCATTGCGTCCGGCCGAACGCTGGCCTCGTTCGCGCCGGCGGAGCTTGCGCAGCTGATCAACGCCATTCCGGTGCAGCTCACAGGCATAGCCCCGATCGAGCGCGCGATCTCGACCGCGGGCGGCATCACCTTCGACGAGCTCGACGACCGCTTCATGCTACGCAAATTGCCGGGCGTGTTCGCCGCCGGCGAGATGCTGGACTGGGAAGCGCCGACCGGCGGTTATCTGCTGCAGGCCTCGTTCGCGACGGGGGCTGCGGCGGGCAGGGGTGTGCTCAGGTGGCTCGCCCAATTGCAGAAATCGTAGGGTAGGCAAAGGCGCAAAGCGCCGTGCCCACGAGTTCGCGCGTAAGGGGCTCATGGTGGGCACGCTTCGCTTTGCCCACCCTACGGCAGCCGCTACCGCAGCTTCCCCCGCGCCGCTACCGGCAGCGTGCCGATGATCTCCTCGCCGCGGACCATCACGACCTCGTCCATCATGTTGACGACGACACAGACATGGTTCGGCACGATGCGGACGACGTCGCCGACATTGGGCCGGGTGTTGCTGCGGGAGAGATCGAGGAAGCCGTGTTCCTCGGCGAACTTCGCGATCTTGGCCTCGGGGTGCTCCAGGATCAGGCCGTGGCCGTCGAGCCCGCCGGCATCCGTCGTCAGCGTCTTCGAGCCGGCATCGAGGATGCCGCGCTCGGGCGCGGCGCGGCTCACCACCGTGGAGTAGACATGTAGCGCGCAGTCGTCCCAGGTCGCCGAGCCCGCGGCGACCTGCATGCGGTCGTTATAGATGTAGGTGCCGAAGCGGTGCTCGGTGCCGCCCTTGAGCTTGCCGATGTTGATGAGGTTCGGCGTGCCGCCGGTCGAGACGATTTTTGCGTCCAGCCCGTGCGCGCGCACGCCGGCCAGCGCCTCGTCGTAGAATTTCTGCGCGTCCGCCCAGCCGTTCTCGGTCGGATAGAGCATGAAGCCAGCGAATTCGAGCCCCTTGGACCCGGCGATCTCGCGCGCCAGCGCAATGGCTTCGGCCGGCGTTTCGACGCCGGCGCGCTTGCGCCCCGTATCGCACTCGACCACGACAGAGAGCGGGCGGCCGGACGCCGCGGCAGCCTTGGGCAGTCCCGCAACGACGGTCGAATTGTCAGCGGCCACCGTCATGTTGGCCTTGGCCTGCAGCGCCCCGAGGCGCGCCATCTTCTCGTCGCCGATCAGGTTGTAGCTGATCAGGATGTCGTCGATGCCGGCATTGGCCATGATCTCGGCTTCGCCGAGCTTCTGGCAAGTGATGCCCTTGGCGCCGGCCGCGATCTGCATCTTCGCGATGCTCGGATTCTTGTGCGTCTTGATATGCGGACGGTTGGCGATGCCGGCGTCGTCGCAGGCCTTCTGGATCCGCGCGATATTGCGCTCGACCCGGTCCATGTCGATGACGGCGCAGGGCGTGCCGTATTCGCGGGCGATCTTGGCGGCAAGGGTTGTTGTCATAAGCTATGCCTGTTCTATCTCTTCGCGAAGCATTTCCAGTTCGAGCCAGCGCTCTTCGGCGGCCGACAGCTCTTCGTGTGCCTTGGCGATGGCGGCCGACGTATCGTCGAATTTTTTGCGATCCTTGGTATAAAGATTGGGATCGTCGAGCACGCGCTGCAGCTTGGCGATATCGGCCTGCAACGTCTCCATCTTTCTCGGCAGGGTTTCCAGTGCGTGCTTCTCATTGAAGCTCAGCTTCCGCTTCGGCGCGGAGGTGGGAGCAGCGGAGCGCTCCTCTTTCTTTTCCGCAACCGGTTGCGCTTTCGCCGTCTCGCGCTTGAGGTCTGCACCCCGCTGGCTCAGCATGTCGCTGTAGCCGCCGGCATATTCGGTCCACTTGCCGTTGCCCTCGGGCGCGATCACGGAAGTGACGACGCGGTCGAGGAAGTCGCGGTCGTGGCTGATCAGGATCACCGTGCCCTCGTAGTCGCCGAGCATCTCCTCGAGCACGTCGAGGGTTTCGAGATCGAGGTCGTTGGTCGGCTCGTCCAGCACCAGGAGGTTCGAGGGCTTGGCCAGCGCGCGCGCCAGCATCAAGCGGCCGCGCTCGCCGCCGGAGAGCACCTCCACCGGCGTGCCGCGCTGCTCCTGCGCGAACAAGAAGTCCTTCATGTAGCCGACGACGTGCTTCGGCTTGCCGCCGACCATGATCTGATCACCGCGTCCGCCGGTCAGGGCCTCCGCCAGTGTCGACTTGGGGTCGAGGCTTTCGCGGTGCTGGTCGAGCGTGGCTACCTCCAGATTGGCGCCGAGACGTATCGTCCCGGAATCCGGCTGCATGCCGCCCGTGAGCAAATTGACCAGCGTGGTCTTGCCGGCGCCGTTCGGCCCGATGATGCCGAGGCGGTCGCCGCGCTGGATGCGGGTCGAAAAATTGTCGACGATCTTGCGCTCGCCATAGGCCTTGGTGATGCCCTTCGCCTCGATCACCAGCTTGCCGGATTGCTCGGCTTCGCTGGCTGCGAGGCTGGCGGTGCCGGCCGTGCCGCGATAATTGCGACGCTGGTCGCGTAGCGCATGCAAATTGGCGAGGCGCTTGACGTTGCGCTTGCGCCGGCCGGAGACGCCGTGGCGCAGCCAGTGCTCCTCGTCGACGATCTTGCGGTCGAGCTTGTGCTGGTCGCGCTCTTCCTCCGCCAGCACCTCGTCGCGCCAGCTCTCGAACGAGGCAAAGCCGCGGTCGATCTGCTTGATCCGGCCGCGGTCGAGCCAGGCGGTGGAGCGCGACAGATTGGTCAGGAAGCGGCGGTCATGGCTGATGATCACCAGCGCGCTGCGGCGGCCGTCGAGCTCGCCTTCCAGCCATTCGATGGTGGCGAGATCGAGATGGTTGGTCGGCTCGTCCAGCAGCAGAATGTCAGGCGAGGGCGCCAGCACATAGGCCAGCGCCGCGCGGCGGGCCTCGCCGCCGGAGAGGTCGTGCGGGTTCTCCTCGCCGGTGAGGCCGAGCTGCTCCAGGAGATAGCGCGCCTGATGCTGGTCGTCGCCGGGCGCGAGCCCGGACTCGACGTAAGCAAGCGTGGTCTTGTGCGCGCCGAAATCAGGCTCCTGCGGCAGATAGCGCACGGTGGCGCCGGGCTGCACGAAGCGCGTGCCGCCATCGGGCTCGACCAGGCCGGCCGCGATCTTCAGCAGCGTCGATTTGCCGGAGCCGTTGCGGCCGATCAGGCAGACCCGCTCGGATGGCGCGACGTTGAGCTCGACACCCGACAGCAGCGGCGTGCCGCCGAAGGTCAGCCTGATGTCTTTGAGTTGGATCAGCGGCGGCGCCATGGTCAGCCCTGACTGGTTGCGGCTGCATCGGCGCGACGCCGAGCGATCCGCCGCAGCGTCTGGTCGAGTGCGGACAGGAAGGCAGAGCGGTCGCGCGGCGCGAATGATCTGGGGCCGCCCGTAACCTCGCCGGCCGAGCGCAGATCCGTCATCAGATTGCGCACCGCCAACGTCATCCCGATTGACTCTTCGGTGAACGGCTTGCCGTTCGGCGCGAGCACGTCGGCGCCGGCCTTGACGCAGCGGCTGGCGAGCGGAATGTCCGAGGTCACCACGACGTCGCCGGGGCGGGCGCGCTCCGCGATCCAGTCGTCGGCCGCGTCCATGCCGCTCCCTGCGGCAATGCGCTCGATCAGCGGGTCCTGCGGCACACGGATGAAATTGCCGGCGACCACGCTGACGGGCACGCCGTGCCGGATCGCCACGCGGTAGATCTCGTCCTTCACCGGACAGGCGTCGGCATCGACATAGATGCGGGTGGGGGTGTCGGTCATTCGCCGCGTGGTACCCCATCCGGGCCGCAAAGGCGAGGGGATTGACCGCTGTTCCCCCGGGCCTACGATCGGCCCTGCAGCAACAAGAATATGGGGAACGCCAGCCATGCCGAACCGGCTCGAAACCTACCGCGTCGAGGCCTACAACACCGCCAAGCAATCCGAAAACAAGATGCACGACGACAAGGTGGCGCAGCGCTTCGGCTTTTCCGGCGGGCTGGTGCCGGGCGTCGACGTCTTCGCCTACATGATGCACGTCCCGATCGCCCGCTGGGGGCGCGATTTCCTGGCGCGCGGATTGATCGAGGCGCGCTTCATCAAGCCGGTCTATGACGGCGAGACCGCCGATGTCGACGCCACCGAGCACGAGGGCTTGCTGACCATCGAGGTGTTCAGTCGTACCGAGCTCTGCGCGACCGGGACGGCGTCACTGCCGGCGTCCGCGCCGGCAGTGTCGCTGGACGACTATGTCGCGGTGCCCGTGGTGGCCGAGCGCAAGCCGGTCGGTCCCGCGACGTTCGAGACGGGCAAATGGCTGGGCACGGCGCCGCGCCGCTGGATTGGGCGGGACGCGGCGGATTATCTCACCGACATCAGGGAGAACGATCCGATCTTCGCGCGTGAGGGGCTTGGCCATCCCGGCCTGATCCAGCGCGTGATGAACCGCGTGCTCGTGGACAACACCATCCTGGGCCCGTGGATCCACGTCGGCAGCCGCATGCAATTGCTGTCGGCCGCACGCGCCGGCGACGAGATCACCGCGCGGGCAAAAGTCACCGCGAATTACGAGAAGAAGGGCCACCGCTTCGTCGAGCTCGACGCGCTGGTCGTCGCCAACGGCACCACGCCGCTGGCCCATTGCCAACACACCGCGATCTACCAGCCGCGCGAGCAGGCGGCGGCGTAGCGAAGACCGGGCAAGGCGACGCCAGTCGCGCCAAAGGCGGTGTCATGCCCCGGCTCGTCCGGGGCATCCAGTACGCCGCGGCCTCTCGCTTCCAGCCGCGCAATCTCTGGAATACTGGATCGTCCGCCTTCGCGGACGATGACAGTTGTGGGTGTGGAGGCGGCGAGCGTCCCTCCGGCAGCCCCTACGCCGCCTTGGCCTTCGCGTCCTGGATCGCACGCCACACCCGCTCCGGGGTCAGCGGCATGTCGATGTGCTTGATGCCATACTCCGACAGCGCATCGATCACCGCGTTCACCACCGTCGACAGGCTGCCGGCGCAGCCGGCTTCGCCGCAGCCCTTGCTGCCGAGCGGGTTGGTCGTGGCGGGGACCGGATGATCGCCGATCGTCATGTTCGGGACGTCCTCGGCGCGGGGCAGGGCGTAGTCCATCAGCGAGCCCGTGATCGGCTGGCCGCTGTCGTCGTAGCGGATCTGCTCCATCAGCGCCTGGCCGATGCCTTGCACGACGCCGCCGTGGAGCTGGCCCGCGACCAGCATCGGGTTGATCACAGTGCCGAAATCGTTGACCGCGCTGTAGCGCACGATCTGCACCACGCCGGTGTCCGGATCGATCTCGACCTCGGCGACGTGGCAGCCGTTCGGGAACGCCGAGGCGATCGGCTCGCTGGTGTGATCGACATCGAGATTGTCAGGCACGCCCTCCGGCACCTTGCCGTCATGCAAGCGCTTGGCGAGCTCCATGATGTCGATGCTGCGATCGGTGCCGGCGATGGTGAACCTGCCGCCTTCGAACTCGATGTCGGCCTCCGACGCTTCGAGCAGGTGCGCCGCCGCGCGCTTGCCTTTCTCGATGACGAGCTTGGCAGCGCCTACGATGGCCTGGCCGCTGGCCATGATCGAGCGCGATCCGCCGGTGCCGTTGCCGGTGTGGACGATGTCGCTGTCGCCCTGGACCAGCTTGATGCTGTCGAAGGGCACCCCGAGCTGCGCGCTCAGCACCTGTGCGAACGGGGTGGCATGGCCCTGGCCGTAATCGAGCGTGCCGGTGATGAGCTGCACGGTGCCGTCAGCATCGAATACGATCTTGCCAAGCTCGGGGCTCGGCGGCGCCGTGACCTCGAGATAGGAGCCGACCGCGATGCCGCGCAGCTTGCCGGCCTTCCTGCTCTCCTTCTTGCGCTTGGCGAAGTTCTCGTGGTCGGATATCTCGAGCGCCTTGTTGAACACGGCCTGGAAGTCGCCGCTGTCATAGGTGACGCCGGAGGAGGCCGCGAACGGGATCTGGTTCGGCTTGATGAAGTTGCGCTTGCGCAAGGTCAGCCGGTTGATGCCCATCTCGTCGGCGGCGCGGTCGATCAGCCGTTCCATGTAATAATTGGCCTCGGGCCGGCCGGCGCCGCGATAGGCGCCCATCAGCGTGGTGTTGGTCAGCACCACCTTGATGTCGACCGCCATCAGCGGCGTCCGGTAAACGCTGGAAAAATTCTTGCCGGTGTTGAGCGAGAGCGGCCCGGGCGCGACGCCGGTGATGTAGGCGCCGACATTGCCGTAGCCGGACAGCCTGGCCGCGAGGAAATGCCCCTCGGCATCGAGTGCGAGCTCGGCATGGATCTTCTGCGCGCGGCCGTGGCTGTCGGAGAGGAAGGCGGTCGAGCGCTCGTCGAGCCATTTCACCGGCCGGCCCAGCGCCTTCGCCGCATACAGGATGCACATGTATTCGGGATAGTTGATGTTCTTCATGCCGAAGGAGCCGCCGACATTGGCGGTGAGGATACGCACCTTCTCGTTCGGCACTTTCAGGTTCTTGGCGAGGTTGGCGCGGTTGCCAGCCACGCCCTGCGTCGGCACCTGCAGCGTGTAGCGCTCGGTTGTCTTGTCGTAGGAGGCCAGCCCAACGCGAGGCTCCATCGAGACCACGGCGACGCGGGTGTTCTCGATATCGATCCTGGTGACGTGGGCGGCGCTGGCGAAGGCCGCGTTGACCTTGTCGACGTCGCCATAATGGTAGTCGAGCACGACGTTATCAGGGATGTGCTCATAGAGCTGCGGCGCGCCGGGCTTGGCGGCTTCCTCGGGGTCGGTCACCGCCGGCAGCGGCTCGACCTCGAGCTCAATCGCCTCGGCGGCATCGCGGGCCTGCGCCAGCGTCTCCGCCACCACGAAGGCGACGGGATCGCCGACGAAGCGGACCTTGTCGGTCGCCAGCGGCTGGCGGTTGGTCTGCAGCAGGGGCGAGCCGTCGCGGCTCTTCAGCGGCAGGCCGCAGGTGAAGGGGCCGTAGCCGGCGGCGTCGAGATCCTTGCCGGTCCACACGCCCAGCACGCCGGGCATCGCCTTGGCGGCATCGATCCCGATGCCGCGGATGAGGCCATGGGCGTGGGTGGAACGGACCACCACGGCATAGGCCTGGCCGGGCAGGTTGAAATCGTCGGTATAGCGGCCCTTGCCGCGCACCAGCGTGTCGTCCTCCTTGCGGCGGACGGGCTGCCCGACGCCATATTTTTGCAGTGCAATAGCGTTCTCGAGCGTGGACGATTTGGTGTGTTCTTGCATGGAATTGACCTGAAAAGCCGGCATTTGCGCAATTTCGCGGCAGCATGGCACCGGACTCTTCTGAGATAACCCACGACCCCGTTCACGACAACGCACGAATGGGCATGGTCCCATGTGATGCGTTGTTGCGCATACCCGCCGCGCTGCTAATGTTTCAGGCGAAAAAGCAATTCCAGACCGGCCCGACCGGCCGCGGAAAGACAGTTTGTATGAATGACCACACGCGGCTCCGCGACGGCCATGCGCCGCACGGCGAGCTGGAGCGGTCGATGGCGGCAGTGGCGTTGGCCACCGAACCGGCGGCAGGCGCACAGGCGTCGGGAACCGGCGTCTATGCGGCGCTGGACCTCGGCACCAACAATTGCAGGCTGCTGATCGCCTGTCCGACCCAGGACGGCTTTCGTGTCGTAGATTCCTTCTCGCGCATCATCCGGCTCGGGGAGGGCGTCTCGGCGACCGGTTGCATCAGCGAGGCCGCGATCGAGCGCGCCATCGCCGCGCTCAGCATCTGCCGTGACAAGATCAACCTGCGCAAAGCGCGGCGGCTGCGGCTGATCGCAACCGAGGCCTGCCGCGCGGCCTCGAACGCCGAGGGGTTCCGCAGCCGCGTTGCGGCCGAGACCGGCATCGAGCTGGAGGTGATCGACCGCGAGACCGAGGCCGCGCTGGCGGTGCTCGGCTGCTCGCCGCTGGTCGATCCGAGGGGGCGCGGCGCCATCCTGTTCGACATCGGCGGGGGCTCGACCGAGCTGGTGCGGATCGAGCGCGACCCGGAAAATCCGGAGCCGCGCATCAAGGCCTGGATGTCGATCCCCTATGGCGTGGTCACGCTCGCCGAGCAGTTCGGCGGACGCGACGTGACGCCGGAGATCTACGCTGCGATGGAGCAGGAGGTCGCGAACCATGTCGCGCCGTTCGCGGAGGAGCACGGCGGCGATCTCGCCGACATGCATCTGCTCGGCACCTCGGGCACGGTGACGACGCTCGCCGGCATCCATCTCAACCTTGCGCGCTACGACCGCCGCCGCATCGACAGCATCTGGATGAACGATTCCGACATCGCCGCGACCATCAACAAGCTGCTCGGCATGAGCTACGAGGAGCGCGCGTCCAACAACTGCATCAGCGTCGAGCGCGCCGATCTCGTGCTCGCCGGTTGCGCCATCCTCGATGCGATCAGGCGCGCCTTTCCGCTGCCGCGCCTGCGCGTCGCCGACCGGGGCCTGCGCGAAGGCATGCTGGTCGAGATGATGCGCGAGGACGGCGCGCTCAGGAGCTGGTGAGATGGCCAAGGACACCACCGGCCGCTTGCATGTTCAGGTCAAGACCGGCGGCAAGCGCAAATTGTCGTCGAAGCTGTGGCTGGAGCGGCAGCTCAACGATCCCTATGTCGCCAAGGCCAAGGCCGCGGGCTATCGCTCGCGCGCCGCGTTCAAGCTGCTCGAGATCGATGACAAGTATCGGCTGTTAAAGCCCGGCATGGCCGTGGTCGATCTCGGCGCGGCGCCTGGCGGCTGGAGCCAGATCGCCGCCAAGCGCGTCGGCTCCACGGAAGGCAAGGGCAAGGTCGTCGCGATCGATCTGCTCGAGATGCCCGAGATTCCCGGCGTCGATTTCGCGCAGCTGGACTTCATGGACAACGACGCGCCCGAAAAGCTCACCGCGATGCTGGGCGGCGGCGCCGACGTCGTGATGTCCGACATGGCCGCCAACACCACCGGCCACCGCAAGACCGACCAGCTCCGCATCGTCGGTCTGGTCGAGACCGCGGCGGCGTTTGCCTGTGACGTGCTCAAGCCCGGCGGCGCGTTCCTGGCCAAGACATTCCAGAGCGGCGCCGACGCCGATCTGCTCGCCCAGCTCAAGCGCGACTTCGCGAGCGTGCGCCACGTCAAGCCGGCCGCGAGCCGGCAGGATTCCTCGGAACGCTACGTGCTGGCCACGGGGTTTCGCGGCGGGACACAGCACTAGCCACATCATCCGTCATTGCAAGGAGCGTAGCGACGAAGCAATCCAGGCTGTTGCCGCGGAGGCATTCTGGATTGCTTCGCTGCGCTCGTAATGACGAGCGAGAAACTACCCCAGCCGCTGGTCCCGCACGTCCTGCGTATCCTCGCTGGCCGCCTTGACGGCCGCCTTTTCCGCACCCTTGCCGGCGCCCTTGCGGCTCGCGATCTCCACGGCCTTGCGGCCGGAGATCTCGTGGCCGGCGTCCGCCGGCATCTGCCAGAAGAACCAGCTCGACGCCGCCGAGGCCAGTGCGACAACGACGAAGGCCGGCGCAAAGACGGTGGCGTTGATCTCGCTGACATGGCTGAACCACATCGTGGTCTCGACGCAAGCCGCGCCGACGGCGACCCCGGCCGAGATCGCCAGCTGCTGGTTGACGCTGACCAGCGTGGTGGCGCGGCTCATCTGTGCGGTCTCGACGTCGGCATAGGCGACGGTGTTGATCGCAGTGAACTCCAGCGAGCGGAAGAAGCCGCCGACCACCAGGATGACCATGATGATGAGCAGCGGCGTCGTCACCGTGAACAGCGCGCAGACGGCGAGGAAGAATGCGCTGATGATCGCGTTCACCGTCATCAGATTGCGGAAGCCGAAGGTGCGGATGATGCGCGCCGCCAGCGTCTTCATGCCCATTGCGCCGAGCGAGGAGGCGAAGGTGACGAGGCCGGAATGGAACGGCGAGAGGCCGAAGCCGATCTGCATCAGGAGCGGCAGCAGGAACGGCAGCGCGCCGATGCCGAGCCGGAACAGGAAGCCGCCGTACACGGCCGCGCGCAGCGTCGGCAGCCGCAGCAGCGAGAAGTCCAGCACCGGCGACCCCGTGCGCCGGGCGTGCAGCACATACAGCGTCATCGAGATCGCACCGCCCACGACCAGCGCCGCGACCGTGCTCCACGGCAGCAGGTTCAGTCCGGCCACCGAGAGCCCGAAGGCGATGCCGGCAAGTCCAATGCCCGCGAGCACCATGCCGTAGAGATCGAACGGCTCCTGGGTCTCGCTCTTGATGGGATCGATGAAGCGCAGCGCCATGAAGATGCCGAGCAGCCCGATCGGGATGTTGATCAGGAAGATCCAGTGCCAGGACGCGTAGGTGGTGATGAAGCCGCCGAGCGGTGGGCCGATCACGGGACCTATCAGGGCAGGCACCGTCACCCAGGCCATGGCGTTGACCAATGCGCTCTTGTCGACCGAGCGCAGCAGCACGAGGCGCCCGACCGGCGTCATCATCGCGCCGCCCATGCCTTGCAGGATGCGCGCGAACACGAAATCGGTGACGGAGGTCGAGAGCGCGCAGCCGACCGAGCCGACCATGAACACGCCGACCGCGACCGCGAACACCATCCGCGCACCGAACCGGTCGGCAGTCCAGCCGCTCGCCGGAATGAACACCGCGAGCGACAGCAGATAGGAGGTGATCGCGAGCTTGAGCGTCAGCGGGCTGGTGCCGATGTCGGCCGCGATCGCCGGCAGCGAGGTGGCGATCACCGTCGAGTCCATGTTCTCCATGAAGAGAGCAGTGGCGACGATCAGCGGAATGACACGTTGCTTGTCGACCATGACGGATTGGTAATGAAAGGGGGAGGGAGAGATCACTCGCGGCTTATCATCGCCGCCCGCCTGCGACCATCGCGGAACGACGCATGGCACCTAACTCCTGCGTGACGACGGTGTGACCCTCGGCACCCGTCATTCCGGGGCGGGACGAAATAGCGAACTATGGTGCGCAATTGCGCACCATAGCTCGCGCCAAGTGGCGCGCCCCGGAATGACGGCGGGGGGAGGGCGTACCGAGCCTATCCCCGCTGAAATTGCCAAAAACCCCTGTGCATGGCTGGCCGGCGGTCCGAATTGCTTTGATTCGTCGCGCGGCCGTGCTATCGACCCGCGTCAACCCCACCGATGGGCTCCGATTCTCAAGGCGATGCCGCAAGGTACGCCGAGGGCGGCGCTCATCCATCAGAATTTGCGGCAAGGCCGCAGGAAGGAGTTGGCAATGGCCACGGTGCAACTTCAGGGCATCCGCGAAGCCTTTACGTTCGACGACGTGCTGCTGAAGCCGGGCCTGTCGGACGTCATGCCGGGCGAGGTCGACATCCGCTCCCGCGTCACCCGCGCCATTCCGCTCAACATCCCGATCATGGCCTCGGCCATGGACACCGTCACCGAGGCGCGCATGGCGATCGCGATGGCGCAGGCCGGCGGCCTCGGCGTCATCCACCGCAATTTCGACCCCGAAGGGCAGGCGGCACAGGTCCGGCAGGTCAAGCGCTACGAGTCCGGCATGGTGGTGAACCCGCTCACCATCAGCCCCGAGGCCACGCTCGACGACGCGCTGAAGCTGATGAGCGATCACGGCATCTCCGGCATTCCCGTCGTCACCGGCGCCGGCAAGAACATTCCGGGCAAGCTGGTCGGCATTCTCACCAACCGCGACGTGCGCTTTGCGACCAATCGTCAGCAAAAGATCTCCGAGCTGATGACGCACGAAAACCTCGTCACGGTCCGCGAGAATGTCAGCCAGGACGAGGCGCGGCGGATGCTGCACCAGCATCGCATCGAGAAGCTGCTCGTCGTCGACGAGCAATATCGCTGCGTCGGCCTCATCACCGTGAAGGACATGGAGAAGGCGGTTGCTCATCCGCTCGCCTGCAAGGATGCGCAGGGGCGCCTGCGCGTCGCCGCCGCGACCACTGTCGGCGATACCGGCTTCGAGCGCACCGAGCGCCTGATCGATGCCGGCGTCGACCTCGTCGTGGTCGACACCGCACACGGCCATTCCCGTCATGTGCTGCATGCCGTCAACCGCATCAAGCGCCTGTCCAACTCGGTGCAGGTCGTCGCCGGCAACGTCGCCACCACCGAGGGCACCCAGGCGCTGATCGATGCGGGCGCGGATTGCATCAAGGTCGGCATCGGCCCGGGCTCGATCTGCACCACCCGCATCGTTGCGGGCGTCGGCGTTCCCCAGCTCACTGCGATCATGGATGCGGTGGAAGCGGCTAAGAAGGCCGACATCCCCGTCATCGCCGACGGCGGCATCAAGTTCTCCGGGGACCTCGCGAAAGCGCTCGCCGCCGGCGCCGATATCGCCATGGTCGGCTCGCTGCTCGCCGGCACCGACGAGACGCCCGGTGAAGTCTTCCTGTGGCAGGGCCGTTCCTACAAGGCCTATCGCGGCATGGGCTCGGTCGGCGCGATGGCGCGCGGCTCGGCCGATCGCTACTTCCAGCAGGACATCAAGGACACGCTCAAGCTCGTGCCCGAAGGCATCGAGGGCCAGGTGCCCTACAAGGGTGCGGTCGGCCACGTCATGCACCAGCTCGCCGGCGGCCTGCGCGCTGCGATGGGCTATGTCGGCGCACGCGACATGAAGGAGCTGCACGAGAAGGCCCAGTTCGTCCGCATCACCGGCGCCGGCCTGCGCGAAAGCCACGTCCACGACGTCACGATCACGCGCGAGAGCCCGAATTATCCGGGCGGGGGTTAGTCGCTCGCTCCGCACATCGCCGCGCGCGCGTGGGTTCGGCGCGCTCGCCCAAATGACGGTGTCATGCCCCGGCTTGACCGGGGCATCCAGTACGTCGCGGCTTTTCGGCTCAATAACAATCGTCTCTGGAATACTGGATCGCCCGATCAAGTCGGGCGATGACAGTGAGTGTGCCGCTCCGCTGCTTTTGTATTGACGCGCCTCGCTGCCTCCGCTTCCGTTCACGCCGAAACACAGTTCGGAGGAAGTCATGTCCCAAGGCAAACGCATCGTTCTCGCCGCGCGTCCGGTCGGCGAACCCAAGCCGTCTGATTTTCGCCTGGAGGAATTCGCAGTTCCGACACCCGGGCAGGGCGAGGTTCTGCTGCGCACGATCTGGCTGTCGCTCGATCCCTATATGCGCGGGCGCATGAGCGAGGGGCCGTCCTACGCTGCGCCGGTGCCGGTCGGCGGGGTGATGGAAGGCGAGGCGGTCAGCGAGGTCGCGGCGTCTAACAATCCCGATTTCGCGGCCGGCGACATCGTGCGCACTCGTTCCGGCTGGCAGACCCATGCGATCTCGAACGGCAAGGGCCTGATCAAGGTCGATCCCAGGCTTGGCCCGATCTCGACCTCGATCGGCGTGCTCGGGATGCCCGGCATGACCGCCTATACGGGCCTGCTCGACATCGGCAAGCCGCAACCGGGCGAGACCGTCGTCGTCGCCGGCGCGTCCGGTGCAGTCGGCTCGGCGGTCGGGCAGATCGCGAAGATCAAGGGCGCACGCGCTGTCGGCATCGCCGGCGGCAAGGACAAGTGCGACTACGTGGTCAGGGAGCTCGGCTTCGATGCCTGCATCGATCACCGCGATCCCGATCTCGCCGCCAAGCTGAAGGACGCCTGCCCGAAAGGCATCGACGTCTATTTCGAGAATGTCGGCGGCGCCGTGTTTGAGGCGGTGTTCCCGCAGCTCAACCCGTTCGCCCGCGTGCCGGTCTGCGGCCTGATCGCCCATTACAACGACACCGAGGCCAAGCCGCCGAAATGGGCCGGCGCGATGATGCGCAACATCCTCACCAAGCGGCTGACCTTCCGCGGCTTCATCGTGTCCGACTTCGCCGCACGCCATGGCGACTTCCTGCGCGACATGTCCGGCTGGGTCCGCGACGGCAAGGTCAAGTACAAGGAGTTCGTCACCGAGGGCCTGGAGAGCGCGCCCGGCGCCTTCATCGGCCTGCTGAAAGGCGCCAATTTCGGCAAGCAGCTGGTCCGGGTCGGGCCGGACAAGGCCTGAGGCGAGTGCTCCCGAACCCACGTTGGCCGCCCCGGCGCTTAGGGCCGGGCGGCCGACGACGGCTGCAAAATCCGATTGGCAAACGCGGAAATGCTACTACCATAGGGTTAGCAATTGGGTCCTGCGATATGAGGTTGCGGGCATGCGGCGGCGCGATGTGCTTGCCGGCGGACTTGTCTGGGGGCAGTTGCTGGCGGCTCGAAGGGTCCTAGCGCAGCCCGCGGCCTCCACGCGCGGCGCTGTGGTGATCGGGGTCAACAAGACCGGCAACTTGCCCGTGCTGAGAGCGGCCGTCTCGGGCGCAAAGTCGATCGCACAATGGCTTACGACGGAAGGTTTCGAGGTCAAGCTGATCACGGATGAGGTCACGCCGGTCACTGGCCTAGCGCTCAGGGCGGCCGTGACGGAGTTCGTTAATCGCGGCACGCTGACACAGCTCGTGATCTACTTCTCCGGTCATGGAATTGCGTTTGGCAACAACGAGTTCTGGTTGTTGAGCGGAGCTCCGGACGATGTCAACGAGGCGGTTAGCCTGACGGAATGCGTGGCGCTTGCCGGGCGTAGCGCCGTATCAAACGTCGTGATCATCTGCGATGCCTGCCGGTCCAATTCGGACTTCGACAGCTCGCTGCTGCATGGAACGGTGATTTTCCCGCTGGGAAGCTACATCCCCGGACGTCCCTCTCCGGAGGTCGATCGTTTCTTCAGCACCCGCCCCGGCGCGCCATCCTATGAATTGCGGCAGAAGGCGGCCGACGAGTTCCAGGGCATCTTCACCGAGACTTTTCTCGATGCCTTCCGCAAGCCCCGACCCGATATGGTGTCGACGGTCGGGGGCGTGAGCGTGGTCTCGAACCGGAAGCTCAAAACGTTCCTGCTCGACGAGGTGCCGCAGCGGTTACGCGTACACAATGCGAGTCTCGCGCAATATCCCGATGCGCGTATCGAATCCCCCGACAATGCCTACCTGGGACGCGTGCGCGGATCGGTGACGGCGGCGGCCGACCAGCCGCGAGATGTGACGCTGGTCGACGTTGCCGCCCATCAGTTCAATCGCACCTCGGTTGGAGCGCTTGCGTCGCTGCGAAACATCGATTCCGTCAGAGAGCTGGAGGTTGCTTCGAACACCGGCTTCAACGCGGCCCAGCAATCCTTGATTGTGGCGAAGCAGCCGGCCACGACCTTCAATGCACCGACCGGATTCTCGGTGACCGGCGTCCAATTGCGCGAGGCATGGCTGGCTGGCGGCAGGCAGGCGCAGATCGTTGTACCCGGCAACGGTACCGACCAGTCCGGCCTCGTGAACATTCCCGTCCAGGATGGTTCTCCAATGACGGCCGCGCTGGTGTTTGCGGACGGCAGCGGGACCGTGCTTGCCGCATTGCCCGGCTTCATAGGGTCGCTCACCGTCCGCAATGGCGGTGTGGCGGACGTCACGTATGCCCCGTCGCCGTCAAGCCGCCGATGGAGCGAGTACAAGGAGGCCGGACCCCGCCTCGATCAGCTGCGGGCGCTCATGGCGACGTCGGCCCAGTTCGGCGTGCTCCGCATCGAAGGCGACCGGCAAACGCGCTCGGCGGCGGCCTCGAGGCTTGCCGATCAGATTCGTGTGCTGAAGGGAATTGATCCGACGCTCGGAATTTACGCCGCCTATGCTTACGCTGATGCCAATCTGCCGCAGCAGGTCGCCTCGGTGCGGTCTTTCATGGCAGGTGACCTCGAAGGCGAGCTGTTCGATCTTGCGCTGTTGGCCGACGTCCTGTCGGACAGCAGGATATCCGAGCGCGCCGTGCCATTCTGCCCGATGTTCTCGCAGGGCTGGCAGCTCATCCGCACTCGCAATGTGGTGCTTCGGGACCAGGTCCTGCGGGCCAGGGACAGCCTGCGGTCGTCGCTCTGGACCACGTTCGGTCCCCCTGGAATGAAATTGATGCTGGAAGCCCTGGCCACCGCCAGCCGCTGATCGTGCGCGGCCGAACGCGACCGAACACGGGTACCGGACGCGAAAGGAAGAGCGATGCGTCGTCGTGAAGTTCTTGCGGGTGCGGCTGGCCTGATGTCGCTGATCGCGACGGGAGGCCGTGCGGATCCGTTTCCTGTACGTCTCGTGTTGGTACATGGTCGTTCGCAGCAGGGGCTGGATCCTGTCGAGTTGCAATCGATCTGGATGGAGACGCTGAAACGCGGCGCGGCCAAGATCAATCGTACCGTCCCGGACAATCTTGAAGTGGCATTTCCCTATTACGCCGATCGTCTGGACGAACTTGCGCGCGAGGCGCAGGTGCCTCTGACCGACGACATCCAGGCGCGCGGCAGCGCGGTCGATGACGATTTCCTGAGGTTTCAGGCTTCCGTCGCGGAGTCGATCCGCAGCAAGGCCGGCATCACGGATGCCCAGGTGCAGCAGGAGTTCGGCAACAACCCGACTGCACGAGGTCCGCAGAATTGGGCATGGGTGCAGGCGATCATCCGCACCATCGATCGCTTCGGGGGCGGGCTGAGCCAGTCCGGGATCGAGCGACTGATGCGAGACGTATTTCTCTATACGACGCGGTCAGGCGTCCGCGACCAGATCGACCGCATCGTCGGTGCCGGCTTCGATGAGCGGCCCTGCGTGGTGGTCGGGCATTCGCTGGGGTCGGTCGTGGCCTACAATGTTATGCGGACCGACCGGCGTACGCTGAACGTGCGTGCGTATGTCACGGTGGGCTCGCCGCTGGGTATCAGGGCCATCCGCGACCAGCTGCGGCCGATCGGTTTTCCGGCGCCTGCCAAGGCCTGGTACAATGCGTTCGACCCCAAGGACGTGGTCGCGCTCTATCCGCTCGATGGTGCGAACTTCCCGGTCACGCCCGCCATCGAGAACTATGCGAACGTCCGCAACGGGACAGACAACCGCCACGGCATCGTGGGCTACCTCGACGATCCCGTGGTTGCGCGGCACGTTCTCGATGCGCTGGGCTCCTGAACTCCCATAAAAGCCCGACCGCAGGTCTCTCAATGGTTAACAAAGAGTCACCAAATGGCCACACCTGCCCGCAAAAGCCGCAGGTGTGACCGGCGGTTCATTGACGGGCCCACGAAGGCATTGAATTATCGCACATATTTTGGGTGTTGCGATGTTAGAGATCAGTGTTTTCTGCGTTATGCTGCTGGCGGCCGGCTATTGGACGACCATGTTCATCATGGGCCGTCGCAACGACGTCATCCATGGCAAGTTCGTGCATGTCGACGAGGAGGGCGATCTGACCCGTTCCGCGATGCCGGCCCCGCCACCATTCCCGAAGCGCCCGGTCAAGCCCGTGCAACCTGCCAGGCAGCCATCCGCCAATGAGCTTGCGGCCAAGCCGGTGAACAGCGAAGCGCTGCAATCCCTGCTCGCCGCGATCCAGCAGGATCTCAAGAGCATCGCCTGAGCCGATCGATGCGCTAGTGCTCGCCGCCCATCTGGGCGAGGAGCTCTTCGATGTCGACATCCACCTGGCCCGCGGCCCTGACGTGGCGGACCTCGAAACTGTCGGGGCGGAAGCGATATTCGACCAATCCGACTTCCTTGATCGCGACCCGGTCCTGCCGCCGATCATTGATGATGAAGCCGGCCGACGGCGCCCAGACATGGCGGGTGTGGCGGAAGGTGAAGTCGCGCCGCTGGTGCACGTGGCCGCTGGCGACGAGGCGCAGATCGATCCTCCCGAGCATCTCGATCAGCCGTGCCCGCGCCGGCTGCGGCACGTAGCGGATCGAGGTCTCCGGCGCTTCAGGATCGTCGGGCAGGTCGAGAAACAGCGGCTTGTGCAGGAACAGCGCGACCGGCCTGCCGTTCGTGCGTGATATCTCCGAGGCGAGCCAATCGAATTGCTCCGCCTCGAAGGCGAGCCCTGAATTCATCACCAGCGAATTGAGGCCGATGAAGCGCCAGCCCGCGGCCTCGGATGTCCAATGATCCGCGCCGATGATGTCGCAGAACTGCCGGCGGTGCGCCTCGCTGACCGGCGGCTTCGGCGCCGGCCCGATCGCGGTCGGATTATCGCCGATGTCGTGATTGCCGGGGATGTAGCGGCACGCGACGGGCAGGGCGTCGTGCAGGCCTTTGGCGAAGACCATATCGTCGCGGCCGGTCGGGCCGTCGAAGGCGACGTCGCCGGTGTTGACGACGAGATCGGGCCTCTGGGCGTCGATGTGCTCGCAAACCCGGTGGAAGTTGGCGACGAGGCCAGGGAAGCGGCGGCCGAGATGGGTGTCGGAAATCTGGGTCAGGCGAAATTCGGACATGCGATCAACTTACGCGTTGTCGCGCGTCGGAACGATGACGGCGCCGGCATGGATCGCGCCGAACAAAGTTTAAAGCACGCGGTAGCGGATCGTGTAGCCGTCCTGCGGCGCGATGGGACCGGCAAGCGGCGAGGCGATGCGGTCGGCGAGGTGCCAGGGGCCGAACTCGCCGGTGCGATGCGGTTCGGCGGGCAGGCGGAGACGGAACTCGAACGTGCCCTTGCCCGGCAGGTTCACGACCAGCATGCGGTCCGCGGTGCGGTGGTTGAGCGCGACGGCGCCGCGCAGCAGCGCGCGGCCGTCGGCGAGATCGCGCACGCCGCCGATCAGCGCCAGCGTCTGGTTGCGGTCGGTGTGCAGCTCGATCTGGCTGTCGGTCATGGCCGTCAGCACCTCGCGGGGCATGCGGATCTCGAACTCGACGGCGGGCTTGGACGGATTGAGACCGAGATAGGCAAGCGCGGCGTGGCGCATGTCGTAGGCGGCAAAGGCGAACAGGGCGAGCGCGGCGAGCGCCGCAAGGCCATGCCGGGCCACGTCACGCCAGCTCCGGTAGCTCAGACGAAAATACACCGTCATCGCCAGCGCGACCGCGAGTGCCATCGCGATGCCCGACAGTGCCGACATCAGGATACCGAGCTGGCCGTCGGCGGATACGGTCCAGAGGCTGGACAGGGTGGTCATGGCGCCATCTCGCCTTGGGCCCCGAGAGGGGCCGAAACCGCTTTAACGATCGGTGGTTGGTCGCAAGATCGGGAAGGCCGGTTCAACTCGCTGATTGTCAGCGTCGGAAGTCGCGGCTAATGACGGTCCGCGCGGCGTTTCGCCTTCCGGGAAAGTTCCGATGTCCGTTCAAATGGTCTTGCTGCCGGTCTTCGTCCAGATCGGGCTCACCTTCGCCCTGCTGATCGGTATGGTCGTCGCGCGCCGCAGGACGCTGGTCTCGGGCGAGACCAGGATCCGCGACATCGCGCTCGGCGAGCCGAACTGGCCCAAGGGCGCCACCCAGATCGCCAATTGCTACCGCAACCAGTTCGAGCTGCCGGTGCTGTTCTACGTCCTGATCGCGCTGGCCTTGCCGCTGCGCCGCGCCGATCTCTTCATCGTGCTGATGTCCTGGGTGTTCGTGGTGACGCGCTTTGCCCATGCCGGGGTGTTCGTCTCCTCGAACGATCTCGGTCGGCGCTCTACGGTCTGGCTCGCCGGCGTGCTGGTGCTGCTGGCGATGTGGATCTACTTCGCGCTGAAGCTCTTGTTGCTGATCTAGGCGCCCGCCCGTCCATGCTGATCTGAAAGATCGAGAATGACCCCCGCTGCCCGGCTGTCCGCAGCCATCGAACTGATCGACACCATCGAGAAGGACCGCGTGCCCGCGGCCAAGGCGCTGAAGGAGTGGGGCACCGCGCACCGCTTCGCCGGTTCCGGCGACCGCGCCGCCATCGCCGGCCTGGTCTGGGACGTGCTGCGCCGCTACGCCTCGAGCGCTTATCTGATGGATTCCGATACCGCGCGCGCGCGGCTGATCGGCATGCTCCGGCTCGAGCGCGGCATGGACGCGGCGACGATGGGCGCCTTGTTCGACGGCAGCCGCTTCGCCCCGGCGCCGCTGACCGAGGCCGAGCTGGCTGCGCTCGCCTCGCGGTCGCTCGAGGGTGCGCCGGCCGCGATCGCCGGCGACTATCCCGAATGGCTGGATCCGCACCTTGCAAAGGTGTTCGGCGAGGACCGCGCGGCGGAGGCGGCCGCGATGGCCAGCCGGGCCCCGCTCGACCTGCGCGTCAACACGCTAAAATCCAATCGCGACAAGGTGCTGCGCAATCTTGCTCATCTTCATGCGAAACCGACGCCGTGGTCCGCAACCGGCTTGCGCATCGAGCTTTCGGCCGATGCGCGCAACCCCGGCATCCAGGCGGAAGAGGATTTCATCAAGGGCGCCGTTGAAGTGCAGGATGAGGGATCGCAGCTGGCGGCACAATTCACCGCGGCAAAGCCCGGCGAGCAGGTGATCGACCTCTGCGCCGGCGCTGGCGGCAAGACGCTGGCGCTCGCAGCGCTGATGCAGGGCAAGGGCCGGCTGATCGCAACCGACCGCGACAAGCGCCAGCTCGCGCCGATCCACGAGCGGCTGTCGCGCGCCGGCGTGCACAATGCTGATGTGCGCACGCCCAAGGGCGAGGTCGACCCGCTGGCCGACATCCGTGCCTCGGCTGATCTGATCGTGATCGATGCGCCGTGCACGGGAACCGGAACCTGGCGCCGTAACCCCGATGCGAAATGGCGCATGCGCCCCGGCGCGCTGGAGATTCGCCTGCGCGACCAGGCCGAGGTGCTGGCGCGGGCGGTTCCGCTGGTAAAGCTGGGCGGCCGTATCGCCTACATCACCTGCTCGGTGCTGGCGGAAGAGAACGGCGAGCAGGTGAGGGCGTTCGTCGCGCGCCATGGTGAGTTTGCGGTCGTGCCACCCGAGCAGACCGCAAGCGTGCTCTGGGACAAGGCGGACGATTTCGCGCAGGCCGCACGACGCTCGGACGAAGGCTGGCTGATGACGCCGCGGCGTACCGGCACGGACGGGTTTTTCGTGGCGGTGCTGAAAAAGACGTAGCTCTTGTAGGGTAGGCAAAGCGAAGCGTGCCCACGCTCTTGCCCATTGTTGAAAGGTGGTGGGCACGGCGCGAAGTGCGCGCCTTGCCCACCCTACGACACCGCCCATGGCGCTCCCAAACAAAAGCCCCGCGAACCGGATCCCGGTCGCGGGGCCTTTTAACTCTGGCGTTCTGCCGGTACGTCCGCGGTCAGAACGTTGCGCGGGCGTTAGCCGACGCGGAGATTGTCAGCCGACGACTTGCCGCTGCGGCGGTCGGCGACGATGTCGAACGAGACCTTCTGACCCTCGTTGAGGGAGGAGAGGCCAGCGCGCTCGACGGCGCTGATGTGCACGAACACGTCCTTCTGGCCGTCGTCCGGCTGAATGAAACCATAACCCTTTTGGGTGTTGAACCACTTCACGGTGCCCATAGCCATGGGAATTTCCTTTAGTTAGTTAGAGAGAGTACGCACGTGGACCGGAACGCAGCATTGCGCCCATAGCCCTGTTCAGTCGATGTTTGGAGAAGTCATCTGAAGCGTGCGCGCCCGTTAGCAACGAGGCGAAGCGGCCCAGTCGTTCGGCCAAGTATCGATGATCACAATATAGCGAGAATTTGGGGCCAGTTCAAGGCACCACCCGTGGCTCGGAACGTCGCAGGACTTTGCTATTTTGCGGTGCAAATTAACCGCTCGCCGCAACTCAGTCCACGATGAAGAGCGTCGCTCCGGTTGCAGTCGAGGACCGGTGCGCGGCGTCGCCGAAATCCGAGACCTGGTAGCTCATCCCCGCCGTCAGCTTGAAGGTGCGCCCGTCGCGCAGCTCGGAGTCGAGCTCGCCCTTCAGCACATAGAGGACGTGGCCGCGGTCGCACCAATGGTCGGCCAGGTAACCTGGCGAATATTGCACCATCCGCACCCGGAGTTCGCCGATATTGAGCGTGCGCCACAACGCCTGCCCCGTCTCACCAGGATGCGTGGTTGCCTCGACTTTGCTCCAGTCGGTGACCGTGAAGGGGGAGGTGGGGAGTTTCATGGGGGAGAATCCGGTCAATGCGGCTGTGCGGTCTCCCTCATAGCTGCAAACGCGACCGTCGCAAGTCATCGGCGGCGCCGGAGAGGCCGGCGCCGACGGGCGGGCTGCTAGATATCGAGCTCGGCCCAGATTGCGGCATGGTCGGAGGCGGCCTCGACTTCCCTGGTGATCGTCGGGAAATGAGGGAAGAGGTCGCCGTTCTTGCCGCCCCAGACGCCCAGGCGGAAGATGCCGCCGGCCGTCGCCTTGTCGAACAGGGCCGGTGACAGCAGGACGTAGTCGATCTTGTTCGACGCGGTGCCGTTCTTGAACGTGCCCGGTCGGCCGCCATCATCGAACCCGTCGAGCTCGCTGATGTCCTTCAGCCCGGTTTGATGAAACAGCGGGCTGAGCGGATCGCTGTCCGGCGTGTCGTTGAAGTCGCCGATCACCGCGATGAAATCGTGCTTCTGGCGGAGCTGGCGATAGATGGTCGCGGTGCGTGCGGCCTGACGCTTGCGCTTGGCGTTCGACGTCGCCTGGGAGCCGAATCCCTTGCTCTTGAAGTGATTGGCGAGAACGACGAGCGAATTCCCCTCCGCCGTCTGAACCTCGAACTGCGCGCAATCCCGGCTGAAGATGAGGCCATCCTCGTCTTCGTCATCGACGTGGCTCGCGATCGAGACGATCTCGAACTTCTTCCTGGTCATGAGCCCGACATCGATGCCCCGATCGTCATTGCCGTCGATCAGCATGATGTGGTCGTAGGGCGTTGCCTCGACGGAGGGCATCACGTCCTTGCAGAACCGGACGAGGGCGGGCCGGCTTTCCGCTTCCACCACGCCGAGCACGTCCGCATCGATCTCCTTCATGACCCGCGCGGTGTTGCGTGTCGCCTCTTCGTTGACCTGCTCCACCGTCAGATCGACCCATCCGATCCAGTCGCCCCGTCCGTCTGCAACGACCTGGATCGGTCCGCTTTGCGGCCGCTTGACGAGATGGCCGCGATTCTGGCGCAGGATCGCGTATTTGTTCTCGTCGGACTTCTTGAGGCCGAGCACATCCAGCAGCTCGACGATCTTCTTCTTGTCGTTCGCTGTGTATTTGTCCTTGCCGAGGATGGCGTTGATGTCGGCCTGCGCCTTGAGGATGGTCTTGCCTTCCTCCGAGAAGCCGGGGCCGCTGAGCGCACGCGCGCGCATGAAAAGATTTTCCACGTTGAAGGATGCGAGCTTCATGAAAATCTCCCAGGGATAAAAAATAAAATTCAATCAATGGTAGATATTATCAAGAGCCTCGCATCAAGTCGAGGCACTCGGATGGGCGCACGGCCGCGTGCGGCGAGCGGCGCCGGCCTTCGTCATACTGTCACAATCAAGGTGCGGAGAACCGTCACCCCACCAGATGGTTCGCCGAGCCCTGCACGATCAGGCCCGCATCGTTCACCCGCAGATACTCGCAGATCTTCATGCCGCGCTCGTTCGCGTAGAACACCACGACGCTGTCCGGGCTGACGAACAGATCGATCAGCGAAAAATGCAGCTGCGGCACCAGCCCGAGCGCCTTGCCCCAATAGGCGCGCAAGGCATCCTTGCCGCGCACCGTGCCGCTGGCGTCGAATCCGAGCATCGGGATGCGGTCCGAGGTCATGACGGCGGCCTCGTCGTAGAGCGCGAGCACGCGCTCGAGATCGCGCGCGTTCCAGGCCTCGACCCAGCTCCGGCCGAGCGCGGCCAGGGTTGAGGGTTGATGCCGCGAAGACATCTGCTGTGAAGACATCTGCTTTGAAGACATGGCGTTCTCCCTGATCGCCCCGGTTTGAGTGTGGGGCATAATAGGTCAATAATACTTACCTATATCGGTTTGTCCATGCCCAAAGAAGCATGTGGGCGTCCCGCCGCTGCGGTTGCGGCGCGCGCGGCGCCAGCGTATTTGCTGGCCATGACAGCAGCACAGAACGACCGCTCCGCGTCGACGCCCTCCGTGGCCTCGGCGCATGACAAGATTCTCATCGTCGACTTCGGCAGCCAGGTGACGCAGCTGATCGCGCGCCGCGTGCGCGAGGACGGCGTCTATTGCGAGATCGTCCCGTTCAACAAGGCGGAAGCCGCCTTCGACGAGATGAAGCCGAAAGCGGTGATCCTCTCCGGCGGCCCTGAATCGGTGCACGAGGCCGGCTCGCCCCGCGCCCCGCAACGGATCTTCGAGTCCGGCGTGCCCGTGATGGGCATCTGCTACGGCCAGATGACCATGGCGGCCCAGTTAGGGGGCGAGGTCGAGGGCGGCCATCACCGCGAATTCGGCCGCGCCGATGTCGAGGTGAAAGCGCCGAGCAAGCTGTTCGAGGACGTCTGGTCACCCGGCGGCAAGAACCAGGTCTGGATGAGCCACGGCGACCGCATCACAAAAATGCCGCCGGGCTTCTCCGTCGCCGGCACCTCACCGAACGCGCCGTTCGCGATCATCCAGGACGAGAGGCGGAAATATTACGGCCTGATGTTCCACCCCGAAGTGGTGCACACGCCGGACGGCGCAAAGCTGATCCGCAACTTCGTCCGCAAGATCGCCGGCCTCACCGGCGACTGGACCATGCGCGCCTTCCGCGAGGAGGAGATCGCGAAGATCCGCCAGCAGGTCGGCAAGGGCAGGGTGATCTGCGGCCTTTCCGGCGGGGTCGATTCCGCCGTCGCTGCCGTCTTGATCCACGAGGCCATCGGCGACCAGCTCACCTGCGTCTTCGTCGATCACGGCCTCCTGCGTCTCGACGAAGCCAAGACGGTGGTCGACCTGTTCCGCCACCATTACAACATCCCGCTCGTGCACGTGGATGCCTCAAAACAGTTCCTGGGCGAGCTCGAAGGCGTCACCGACCCCGAAACCAAGCGCAAGACCATCGGCCGCCTCTTCATCGAGGTGTTCGAGGCCGAGGCCAAGAAGATCGGCGGCGCCGACTTCCTGGCGCAAGGCACGCTCTATCCTGATGTGATCGAGAGCGTCTCCTTCACCGGCGGTCCTTCCGTCACCATCAAGTCGCACCACAATGTCGGCGGCCTCCCTGCGCGCATGAACATGAAGCTCGTCGAGCCCTTGCGCGAGCTGTTCAAGGACGAAGTGCGCAAGCTCGGGCGCGAGCTCGGCCTGCCCGAAATCTTCGTCGGCCGCCACCCGTTCCCGGGCCCGGGCCTTGCCATCCGCTGCCCCGGCGAGATCACGAAGGACAAGCTCGACATCCTGCGCAAGGCGGACGCCGTCTACATCGACCAGATCCGCAAGCACGGCCTCTACGACGAGATCTGGCAGGCCTTCGCGGTGCTGCTCCCGGTCAAGACCGTCGGCGTCATGGGCGACGGCCGCACCTACGACTACGTCGTGGGCCTCCGCGCCGTCACTTCCACCGACGGCATGACCGCGGACTTCTACCAGTTCGACATGAAATTTTTGGGCGAGACGGCGACGCGCATCATCAACGAGGTGAAGGGCGTGAACCGGGTGGTGTACGACGTGACCAGCAAGCCGCCGGGGACGATCGAGTGGGAGTAGGGGCTGCGGGCAGTTATCGCGTAGTTTGGCGCAGTCTTCGGAGCTTCTCTTGCATTCCAGATGCTCTGACCGAGATAGTTAGATTGGCGTAGCCCACCTGAGCTTGGCAAGCCATGGCTATCTGGACAACAGAGTGCGGCAGCGCGGTCGAGCGTGCAGAAGGGACAGTGTGTTCAGCTGCGGGCGCAACACATGCCGGATACGACAGCAGAGTACAGGAAATTGGGGCGCGCCGCACAAATGGTGTTCGGCGCGAACATCCCCTCAGGCTCGTGATATCTAGGTCATGGCATTGAGTGGAGGCCGGGCCAAAGTACTTGCTCGCGGGCGTGAAGTCCTTGATGCCTGCGTTGGCCATGAAGAAATCTGTCGATTGTTGTAGCCAGTTCAGTTCGTGACAGGTGGGTGGCCGAGACCATGCGACGCTGCAGCTCCTTGCGTGGTGGTCGTAAACGGACGTCAGACTCCGGCTCGCAATAGTCACAGGTATGTTGAAATTCAGGACGAGCCGCAGCCCGAGCTCAGTGATCAGCTGTGATCCGCGATTGCCTTCAAGTGATCCGCGGCCAAGGCATCGAATGCTCAGTAAAAATCGTCCGTGAAGACTTTCGCAGCAAGCAACTGAATTATCCTTACTTCTATAGTCCTAAAACGAAGATTTCGCAGCGCGCGAAGAGGGCGGAGGTAGCTAGCGCGGAGAATTCGCGCACCTGACGATTGCTGCGACGATAGCGGGCGAGTCTCGATTACTGCACTTTTTGCCCGAGGTCTCTCAGCAGCGTGTGGAGAAAGTCGCTGGCATGGTCGTATTGAGCGTTGCCTCTTGTGATTTGCCGAACGAGCGGATCCATCAACCGACCGACGGTTTCGGAGCCGAGTAGCTCAGTTCTGTCTGACCACTGCAGCAGTAAAGTTTCTGGTATATCTTCTGCAGATCTGAACAGCCTCAAGAGGCAATGTTCGCCCTTGGAGCCGTGGTCGTGATGAGCCCTTGCCGCATAGAAAGCGAATAGCCCACGGAAGGCATCACGGGAAACAGGAGGTTTTCCCATCTGAATTCCCCCGAGAAGATAGGTTCTCAATGAAAGCAAGTCTGAATCGTTCGGGCGGGAAAAGCTAGTAAAAAATGAATCTCTTATACCTTCATCAAACTATGCTCCTCATCGAGATTAAATCGCGATTAAATCTAACAGTCAGCACTCATTACCTAACTTTCTTAAGCGCTTCTGCTGGTTCTTCGCTGGCTGGGATAGTCAAGCAGCGCTCGTACGCCAAACGCACGGCAAAGATCATTCTTCGTGCTGCGCTTGGTGATCGGGGAGTAGTGCAGTGGGCAATTTTGATGATTGTTTCTGTGCCCCCGCGTCGACGTCCGCCTGAGGCGGGAGCACACCCGGCGGCCTGAGCCGTCGAAGCGAGAGTGCGGCCCCGGTACGGCACTGGAGGGAGGGACATTGCCCGGGGCCGCCCCCGGGTCCAACGTGGACCAGCACAAGTGCAACCCGAGAGTTCGAGGGATCGTTCCTAAGTGGTAATCGGCTTTTGGCGCGCTGGTATCGTGACCGGGGCGCCACCCGGCGCCCCACGTGTGCCGTGTGTTGCAATCCAATTGTCCACCCCTCGTGCTCATCTTCGACGCTCAATGCGCAGCTTCGAGCCACCAGGGCGCATGTGGTCACCATGGCGCGCGGAGCTTACCCGAAGACCAGCGCGATCTGCGTGCGCAGACATGCCGAATCTACCATCGTGCGCAATGGGCAGCGGCTCGCGACTTCATTTTCAAGATGGAAAGTTTGATCGGTCACGTTCAAAGCAGCGAGGTCCACCGAGCGATGGATGCTTTGGACAACAACTCATTGCGATCGAATTGGCGGAATAGAGAATGGCGAACCATCAAGCGTGATGTCGGAAGGAAGAGTGCTCCGGCAGTTCGCGGAGTGCCAGAGAACAGGCGGCGCATCCGCGTTAGTGTTCTATCCAGGCAGCGAAGTGATCAGAAAAGCCTAGAGTTGCGAATCCCCTGCGTGGGATATCTCATTGCTCGGGGCCTCGGCGCGCCGGATGCCGACGATGATCGTCGTCTTTCTCCCGAGCATCGTGCTCCTGCCATTCGTACTCTCTCGCGGAGCCGCTTCAATTGCGCCAGAAGGCTAACGAGTTCGATGCTTGTGTCACGCAGAACAGCCAGGCTACAAACTCTGTTGCTCACAGTAACACCTCCTAAAACAGGCGCTGGCCGAAGTCATGACGGAAGCTTGGATTTGTGGCGATGTGCCAATAATGTCTAACCGATGGCTGCCGGAGGCGCCGGGTTCGCTTTACGACGATGCGCGAAATATTTCTCAAATCGGCTAATGCGCTGCAAGAACAACGACTGCATCGGAAAAAGAAGCTGGCGCAGTCGCAGAAGCGCCCTCGTCATTTGCGTCAGTACGTCGGCGCCGTACGAGCGACCTCTATCGTTCTGATGACCGGCTCCTCGACCCAGGCCTCGCGGGCAAACCAGTTGTGATTGGCCTGACAGGCCGGACAAAGCGTATTGCCGAAAAACACGATGCTTCGCAGGAAAGTCTCACGATCGGATTTGAGGCCGGTAGGAATCGCGCGACCGGATTGCGGACACTTGACCATAATCATACCCACGCCAACCTCCCTGGATGTGTTGTCGAATAAGGGGGGCCGGTCGGCTGGAGTGCGCTCTCCTCGATGCGGGTTCACTTGGGGGGCATCGCACCTGGGTCGCTGTCGAGCAAAGGGCAGCTTGCTCGTGACGGCGCTTCTCCAACCGACCGGATTCCTACTTTCGTGAATTGTAGGATACCGCCGGGCTTTGGCTCGGCAGTTCTGAATGATGTTCCAGACTCAACGTAAAGTCGCGGGTAAGCCGCAAACAAATATAAGGGCTCAATTCTTCAGGCTTCGAGCGAAATGCTCTGACGGCATCGCAACCATTATCATTTTTGACGGTCACCTGGTTCGGCTCCCATTTGTGTAGCTTCCGAATATTCTCCGCTGAAATTAAATTTGTAAATAGAAAAGCGCATTGTCGGTCCGATTTGCGACTCTCGCGGATATATTTTTTACGCGAGCCTACGCGAAGCGAACCGCAATCGAATATGTAAGCGGATACGGTAAGGTGCAGCTTCTTCACAGTTGCGAAGGCAATTGCAGCGGTTGCGAGCTGTATTAGGTGGGCCGCATCAGGTTCAAACATGAAATAAATTGTGATGTACGGGTAATTGTAAAAATAGCGTTGTCAATTTCTGCCGATCACGTAATCTCTGGCCTATTCAAGCTTCATTCGGCTGGAGGAAGCGATGTGGGAATTAAATCATAATAATTGCCTGGTCTCGCACGCACCGCTGTTGGCCCAGATGCGCGCGGAGTTGGCCAGCATCGGCGAGAAGGAGCGCATTCTGAAAGAACGGAGTGCCGATCGCGAAGCTCATCGTTACCTTTTGGATGCTCATCGGTTGACCGCGAGAGAGTGTTTTCTTGGCGAGCTGCTTTTGAACGTTGCGCCACAGGGGGGAGGCGAGGACGGCCAGCTGGCGGCATGACGGGCCGGATTGTCATTTCGAAGAGAGCCCGATCGTGTTTGTGCTCAGCTGAACGGGAATTGCAGCGCCGCAGGCCGGGCTAGATCGAATCTCGTAGTCGAGGCTTCCCGCTGTCGCGGCCGCGACATAGCGTTGCCCTTCGTCGGGCGAGACGGACCTTCGTACATTGGCTGGAGCCGTGCTGGAACGATCGTCGGCAGAGATGGTGTTGAGACCCGCTCCAGATGCAGTGTTCGTGCTGCTGGATGGTCGATCAATGCTCTTCAGCGAAGCAGGACAGAAGATCTTCGAGCTGGACCAGGTAGCGGCATTCATCTGGTGCAAGCTGGCGCAAGGTGCCTCTCTGGAAGATGTCTATCAGGGGCTTGGGGCGCTAGGCATTGACGAGGATGTGTCACGCCAGTTCACCCGCCAGGTTGTAAATGTCTGGGCCGATCAAGCGCTGCTCCAAGCGGACTGGCAAGTGCCGATTGACTGTTCCTTCTCAGTGATCCTGGGTCGGCACAAAATAGGCGTCCGGACTGCAAATCGACACCTCTTGAGACGGCTGCTTTCGGTATTCTGCGTCGCGGACCAGGGCGCGTGCGACAACGACCTTGTGATCGAGGCAACGATGCTGGACGAGCAAGTGTTCTTCCGCGGAGAGGATTCTAGAATCTCCAGATGTGAAGTCGAAGCACTGGCGCCGACGATCAAAGCGCACATCAGCGAGCGGCTTATTCGAAGCGATCGATGGGTCTTTTCCCTTCATGCCGCTACTCTCGTGAGAAACGGTGCGGGCCTGCTGTTGTGCGGTCGGCCGGGAGCTGGAAAGTCAACCCTGACACTGCAGCTCGTGGACGCCGGCTTTAGCTACGCCGGCGATGATGTCGCGCTGGTTGGAGCTGACGGGACCATCTGCGGAATTCCCTTTGCGCTCACTGTCAAGGAGGGATCGTGGGACTTGCTGTCCCGGCTGCATGGCGACAGGTATGACGCGACGCATTGCCGCTCCGACGGGGTTCGGGTGCGGTACATCCCCATTCCAGATGCGCAAAACCAATGCGTCTCCGCGAGCTGGATCGTCTTCTTGAATCGGGTCGCGAACGGTCCGGAAGAACTGATCGCGATAGACCAGTTGGATGCGATGAAGCGGCTTATCGAAAACGCATTTGCCGCTGACGGAAGGCTATCGCAAGCCGGCTTTTTCGCTTTGAAGCGGATTGTCGCGGGCGCGCGATCATTTCAACTCACCTACTGCGAGTCGGTGGAAGCTCGGCGCTTGCTTATGGAATTGTGCGATGGTGAGGCATAGCAGCGCGCTGTCGAGCCTCTGCAATTGCTTGCGAGGCATGCCGCCCGTCGACGTGGAGTGGACGTCCGTAATCGGGCTCGCAAATCGGACTCTGACGACGCCGGCGCTCATCGACTTTGTGGGCAAGTATGAATCGACGCTGCCGGAGGACGTCTGCGCATATATCCGCAACATCTACCGCCGAAACGAGCTGCGCAATAATCGCCTCCTCGCTCAGCTGGAAGAAGCCGTCGTTGCGATGAACCGCTTGGGAATCACCCCGATCGCGCTCAAGGGCGCATCGACACTGGCGACCGCACCCCGGGAGCGCCGAGGCGTTCGGCTAATGTCCGACCTGGACATCATCGTCATGCCGGACGAGGCCAGAATGGCAATCGCCGCTCTATGTGCAATTGGCTACGATATTAATTACCAGCCCCCCGCCGAAAGCCAGAGATGGCACGCCGAGCTGAACCGGTCACAGGATGTCGGGACCATAGACCTGCAGCAGGCGGCTCCGGGTCCCGCGTACCTCTACCATAGTATCGGGCAGGCGCTGAACCACTGCGTCCTCGCGCCGCTGGGAAGCGGACGCGTGTATATCCCCACGCCTGTCTACCGAGCGCTCACGCTGATCATCCACGATCAGTTTCAAGACTACGGATATTGGCTCGGCGACCTCGACCTGCGGCACCTTGTCGAATTGCGAGATCTAAACGATTCCACCGAAGGCCTTGATTGGGAGAAGCTTGCCTCGCTTGTCTCGGGCGAATTGATGAAGAATGCGGTTGAAACCCAACTGGTCGCTCTTGCCGGGCTGCTTGGCGTCGATATTCCGCAGACGATGCGTTCCCGCCTGATTCCCCGCCTGCAGTTCATGCGACAGTTGATGCAGGCACGTTTTCCGTCCACGCGTTTGCTGTTCCTCGCGATGACGGCGCTGGATCTCGGAAACTACCGGAGCGCGGCAAACGGCGCCTGGCAAGCCGCCGCCCATCCGCGTAGATCGTGGTCCCTCCCGAAAATGGACACCTTGCAGTTTTTGTTGAAGGCGGCCGTCGCTGTGCGCACAGGGAAGGTGTAGGCCGCAAGCGCGCTGCGAGCCGAGCGACCGGTAACTCCCACCCGTTCGCCAACGATTCGCGCCCGCGGGTGTGTGCGTCGATGAAGCCATCAATGCTCGTGACTACCAGCATTCCGGTTGGACGCTTCGCCGTTCTCGCGAATCCTGAACTCCTCGATTGTGTGTCCTGATTGAAGCGCTGCGACCAGCCAGCGCGGCTGTTTGCCTCGCCCAGACCAAGTCTCTGTCGGCTTGAGGGGGTTGAAGTATTTCGGCACGACCTTTGGGTATTTGCGGCGAGGGGACGGGCCCATCTCTGTCGCCTCGCCCTCCGCCTCGCCGAATTGATCCGGCTGATTGAGCTGCGCAAGGCGTTTTTCCAACTCGCGCTTTTCGGCTGTTATCTTTTCAGCAAGAATCTTCGTGAGCTCCTCGTGGAGGAGCCAAAGTTCTTCAAAATCCATGGCTTCGAGATCCTGCCGGCGCATAGCATTCTCGTCACCGACCAACCTAACCAACAGTCGTCTCTGACGCCGAATAAAGGTTTTTCGCGTGGCGAACAAAAGACTGGGAATCAGGGTCGATCTTTCATTTGACGCAATAATAAATAAATAATATATTATTAAATGTATATTGCGAGGATTATTTTTTCTTTATTAATGGGCGAGGAAGGCTTGCTACGCTCTCGAAGAGAAACATTGGATATTATCGGCTGTCCGTTGGGGCGCCTTCGAGTTGCGATCAGGCAGTTTATAGCTCCTGCGGAACCGTTGACCGACCTCAAAGATCTGCAGCTCCAAATCCAGCTGCGAAAGCTCGCGCTTAGAGATATCGCGATCATAACCTCGCGGCTGCAGCGGGTTGACATCCGCATTTCAGGACGAATGCCGGGATGCGGCCTCCCGCAGTCGTGTTCCTTACGAGGGCGGCGGCGCGGAGGATCGACCTCGCGACGCTTTGGTCAATCATAATCCGATTGAATCGCGGCGCCGGCGCACGTAGGGCGCGTGTTATACTCGGGCCGCTATTGAATTCAGCGAATAATTCATTTTTCAGTCTTGATTGGAACCGGCGACGCAGTTATGTGGAGCATAAAAATGCTGTTGGGTTCCGAATATTCTTCGCTAGGCCCGACATTGGGTTCTTGATTGCTCCGCTGGAGCAGTATTAAATGGGCGCAACTACAGGGTGCTAGCATGTCGACCAAGAAGCTCGAACTAGAAGCAATGTCCCTGGATGATCTATGGTCGCTTCATGAAGAAATTAGCGGCATTTTATCGGATCGGATCAAAGCAGAAAAGCAGGAACTGGAGAAGCGCCTGGCGGTTCTCGGCGGCGGAATGGCCGTGTTAGCCGAAACCGGCACGCCGGGCATCTCTCCCTCGGGCAAGCCGAGGCGCAAATATCCGCGCGTGCTGCCGAAATACCGTAACCCGCAGACGTCCGAAACTTGGTCGGGGCGTGGCAAGCGACCTCGTTGGCTGGTTGCTGCGGTGAAATCCGGTCGTCGAATCGAGGAGTTTCGCATCGGGGAAGCGGCTCCGAAACTTCGGCAGCGGGCGTGAACTAGCTGCACGAGGGCACTGGCGCAGGCGCCTTTGGTCGAGGTTGGAGCTAATAGGCGTTGCGCCCCCGTAGTACTTCCACAGGAGTTCGCAACAGGATTGCAAGATCCAGCCGAAGACTCCAATTGTCGATGTACCAGAGATCGTATTGGACGCGTGCTTCGATCATCGACGCCGTGGGCGTTGCCCCACGGCAGCCGTGAACCTGCGCCCATCCGGTCAGCCCAGGCCTGACCCTGCGGCGAAAGGCGTAGTTTCGCACGAGCTTGTCAAACTGTCCGTCGTGGGCCAAGGCGTGGGGACGCGGGCCCACCAGCGACATACTGCCCTCGAGAACATTTAGCAATTGCGGCAGTTCATCGAAGCTCGACCGCCGCAGCAACTTGCCCACGCGGGTGACCCGTCGATCGAGAGGGACGGCCTGAGTGATCACGTCGCCGTCCTCGAGAACATGCATGGTCCGAAACTTCCGGATCAGGAATGTCCGACCATTGAAACCGCAGCGTTGCTGTCGGAAGAACACCGGGCCCGGAGAGTCCAGCTTGATTGCGATTGCAGCCAGTACCAGCAGTGGTGCAGCCATCGCCAGCGCGAGCCCTGCGCCGAAAACATCAATCATTCGCTTGGATGCGCACTCGAGCGAGGTGAGGGGACCGCGCTGCAACTCGACGCAAACGGCACTTCCAAGATTGCGTGTCGGATGTCGAAGCAATTCGGATGTTGTGCCGACGGGCACGAACATGATCGGGAAGGGCAAAACCCGGAGATCGGCCACAAGTGCTCGCAGCTCGGGCCACCGCTCTGGAGAGGTCTCGACCACCACCTGGTCGAGCGGGACGTTGTGAATATAGTCGATTACGCGAGAGGCGAGCCGTTTTCGACCGGCGGGCCCGAAGCCGATCGGCGGCAGGCTGAACCGTGCCCTGACGCAATATCCGTGCATAGCCAGGGTCTCGGGCAGGCCGGCGTTTTTGGAAAGCGGTTGGTCGCTGATTAGAACGATATTGGTGCTGGCGAACTTTCTTTCGCTAAGACCCCTTATCAGCAGTGCCCTGGCCCCCCATCGCTCTGCCACAAGCAAGGCCAAGCCGACGACGGCGAACAGCGGGCCCGGTTTCTGAGAGGCACCTAGGGGAATTGCAAAGCCATATGCGGCCCAGATCAAGAGCAACAATGATGCCCAAGTAACACAGACGGCCCGAACCTGGTTCTTGAGCACAAGAAGCTCAATCGGCCGATAGAGGCCTTGAGCCTTCAGGAGGGGAGCCACGCAAGCCGCGCTAATCAGCGCCAAGCCAAATGCGTTGCCGTGGTCTGCCCCGGTCTGTACGTTCTGGAACCGGTACAAGACGGTGGAGATGACGCTCGCGAGCAAAATCGTCGCGATATCGGCACAGAGCGCAACGTGTTCGATCCGGTCATACCGCAGGGGCCATTTACGCCGGGATATCGGCGGTTCGAGACTGACACGAGCCGTATCAATTTGATTGGGGAGGTGTCGGTTCACGAAGTTCATGACGAGGTACTCTGACCAGCATTTAATCTATTATTAATTTATTGAATCTTTCAAGTGACAATATAGAATTTAAATATTGGCCGCACTTGGTAAGGTTCGAGCCGGGCGGTCGTTATCGGATCGAGCAAAATACCTCGGGAGTTACCGACCGGTGCCGCGGCCCTGTGCACTGTTCGGCGGAGAGACGACCGTTCCGGGCGCAGGAGCCCGGATTTCCTTCCTTTGAAGAGCGGCTGAATCCCACTCCGAAATCAGATTGTTCACCATGCTCTTTCCTTCCGCGGACGCCGACTGATAGGCGGCAACAAGAGCGGGGCGGAGATTGGGCTGTTTGGTCAGGGCAATCTTGATGTCACGCTGCACGAGTTCACGCAGTTCTGGTTCGTTTGTCGCCGAGACCTCGCCGAGAGCGACAGTCAACCGTAGCGGAAGTAAGGCCAAATCGCTTGGCGCTGTGTAGTACGACAGTTTCAGCAGAGCTGCGACGTCGTATTCCGCCGATCTCTGCTCCTTCGAGAGCGCCGCAAGCTTGAGCCAAAGATCACCTCGTAGCGGTGAGTACTGTAGTGCCCGTGCCAATGCAGTCGGCGCAGCCGGATCGGCTCCGATCTCCGGCTTTGACGCTGCGGCTTCGTTGGCGATGGGCAACTGTTCAAGAACAGGTGTCCTCGGATGCAAATCGCCGCCCCCGCGCAGTGAGCCCGAAAGCGGCGCCCCTACGGACGCCTGGCGTGCCGCTTGGTTGGCGGAAGGCGCTTCAAGCGGCAATCCGCCCGGATACCGCGGGTGAGCGTATAGCCAGACCGTTTGCGCGCACAGGGCGACAGCGACAGAGCCCAATCCAATACGCATGGATCCATTGCCATATTGGCGGGCTGGCTTAGATGCCGGATCCGAACTATCCGGCTCACTTACGGAGCGCGTTGATTGCGGTGACAAGGCCGCAGTAGCCGTATCACGCTGGCTTTGGGCAACCGCCAACCCTAACGTGGCGGCAGCCAACAGCGATGTGCCGAACTCGAGAATGCCGTCCTCAACCAAGGCCAGCATGGCTAGCGCAGCCGCAGCACCGGAACCAATAGCGGCGTAGGCGTAGTCCCGCTTTCGCTGCAGGGAACATCTGAGCAAAGCCGAGGCGGCAAGTACCGCAACTATCAACAGCCCATACAGGAAAGGGCGGCCCATTTCGATGGCGATGACGGCGGCAGCGGTCGGCCGCTCTCGCGATGAGGGCCCTCCGATATCGCGATGGATCGGCAGCAGCGCCAGGTACGTTCCTGCACCGGACCCAACCTGGCCGGCATCTTGCAGCATCCGTTCAGTCGCCGCCGGGTGCTGCGCAGATAGGGCGATCGCGAGATCGGTATTCGGCCTCACCGGCAGCAGGGTGAAGGCCGCCAAAAAGAGAATTGCGGCCGTGGCAAACACGCTCGCCATTCCCCAAACCCCATAGAACCAGTTCTGGATCGCGAACGCGGCGAAAACGATTCCCGCTCCAAGCAGTGCAGCTATGGCGGTTCCCGTCCCGTCTGCCCTGGCAAGGATCGCCGACAGACAGAGAAACGTTGCCAGCATTGCGAACGATAAGGGCGCCGCCAGCCGAAATGAGATTTGCTTGGCCTGGCGGCGTTCCTCGAACGCGCGGGCCGCCATCGCTGCCGACATAACCAAGCCCAGCACCGACGGTGCTGCGTCGGTCACGTCGGGTACGGGATTGCCGCCGGGCGAGAGACCGTCAGCTCCCATTATCTGTCGCATTAGCAAGTACGCACTGACGATCGCTGAGATCGAGACCAGCATGCTGAGGAGTTGCCAGGCGCGTTGTCTATCCAGCGCGACGATGGCCGCAATGAGCGCGAGGGCGACAGCAGCAATGTATTTCGAGAATGCTTGCACGGTTGCGCCGATGTCCACCGTGAGCCGTTCAGAAGGGGGGGCATTCAATGCGGCCGATGCGGCGGCCCATATCGGATTGCCGGCCCCGTGGATCGGAATTGGAACGAGTTGAACAGTCATGTAGACCGCCGGTACAACGAGAATGACGAGCAGAAACAGTCGTAACCGTCGTACCAGGCGCGCGATTGCGAAGGATGAGGTGAAAACTGCGGCTGCCAGCACCGCGATCGCGAGAAGAGCAGGACAAAGAACTTGCGCTTGCGGAAACTCGGGTGTTGCAAAAGCCGCGGCGACGGACACCAAGAGTGCCACAATCAGAAATTTGTCCAGCATACAACGTCACCCCTCGGGCTTGAGTCAACGCTTGGACCGGCAGGCTCATGATGCATGGCGAAAGGCCGCTCAGGAGCTCGAAAGACCATATCGAACGTAGTGACTGTCATCGTAATAATCGCTTCGGTGGGCGTCGTATCGGGCCATCGCCCTAATGTCAGTCTTGTTCAGTACTGCGCCGATCAGCGAGTCCGAGATCGTCGGGGCGGTGTGCAGTGCATGCTGCACGACGTCGATCTTCGTGCGTCCCCATTCGACGACGAGAACGTAGCAATCGATCAGAGGAGCGGTGACCCGTACGTCGACAAGCGGGCTCAGCGGCGGAAGATCGACAATGATATAGTCATAGCTTTGTCGCAGACGATCAAACAGCCTGCAGATCGAGCCGTCGCACAAGAGTTCGCTTGAGTGAAGTACGGACCCACGCTGAACGGCCGGAAGAACGGCAAGAGTCGTGTTCGGATCCCGCCATACCGCCTCTTCGAGTGAACGAGTCCCTTTCAAGACTTCAATAATGCCATCCACGGCCTTTGGGACGAGCCGAGCCGAGAGCGATGGATTCCGAAGATCGCAGTCGACGATGATCACCTTCTTTCCGCTGTGCCCGATAAGTTGTGCCACGGAAGCGGCAATCGTGGTCTTGCCCTCATTTGGAAGGGCCGAAGTCACGCCAATCACCTGGTTGGGAGTCTTCGCCGGGCTATGGTCGATCGCGATCTTGATTGATCGAATCGCCTCAGTGTACCGCGAGAGAGGCATGCTCACGACGGCGCGACAAATGTCCGACGCGCTCGGAAGTATGCGTTGGTTCGGGGCTTCCTGTGCCTGCTGCGGCCGAGCCGCCGACCTTTGCTGCCTGGGCAAGCTCTGGATCGGCACGAGGGATAGGCAAGGCAGGTCCAGCGCTACTTCTAGCTGTGAAGACGTGCGGAAAACGCGATCCATGACGTCTCGCACGAAACCTAGGAGCAGTCCCAGCGCGAGCCCTCCCAGAAGACCGAAGCTCAGCACGACCTTCGCTTTCGGCTTGCTCTTGGTTTGAGCGGCAGAAGCGGGGAAGATGACGCGGGTTTCTGAAATCGGGAAGGTCTCCTGCTGCGCCGAGCCCATATATTGCTGAAGGAATGTGTCGTAGAGGGCCCGCAGACTCTTCGCCCGACTTTCCAAATCTCTTATCGTCAGCTCTGCCGAGTTCGTGAGGCGCGACTGCGCAATGGCCACGGAAAGACGCTTTTCGATCTCCTGCTGCCGCTGCTTTGCAAGTTCGGCTTCGCTGCGGCTGATCTCAGAAAGTCGTTTAACCTCGTCCAGAATGGAAACGCGAAATTCGCGCAGCCTGTTTCGAACGTTGACCACCGCGAGATGATCTCGGCCGACGCGGGCGGACAATTCGGCCTCACGCCTGGCGAGTTCGAGATACTGCTGGCGTAGCGATGTAATGATCGGACTGCTCATCGCGTCGGAGCCGATGGCGTCCAGATTGCCGATCGAGGATGGTTTTGCCGGGTCGACGCCGAGGAGAACTTCGTAGCGCGACAGCTTGGCCGCGGCTTCTGAACTCTGCGCGCGAGCGGTAGCCAGCCGGGTGTTGAGTTCTGTGATCTGCTGCTCGTCGATCGGCTTTCCCCCGGGCGATACGATGTTATTTTGAGATTTGTAAGCCTCGACTCCACGTTCGGCGGTCAGCGCCTCCTCTCCGAGGCTTCGCAGCCGTTCCTGCAGCCAAGTCGTTGCAGTTCGCGTGGCTTCAAATTTCGCCTCGAGCTGATCATTGATGTAGGCTCTCGCAATAGCGTTCGCGATCTCTGCCGCCAGCGCTGGATCGCTCGCGGTGAATGCGATTTCAATGACGTGACTATAGCCAACTCGACCTGCAGACAGGCGATCCAGAAAGCTTGCAATCGTTGCTTCCGAGGGCTGCTTCCGCGGAGCAGGTGTCGCACCTTCTGACGGATCCGACCGCCATCGTTGAAGCCACCTGATTAACCAGGACTGCAGCGACCGGCCCTCCCTAAAGTCTTGGTGATCGGCCAATTTCAACTGCTTGATCACGGTCGCAGCAGTCGCCTGCGATTTGATGATCTGCAGTTGCGTCTCGATCTGGGTGACGTCGAGGAGCGGTTCGGAAAGAAGTGATTGTTTCTGAAGGAACTGCGCCCTTGGATTTTCGAACAGGACCTGAACCTGCGCCGTATAGGCCGGCGAGACCAATCTCAGGTAAACGAGGCTGGCGGCACCTGCGAGGACAGTGACGAAAATGATGATGAGGTACTGTCGCCGTATAAATACCAGCGCAAATTTAATGAGCTCGCCGATGCCGCCTGTGTTCTGTCGGTTCAGCTGCATCTGAATGGGGGGAGGGAGACGTGACCCATCGTTCTGGAGCGTATTGGTCTGCAGCATCGGACATTTCTCTCGGCTGTCGGCAATCGCGCGGGGGCAATCCCGCGGCAGATATTGGGCCGCTGTCACATTTAAAATAATATATAGGATAAAATTTGTGTTGCCAATTAAATATAGCTTTGGCATTAATTACGAGAATAATTAATTTGGATGAGGAAGGGTGCGACGGCCGATTGAACCGATGTCTACCGCGAACGGAGCGAAGCGGAACTGGTTGGCGAAGGCGCTCGGTTCAGGACATTAGGGGAGCAGGGCCGATCGTCCGAGCAATAGCGCTGCGTATCGGAGCGTGCGGTCATGCTGGAAGTGCGAAGTTTGACGATTCCGGACGTAAAGGTCGTCCGATTAAAGCGCTTGTCCGATACGCGGGGCTATTTCTGCGAAACCTTCCGTCGCTCTGCGTTCGCCGAAAATGGGATCTCTCAAGACTTTATCCAGGACAATCAGTCATGCTCCGAGCGGGTCGGCACGGTTCGCGGATTGCACTTCCAGCGGCCTCCCTTCGCGCAGGCCAAGCTGGTTCGCGTGTTGAGAGGAGCCATCCTTGATGTGGTGCTCGACCTGCGGCGTCGGTCGCCGACGTTCGGCAAGCACGTCTCGGTCACGCTGGATAGCGAGAGTGACGAGCAGTTGCTCGTTCCGAAAGGGTTCGCTCACGGCTTCTGTACGCTCGAGCCTCAAACCACCGTCCTTTATAAAGTCGATGAAGTCTACTCGCCGGAGCACGATGGCGGCGTCTACTGGGCCGATCCCGAATTGGCAATTGAGTGGCCGGTGAAGGCCGCAGAGGCCCAGCTTTCGCCGAAGGATCGAGCGCTTCCCACCTTCGGTCAGCTTGCTTCCGTGTTTGAGTAGAGGACGTCTCATGCGTGTTCTGGTGACGGGCGGAGCGGGATTTATCGGGTCTGCGGTCTGCCGCCAATTGGCCTTGGAAGCTGAGGCCTCGGTCGTCAATGTCGACAAGTTGACCTACGCAGCCAATTTGGCCTCGTTGGCCTCCATCGACGGTACCAGCCGCTATCGATTTGAGCAGCATGACATCTGCGATCAGGAGGCGGTCACTCGCTTATTCCACAAATGGCAGCCGAGCGCGGTTATCCACTTGGCAGCCGAAAGCCATGTCGATCGGTCGATTACCGGCTCGGCAACGTTCATCAGTACCAACATTGTCGGCACTTACACTTTGCTGGAGGCTGCCAGGCGATATTACGACGGGCTGTCGAATCAGCGGAAGAGACAGTTCAGGTTCATACACGTGTCGACGGACGAGGTGTACGGTTCATTGGGGCCGGCCGACTGCTTCCGCGAAGATACCCCTTATCGGCCGAGTTCTCCCTATTCAGCGAGCAAGGCGGCCTCCGACCACCTCGCGCTCGCCTGGTACAAGACCTATGGCTTGCCGGTGATCGTGTCGAACTGTTCGAATAACTACGGACCATTCCAATTCCCGGAAAAGCTCATTCCGCTGACGATTCTCAACGCGATTGAATACAAGCCGTTGCCTGTCTACGGCGACGGAAGCAACGTGCGGGATTGGCTTCATGTCGAGGACCACGCAGCAGGCCTGATCAGGCTGCTAAGCGATGGCAGGGCCGGAGAGAAGTATAATTTCGGCGGCGACAGCGAGCGCTCCAACCTGGAAGTCGTCACCCAGATTTGTGAAACGCTTGATCGATTGCGTCCCGGGCCAGCAGCGAGGCGATCGTTGATTTCGTTCGTGCCGGATCGTCCGGGACACGACGCACGTTACGCGATCGATGCGTCCAAAGCTCGCAGCGAGCTGGGCTGGCGGCCGACCCGAAGCTTCGAACAAGGTCTCGCCGAGACGGTGGAATGGTATCTGGCCAGCGGCGCCTGGTGGGCGCGAGCTCGCAACATGGTTTACGACGGCTCGCGTCTTGGCCTTCCAGCCACCCAACACTGAGGCTGCCAATGATCGAACGACCGATTCTGATTGCTGGTCGAAATGGCCAATTGGGCAGCTGCCTTCGTGATGCCGCTGCTCTTCGCGGCCTGTCTGCGGTTGCCCTCGGACGCGAGGAACTCGACCTTGAGGTCCGGGACGGGATCGACAGGACGGTCGCCTCGATCGCCCCCTGTATGATCATTAATGCCGCGGCCTATACGGCTGTGGACCTGGCGGAGTCCGAGGTCGGAAAGGCCTTCAGCATCAATCGCGACGGCGCGGCTGCGCTGGCGGATGTTGCATGGCAGAGGAACGTTCCATTTGTGCACTTGTCCACCGATTACGTCTTCGACGGCGCCAAGCGCGAGGCTTACGACGAGGCCGACGTGCCGGCGCCGTTGAACACATACGGTGCATCAAAGTTGGCCGGCGAGGCGGCCGTATTGGCGGCGCATCCCCTGGCGACCGTCGTCAGGTCGTCGTGGATCTACAGCTCGATAGGCAGCAACTTCGTTCGGACAATGTTGCGGCTGGCCGAAACGCGCCCGATCGTAAGGGTCGTTTGCGACCAATACGGAAGCCCGACGTCGGCCGCGGATCTGGCGGCAGCGCTGCTGAAAATCGCACAGCGGTCGCTCACCGATGACCGCCGCACAGCGGCGGGCATTTTCCATGTGGCCGGCCAGGGAACAACGACCTGGCATGGCTTTGCCGAGGCAATCTTCGATGGTTTATCCCGTCGGGGAGGGCGACCGCCGACGCTGGAGGCGATCACGACAGCGCAGTATCCGAGCGCTGCGCGCAGGCCTGTAAACTCGCGCCTGGAGTCATCCAAAGCAGAACGCGTGTTTGGATTTCGATTACCCTGCTGGCGCCATTCTCTCGAAACCTGTCTCGACCAACTTGTCGAAGGAGCAGACACCGATGCTGAAGGGAATCGTCCTGGCTGGCGGCAGCGGAACACGGCTCTATCCGATCACACGTGTGGTCAGCAAGCAGCTGCTGCCCATCTATGACAAGCCGATGATCTACTATCCGCTGTCGACACTGATGCTGGCAGGCATCCGCGAGATCCTGATCATCACGACCCCGGCGGACCGATCCCAGTTCGAGCGATTGCTCGGGAACGGAAGCCAGTGGGGAATCCGGCTCAGCTATGCCGAACAACCGCGCCCGGGCGGGCTTGCTGAAGCGTTCATTGTAGGTGCCGATTTCATCGGAACTGATCGCGTCGCGATGGTACTCGGGGACAACATCTTTTTCGGCGGCGGTTTGCGCGAACTGCTCGTGAAAGCCGCGGCCCGCGAGGAAGGCGCAACCGTGTTCGCATATCACGTGCGCGATCCTGAACGGTACGGCGTTGTTACGTTTGACGACGCCGGCCGCCCACTACGAATCGACGAGAAGCCGAGAAGGCCGACATCGAACTGGGCCGTCACCGGTCTCTATTTTTTCGACAACCGGGTTGTGCGGTATGCCCGCAGGGTCGAGCCATCCCCCCGGGGAGAACTCGAGATCACCGATCTGCAAATGCGCTATCTCGCGGCCGGCACTCTCCACGTCGAGCGCATGGGAAGGGGATTCGCATGGTTGGATACGGGCACTGTCGAGTCGCTTATCGATGCAGGGACGTTCGTCCAAACGCTGGAAAAGCGGCAAGGCATGAAGGTGGCTTGCGTTGAGGAGGTCGCCTTTCGCCAGGGATTCATCGGTCAAGATCAGCTTCGCGGACTGATTCAGCCGTTGGAGAAGAGCGGATACGGCAGGTATCTGAATGAACTCCTGCGCTTGCCCGGGATGCCTACCGACGTCGCAGCCGACGCTGATTTAAATCTGTGATTTCTATTTAAATAATTGACTGGCGCTTCATATTTAATTTAAATGCTTTACCTGCGAATTGGTAGGCTGACCATGTTATATCAAAAGGCGAGCGTTTTTTATCGAGCAAGGCCTCTCCTCTGGGGGGAGAGCGATTCCAGCGAGAGTGATCTGCTCCCGTCGGGAGTGCCGCCCTGGAATGCGTCCTGGAGCGGCGGTTTAGCCGCCCGGCAGGTGTCCGATCTGCGGGGCGCGATTGGGCCTTCACGTTCCAGGACCGGTGCGACGCATTGGATCAGCTCGAGCGGCGGATATTGGAACGTCGCTGCGAACTGGAGTGGCGGGATTCCGGACGCCGGGTCCGCCGCCTTCATCGACGCGCCGGGATCTTATGTTGTCACAACCAGGGGCAATGTTGATGTCGGCAGCCTGACCGTTGATGCGGGTGCGACTGTTGCGCTCGGACGAGAGTCTTCCTTTGTCGTTGAAGGTGACACCATCAACAACGGCAGCATAAAGCTCGGACCGTCCGGCGGTGAGGGGAGTGCTGCAGCGGACTTCAAGGGCGACGTCCGGGGAGCGGGTGACTTCGCGATTGCCGATAGATCAGTTCTTGAGATCAGAGGGGCGGTCTCCGGGCACCTCGCCAACGGTTCATTCTCTGGCATAACCGTCTCCTTCGAGACGGACGTCGGCACCCTGGTGCTCGATCGCTCTGCTGAATTCCATGGCCTGATCGGAAGCTCATCGCCGGATCGGCCGCTTTCAGCCGGCAATCTGATTGATCTCAGGGATTTCGCCTTCACGTCGACGATGTCAGCATCCGTCCATTACGACCGGAGCTCAAACATCAGCACGGTCGATTTCAGCAATGGAGCTGGCAATGTCACCCTGCTGGTCTCTGGCCAGGACTCGAACTGGACCTTTGCAAGTGATGGGCAGGGCGGCACAGCCGTTGCAGATCCAGTTACGAACCCGATCGTTCTGGAAAATCAGAAGCAAGGCACATCGCCGAACATCTGGCAGATTGATGTTGGCGCAAACTCGACCAGGATCCAGGGGTTCACGACGGCGATAAGCACCAATGTCGGCGGGGCCGTCCAATTCAAGGTCGATAACCAAACAGGCACGCCGAACTATCGCATCGACATCTACCGGCTTGGCTACTACGGCGGCAACGGTGCCAGGCTGATTACGACGATGCAGCATCAGGCTGCGACCTCCGTCGTGCAACCGGCGCCGTTGAAAGACAGCTCGACCGGCCTGGTCGATGCCGGCAATTGGAGCGTGACCGATACCTGGAACGTGCCGACGGACGCGGTTTCTGGCGTGTACATCGCCAACGTGATCGAAGGAACGCAGGTGTTTCAAATTCCATTTGTGGTCCGCAATGATGCATCGCAAAGCGCGATCGTGTTCCAGACCGCCGATCAGACCTGGCAGGCCTACAACCCGTGGGGCGGGGCCAATCTCTACTTCGGCAACGGGCCTGGCGACGGCGGCTCCGCTTACGCCGTGAGCTACAATCGTCCGATCACGACGCGCGACGGCGGGCTCGGGAGCTCTGCCAACGACATGGTGTTCTCGGCCGAATATCCGGCGATCTACTGGCTCGAGCAGAACGGATACGACGTTTCCTACATTTCAGGCATCGATGCTGCCACCAACGGATCGCTGCTGCTCAATCACCAGATCTATATGGATGTGGGGCATGACGAATATTGGACCGACAGCCAGTTCGCCAACGTCCAGGCGGCCGGCCGTGCCGGTGTCAATCTGGCCTTTCTGAGCGGCAACGAGGTGTACTGGCAGACCAGGCTGGCTGCCAGCATTGATCCCAGTCAGACCGCCAATCGGACTTTGATCTCGTACAAGGATACCCATGCCAACCAGTTGATCGACCCGACAGGGACGGCGACGGGAACGTTCATGGACGCGCGCTTTGCTTCGACCGGAGGGATGTCAGGTATCCCCTCCAACGCGCTGACCGGAACGGTCTTCCAAGTGGACGGGGATTCTTACGGCGCGATCGAGATCCCGTATGGGATAACGCAGTTGAGGCTCTGGCGCAACGCGCCGATTGCCGGGACTGCTGAGGGCCAGACTGCGTCTCTGACGCCAAACCTGCTCGGCTATGAATGGGATGCGTCACCGGACAACGGCTTCCGCCCGGCCGGTCTGGTCAGTGTCTCCTCGACCACTGTGCAAACCACAAAATACCTGCTCGATTACGGCAACACGACCGGCAACGGTACAGCCACTCACAATCTGGTTCAGTTTCGTGACCCGGTGAGTGGTGCTCTTGTCTTTGGCGCCGGTACTGTATTCTGGTCCTGGGGCCTTGCGTCGGATCATGACCAGCACAACATCGCGCCCCAGACGCCGACCGATCGGAACGTCCAACAGGCCATGGTCAACCTGTTCGCCGACATGGGCGTGCAGCCTGCGACGCTGCAGGCCAGCCTGGTGATTGCGAGCCAATCGACCGATCACACTGACCCGACGTCCACGATCACCAATCTCTCCGCCACGAGCGTCGTGGAGGGGCAGTCCATCACCGTAACCGGAACGGCAAGCGATGCCGGTGGGCTCATCGGCGGTGTTGAGGTTTCGTCCGACGGCGGCAGCACCTGGCATCCGGCCAACAGCACCGTCGGCGTGTCCAATGCCAACTGGACCTATACGTTTGCCGCAGGCGCGCCGGGGCAATTGACGATTCGGAGCAGGGCCGTTGACGATAGTTTGAACCTCGAAGCCCCAGGAGGCGGCGTTGCCTACACGGTGACCCCTTCTTCGAATCTGACGATATTCAGTCCAACGGACACGCCGGCGGTCGTCGATACGCCGGACGCCGCTGCCGTGGAGCTCGGAGTTAAGTTCGTCACCGCCGCGCCGGGTGATATTACAGGCATCCGGTTCTATAAGAGCGCCCAGAATACGGGAACGCATCTCGGCAATCTCTGGACTTCGAGCGGCACGCTGCTTGCAAGCGCAACATTCGCCAACGAAACAGTGAGCGGTTGGCAACAAGTCAACTTCGCGACGCCGGTACATATACAGGCCGGAGTGACCTACATCGCCTCGTATCATACCAACACCGGCCACTATTCCACGACAGACTTCTATTTTGACAACCCGGGTCACACCAACGGCTCGTTGACAGCGACAGGGAGTGGCCTGAACGGCGTCTACGCCTACGGACCGGGTCCGCTCTTCCCCTCCAATATCTCGATGAAGGATGGTGACAATTACTGGGTCGATGTCGTCTTCAGGAATACGAGCCAGCTGCCGCAAGCCAATAATGATAGCGGATACACGGTCACGCAGAGCGGCGTGCTGAACATTCCGGCATCGGCGCTGCTCGCCAATGACACCGACCCGGCCGGTCTGTCCTTTTCGATCAGCGGCGTGAGCAATCCGGTCAATGGCAGCGTAAGCTATAACGTCCAGTCTCAGACGGTGACATTCACGCCAGCCGCTAACTACGCGGGAGCGGCCCAGTTCGATTACACGATCACGGACACCGCGGGTGCCAGTGGAACGGGCCAGGTCTTCCTCAAGGTCAGCTATCCGATATCGGCGCAGAGCCTGTTCGGAACCAACGACACGCCGAGCGTTGCCAATTCGGGCGACACCAGCCCGGTCGAGGTCGGCGTCAGGTTCAGCGCATCGGTCAGCGGGACGATAACCGGCCTGCGCTTCTACAAGGGGGCGCTGAACACAGGTACTCACGTCGCGCATCTCTGGAGCTCGACGGGAACGCTGCTCGGCACGGCGACCTTCGCGTCTGAGACAGCCAGCGGTTGGCAGCAGGTCAGTTTCTCGAGCCCGATAGCCATTACCGCAGGCACGACATACGTTGCTTCCTATCATACCAATGGCAATTATTCGAACACTCAGAGCTATTTCACCGCGCCGATCAGCAATGGTCAGCTGAGCGCTCCTGCCACAGGGAATGGCGTTTATGCCTACGGTACCGGAGCCGTATTCCCGACCAACGTCTACAAGTCGACCAATTACTTTGTCGACGTGATCTTCAATGGATCCGCCGCTACGAACACGTCGCCGACCGCTGTGGCCGACGCGGGCGACGGCACCGAGAAGGGCGGCGTCAATAACAGTACCGGCGGCTCACCCGCCACGGGAAACGTACTGTCCAACGACACCGATCCGGACGCGGGCGATACGAAGACCGTAACTGCGGTCAGCTTCGGTTCGACCTCCGGGACGATCGGCTCCGCGCTGAATGGCGCGCATGGAAGTCTCGTGCTCAACGCCTCTGGCACTTTTACTTATGCGGTCAACGAAACCGATCCCGCCGTGCAGGCCCTGCGGCTTGCGAGCAACACACTGACGGACGTCTTCAACTACACAATGCGTGATGCCGCCGGCGCGACATCCTCGACCACGCTCACGATCACCATCCATGGCGCCAACGATGCGCCGGTGCTGGCGGTCCAGACCGCCAACCAAACCGCAACAGTGGGCTCGGCGTTCTCGCTAACGCTGCCTGCGAGCACCTTCACCGATGTCGATTCCGCCGACTCGCTCAATTACACCGCGACAACGGCTAGCGGCTCTGCACTTCCTGCCTGGCTCACCTTTAACGCATCAACCCGAACGTTTGGCGGCACACCATCGTCAGCCGACGTCGGCACGCTGGATGTGAAGGCAACTGTAACGGATCTCGGCAGCCTCACCGCAAGCGAAACATTCAATATCGTCGTAACGACGACCGCGAACGCGCCGCCAAACGCTGTCACCGACGCGGGCGACGCAACCGAGAAGGGCGGTGTCAATAACGGCACTGGCGGCTCACCCGCCACGGGAAACGTACTGTCCAACGACACCGATCCGGACGCGGGCGATACGAAGGCCGTGACTGCGGTCAGCTTCGGTACGACGTCCGGCACGCTGGGCTCGGCGCTGAATGGAGCGCACGGAAGCCTCGTGCTCAATGCTTCAGGTGCTTTCACCTATACGGTCAATGAGACTGACCCCGCCATTCAAGCCTTGCGGCTTTCGACCAATACACTGACGGACGTCTTCAACTACACAATGCGTGATGCCGCCGGTGCGACATCGTCGACCACGCTCACGGTCACCATTCACGGCGCCAACGATGCGCCGGTGCTGGCGGCGCAGACCGTCAACCAAACTGCAACGGTAGGTTCGGCGTTTTCGCTGACGTTGCCGGCGGGCACGTTCACCGACGTGGATTCCGGCGATTCACTCAGCTACAGCGCTGCCGCCGCCGACGGTTCGGCACTGCCGGCCTGGCTGACCTTCAACGCCTCGACTCGGACCTTCAGCGGTACACCGACTTCGGCCGATGTCGGCACGTTCGGCGTGAGAGCCGTCGCAACTGATCTCGGCGGCCTCACGGCCAGCGAGACATTCAGCATTGCGGTGGGGACAGTCTCCTCGACCGTCAGCTTGTTCTCGGCTTCCGATACTCCTTCGGTGCTGTCGACATCCGATCCATCTCAGGTCAACCTGGGAGTACGGTTTACTTCCTCCGCCGCCGGCGCGATTACCGGGATCAAATATTACAAGAGTGCGAACGACACAGGCACCCACACCGGCTCCCTGTGGAGCAGCACGGGAACGCTGCTTGCGAGCGCAGCCTTCTCCAACGAGACCAGCAGCGGTTGGCAAACCCTCGTATTCAACAGCCCCGTCTCGATTGCGGCCGGAACCACCTACGTCGCGAGCTTTCACAGCAACGGCCGCTATGCGGTTACGTCAAACTACTTCACGTCCGATCGCACGAATGGGCCGCTCACGGCTTCCGCGAGCAACAATGGTGTATACACCTACGGAACGGGAAATCTGTTTCCGACGAGCACATTCAACGCGACGAATTACTGGGTCGATGTCGTGTTCAGCAATGCGAGTGGCGGCACGAATCAGTCGCCGATCGCCAACAACGACAGCGGCTTCAACGCGACCCAAAGCGTCCCGCTCAGCATTTCTGGTTCGGCGCTCCTTGCAAACGATACCGATCCAAACGGGGATGCCCTGACGATCACCGGTGTCAGCGGCGCCGTCAACGGCACCGTCAGCTTCAGTGCCCAGAACAACACGGTGACGTTCACTCCCAGCAGCGGATACACCGGACCGGCATCGTTCAATTACGCCGTTTCCGATGGCCGGGGCGGTTCGGCAGATGCCGGGGTGAGTGTAATTGTTCGTGCGCCGTCGGCAACCACCGTAAGCCTGTTCAGCTCGAATCCAACCCCCAGCATTGTGACGGTGAATGACCCGAACCCGGTCGAGCTTGGTATGAAGTTCCAAGCGTCCACTTCGGGAGACATCATGGGTCTCCGCTTCTACAAGGGGCCGTCCAACACCGGGCCGCATGTCGCGAATCTCTGGAGCAGCACGGGGAGCCTATTGGCCACTGCTTCCTTTACCAACGAGACGGCGAGCGGCTGGCAGCAGGTCAACTTTGCGACGCCGGTCACGATCACGGCAGGAACGACCTATGTCGCCTCCTACCACACTGCCGGCAACTATTCGGACGATCCAAACCTGTTTGCCAATGCGGTGACGAACGGACCGCTCACGGCGCCGTCGTCCTCGTCGAGCGGCGGCAACGGCGTCTACGCGTACGGATCCGGCAGCCTATTTCCAACCAACACGTTCGGCGCGACCAGCTATGCGGTCGACGTTCTCTTCAGGCCGCAGCTCGCTGCATAGACAAGAAAGGGGAGTTCATGTCGGGCCTATCACGGACTATCGCGTCGCCGGTCACGCTCGCGAGACGCGTCACGCCGCAACCGGTACGGAGCGTGCTCCGCGCTGCATACGACAGGATCTCATATGCCGTCGCCGGGCTGCCGCCGCGGCGCCTGCGTGCATGGATCTCGCCCACATGGTTCGATTTCACGATACCGGACGGGATCAGTTGGAGTTCTTCGTGGAGATGGCCGGTCTGCGGCGTCATCGCGATGCGCCCGAATGACATGAGCGGAGTAGGCCAACCATCTCAATCGACATAAGGAGTGAGTCGATGCATGCGGAGCTCTATACAGACGGGGTTGACGAGGTCATGATTGGCGGGTCGATCGTTAGGGTGGACCTGATTAGTCTTTCGCCCACGGAACGTGACGGCAACAACGCGCCCAAGAAAGTCTTTTGCCAAAGGCTGATCTTCTCCGTGGAGTCATTCGCGAACTCCGTGGAGGTGATGCAGAACGCGCTTCAGGGGCTGGTCGACGCTGGGGTCGTCCAGCGCTCTCGGCCGAGAGGGCCGATTGTCTCACCACAGGCGGGCGCGCGAGCCGAGCCCGTCTCGCCAGTTTCGGACAACTTACGATCTCCAAATGTCTCAACCAACTTCCGTTGAAATCGACAGGCGTGAACCGGCACCGCCCATGTCGGAGGACGAGCCACGTCGGGCTGCTCAAACCGCACTTGAATGCCTGTCGAGGGTCGCTTCCCATCACGGTATCGATCTGCCTTCCGACCGCCTGCGGCACGCCTATGCTGTCGACGAGACCGGTATCTCGACCGATCTCCTGCTGCGCATGGCTCTTGATGCGGGCCTTCGCGCCCGCGCGGTGCAGCTCGATTGGAAGGAGATATGCGGGCTCGGCGAAGCCTATCCAGCTCTCGTTGAGCTCTCGAACCGGAACTGGGTCTTGGTCATCGGTGCGAAGCCGGAATGCGACGCTGTAACGGTTTTCGATCCGCTGGCGGAGCGGAGCGGCGAGCATCTGCTGGTCGATGCGGACCGCTTTTGTGCCAGATGGTCGGGAAAGGTTGTTTTGTTCAAGCGCGAAACCGCTCCAGCGCAGAACCAGAGCTCCTTTGGGTTGCGCTGGTTCGTGCCCGAGATGCTGCGAGAGTGGCGGTTGTTCTCCGATGTCGCAATCGCTGCGGTGTTCCTGTATGCGTTGGGGCTGGCGCTTCCGATCTTCTTTCAACTCGTCATCGACAAGGTTCTGGTCCACGAGAGTCTTACGACGCTCTACGTGCTCACCGCCGGCGCTATCCTCGCGCTCTGCTTCGACGCAATCTTCAGCTTCTTGCGGCGCTACCTGTTGCTCTACGCCACGAACAAGATCGACATCCGGGTCGCCACCAGGACGTTTCGGCACCTTTTGGGGCTTCCGGTTACGTTCTTCGAGCGCATCTCGGCCGGCGTGTTGGTGAAGCACATGCAGCAGGCCGCACGAATTCGAGAGTTCCTGACCGGCCGACTGTTCCTGACTGCCTTGGACGCGCTTTCGCTGTTCGTCTTTCTGCCTGTTCTGGCGCTATACAGCGTCAAACTGACATGCGTCGTGCTGGCCTTCACCGCCATCAGCGCGAGCGTGATTGCCATTCTGATGGGACCGTTCCGGCGGCGGCTCTATCAGCTTTATCAGGCAGAGGCCGGGCGCCAGGCGCTCCTCGTCGAGACCGTGCACGGCATGCGCACGGTAAAGTCGCTGGCGATGGAGCCAAGCCAGAACAGAACATGGGACGATCGTTGCGCGCAGGCGGTATCGATGCGGTTTGGCGTCGAAAAAATCTCGGCGGGGGCTCAGGCGTTGACCGGGTTCCTCGAGAAAATGATGACACTCGGCATCGTCGCCTTGGGCGCGCTCGACGTCTTCGGCGGCGAGATGACGATCGGCGCACTGGTGGCCTTCAACATGCTGGCGGGGCGGGTTTCGGGGCCGCTGGTGCAGATGGTGACCATGGTGCACGAATATCAGGAAGTGGCGCTGGCCGTTAAGATGCTCGGCGAGGTCATGAATAAGGAGCTGGAACGCGACGATCATCGCGAGGGTCTGCGACCCGACTTATCCGGCCGAATCGAGTTTGAAAACGTTACGTTCCGCTACGACGAGGGGGCGCCGGCCTTGGATGAGGTGTCGTTCTCAATTGCTCCAGGTTCGATCTTTGGAGTTGTCGGTCGGAGCGGTTCGGGAAAAACGACGCTGACGCGGCTGATTGCGGGGATGTATCCGGTGCAACAGGGATTGGTGCGGATCGACGGTCACGATTCGCGCGAGATCGATCTCACCCATCTGCGGCGAAACCTCGGGGTCGTGCTCCAGGAGAATTTTTTGTTTCGCGGCACGGTCCGAGAAAATATCGCTTGCGTGAGGCGTGACGCCACTTTCGAGGAGGTTGTCCGGGCAGCTCAGCTCGCCGGCGCCGACGAGTTCGTTGAACGACTGCCGAGGGGATTCGATACCATGCTTGAGGAGCAGGCATCGAACTTGTCGGGAGGGCAAAGGCAGCGGCTTGCGATCGCTCGGGCATTGATAGGGAACCCGCGTATCCTGATCCTCGACGAAGCCACCAGCGCGCTGGATTCCGAGAGCGAAGCGATCATTCGGCGCAATCTGCGGCGCATTGCGGAGGGGCGAACGGTCATCATTGTATCGCATCGACTTTCGATGCTGTCGGATGCGAGCCAGATTCTGGTGATCGACCGCGGACGGATCGTCGATGTCGATCGTCACGACGCGCTGCTGTCGAAGTGCACCTTCTACCGACATCTCTGGAACCAGCAGACGAGGCAGGTTGCATGACCGCGTCTGATAAGGCCAGAGTTGAAGCCGCACCGGGCGGATCCGGGTCTCCGCCAGTCTCGCGGCCGCGACGCCGACTCCAGCGGCCCACGCCAGCAGGGCCCGGCGTTGTCGCGCAATTTCAGTCAGACGCAGCCGAAATCGAGCAGCGGGCTCCACCACGGGTGGGACGGATCACGCTCTATTGTGTCGCCGCCCTCATCGCTGCCGCAATCTCTTTTGCATGTGTTTCGCGCGTGGATATGATTGTGACAGCACAGGGTAAGCTGATCACGACACGTCCAAACCTGGTCGTGCAGCCGCTGGAAACGTCGGTCATTCGGGAGATCCGTGCGAAGGCGGGTGACTCCGTCAATCGTGGCGACGTACTCGCGATCCTCGATCCGACGTTTTCTCAAGCCGATCTTGATCAATTGCGCGGCCGCTTGGCCGCTCTCGATGCCTCCATCGACCGGCTTCGAGCTGAGTTGGACGGCGCGGACTACGTCGTCGAAGAGACATCGAACGCCGATCAGGCCTTGCAGAGGCGGGTATATCTCCAGAGGAGGGCAGCTCACGGCCTTCAGATCCAGAACTATGACGCGCAGATCGCGTCCGCGCAGGCCAACCTAAAAACCGCGCAGAACGAGGAACTGGTCCTGACCCAGCGGCTGGAGAATATGCAGTCCATTGAGGACATGCGGAATGCGTTGATGGCCAAGGAAGTCGGTTCAAGACTGAATTTCCTGCTATCCCGTGACGCCCGGTTGGAGGTTGAAAGCAATCTGGCGCGAGTTCGTGGCAGCATCGTCGATAACATTCATCGTCTGGACAAAGCCCGTGCAGACCAGAAAGTGTTCGCCGCCGAGTTTCTGCGCGCTGCCTATCAGGAGTTCGTCGAAACATTGGCCAAACGCAATGGCATTGCCGAAGAGCTCAAGAAGGCGGAGCTCCGCCGTCAATTGATCGTGCTGAACGCACCAGCGGATGCGGTAGTACTCGAAATTGCCAATCGGACGGTGGGTTCGGTGGTTCGCGAGGCTGAAACATTGTTTGTGCTCGTCCCTCGGGACGAGGTGCTCCGCGCGGAGGTCAATGTCGAGGGCAGGGATATCGGGCAGGTCACGGTCGGGCAGACCGTACGGGTCAAGTTCGAGGCGTTTCCATTCCAGAAGTACGGCACTGCGGCTGGCGAGGTCGGCGTCATTAGCCGGGACTCATTCTCGCCGGACGCGAAGGCCGAAGGTGCGCGCCGTTCGTCAGCTCCCTATTACCGCGTACTGATCGATCTGCGGGACACGCACCTTCGGCTGCCGTCCGAAAGGGTTCAGCTGATGCCCGGTATGGCGGTCACGGCCGAGATGAAGGTCGGACAGCGGACGGTGATTTCATATTTCCTCTATCCCCTGCTTCGCGGCTTGGATGAAAGCATCCGGGAGTACTGAGCCGGATTTACCATGGTGCACTTCGATGATGATCAGCCCGAATTCTAGTGTGAAGCTCATGGTGCCGGCTGCAGCGAAGGAGCTGTCGTCAAACTCGCCGCTGGTGAGCTATGCGCTCAGGGGGCTGGAGCGCTGCTGGTTGCCAAGGGAGCGACGTTGGTCGCATATTTATCACCTCGACGGGCGGGCGTCGCCGAACGAGTCGATGGCCCATAGCGACGTGTTCTACACCCTCAATGTCTTGCTCGGGATGTCGCGCGTCGCGGAACTTCCGGCTGACATCGATCTCTCAGAGATCTTTCAACGGAATGCCATGAGTCTGACCGCCCTTCCTGTCCGCAAATATGCGTTCGGTATGGCGTTGTGGGCCGCCGCCGAGCTCCGACTTACCATCCCGGAGCAGGTCAGGTTCGAGCTGAGAGCCATTCTTTCGGATGAGTCGCAATGGTCAGCGTTTCGAGCCCAGGATCTTGGCATGCTGCTGACGGGAGTTATCGCGCAGGCCAGGGCAGGGGAGAGGGAGTGGCTGGGCTTCGCCGGCCAGCTCTATCGTTTCCTGAAGGAGCGTTTCCGTAGCCAGTCCGGATTGTTTTTCGATGCGCCGTCCGGATTCCGTCGCCGCTTTGCATCATTTGCGACGCAGACCTATCTTTCGATCGCCTGCTATCAGTACGGAGAATTCACCGGGGACGTATCCGCACTCGTCATGGCCGACGCCTGCGTGGGCAATTTGATCGCGCTTCAGGGACCTCAGGGTGAGTGGCCGTGGTTCTTCGATGCAGTGAGTGGCCGCGTTCTCGACTTTTACGAGGTCTATTCGGTCCATCAGTATGGAATGGCTCCGGCGCTGCTGGAATGGGCCGAGCGCTTCGGACGACGGGGAGCGAGGGATGCCCTGGTGAAAGGATTCAACTGGGTGCTTGGCCACAACCAATTGTGCAGATCCATGCTCGTGCCGGAACTCAGCCTGACAATCCGCTCGCAGGTTCGCGAGCATGAACTGAAGACCAGGGCTCCGCGGGTGTTGCGCGCGCTCAGAAACACTTGGCTCGAAAACGGGAAGGCGTTGATCGACAGTGCCGACGTGACAGTTCGACTCGAATGCCGCAGCTACGAGCTCGGCTGGATCTTGTGGTCATTCGGTCGGCGTACCGATTTGCGGGGTCTTAGCCACAACGCCGCTTTCGAAAAGCCATCGCGCCTGCCGGGTGACTAGTCGTAGCGCAACGGCAGCCGCGTCAGTTAGCGGTTCCACACGACCGCGCCCTCTTTCCGAAGCAAGGCCAGCATCTTGGCCGTGCGATGGCTTCGAACCGCGCAGAGAACGGCGATCGCCTTGAGGCGGGCGCGTATCCCATGAAGGCGCCGGCTCGTCATAACGGTGAACGCGCCGGCGGCGGGGGATACAAGGACGAGTAGGGCCGTGGCAAACCAGCGTAGCTGCCAGCCGCGCGCGCCCTGTGCCATGTTGCGGTAGTGCGTGATTTGCCGATCCCACTTTGCATACAGCTCCCGAAGCGAGCGCCGCGCAGGATGGAACACGACCATCGCAGGGACGTAGCGAAATTCGCAGCCGGCACGGTGGGCCATTTGTCCCCATTGCATGTCTTCCGCGAACTGAATGCCGGGGAAAGGTCCGACCCTCGCAAAGTCGCCGCGGCGGACCGCGAGATTTGCCGTGACCGAGTAGCCGTGCTTGGTGACGTACAAGCGATTGCGAAAGCCAAAAACGCTTTCGTAGGCTTCGATCGCGGTGAAAGATCCTTCGACGGCGGACCAGATGCGGACCTCTCCGCCAAGGATCGTCGCCGGCCTGACTTGCTGGAAGGCGTCGTGTATCGCGGTCAGCCAGCCCGGATGAGCCCAACAGTCCGCATCCATGAAGGCGAGAATATCACCACTCGCATAGGCCGCGCCCGCGTTTCGCGCCGGACCGGGACCGGGATGCGGTTCGTACATCAACCTCGCATCGGGATGGCCGGCAACGACGTCCACTGGGGGCATTGCCGAGCCGTTGTCCACCACGATGACTTCGAACAGGTCACGGGACAGGGTCTGTGCATCGAGGCTCTGCAAGCAGGCTTCCAGAGCCTCCGGCTGGTTGAGGTGGGGAATAATTACCGAAATCATTTCATCTCACCTATTTAATTTCAGTCGTGCGTTGCGTATCCGCCGGCGCGGTGGCGCTCCTGCCGTCGACCTGGCGCGCGCATTTAATCCTTGCATTTAAATATTTGCCATTTATTATCGTTATTATATTCTTAAATAGAACTTAAACCAAGTTTCATTTTGGAGGTCGATTCAAATGCGTGCATCGTTCCTGACGTGCCCCATCGACCTGCTGACCATGGCGGAGACCCTAGAGTTGGCGTGCAGCTCCATGCGCAGCCGCCGCCGACTGCAGCATGTTGCGCTGAACGTCGCCAAATTCGTCAAGATGCGAACCGATCCCGTGCTCGCGGCCGATGTCGCCAACAGTGACATTGTCGGCATAGACGGCATGGGGATTCTCTGGGCCGCTCGGGCAATGGGGCTTCCGGCGAGGTCGCGAGTCGCTGGCGTCGATCTCCTGGTCGAATTGCTCGCAGTATGTGCGCGGGAAGGCTTCAAGCCATATTTCCTGGGAGCTACCCGACCCGTACTGCATCTGGCAATGCAGCGCGCGCGAGAGAAGCATCCCTCACTCGTCTTTGCAGGCTGGCATGACGGCTACTTCAAACCCGAGCAGGAGAGCGATGTCGTTCGGGACATCCGGTCCAGCGGGGCCGATTGTCTCTTCATCGGCATGCCGACACCGCGGAAGGAGCGCTTCCTGGCGGCTCACCGTGATGGTCTCGGCGTACCCTTCATCATGGGTGTGGGCGGCGCGTTCGATGTTCTTGCAGGTACCGTTCGACGCGCGCCTGCACCGATTCAGAGGCTGGGCCTCGAATGGCTGTACCGAGTCTATCAAGAGCCCGGGCGGATGTGGTGGCGATATGCCACGACGAACACGCTGTTTGCGGGCATCCTGACACGGGCGCTCGTCAAGCAGGCGGTTCAGCATGCGCTTGGGCCGAGCTCCGCCCCTCGGGGCCCGAGCCGGATCGGAGGGTGAGACGTGCACAAGCATTTCTTTGTCCTCCTGGGGACTCGGCCCGAAGCAATCAAGCTCTTTCCGGTCATCAACCGGCTCAAGGCCGAGAATCGCAAGGACATTTCCTTGACGATCTGCGCGACGGCACAGCATCGGCAGCTGCTCGACCAGGTTCTCAAGCTCGCCAAAGTGGTTCCGGATTTTGATCTGAACGTCATGACGGCTAATCAGACGCTGGATCATCTAACCTCACGGCTGCTCGCGGAAGTCGGTGAGCTCCTCGAGAAGGTGAAGCCTACCAGGGTTATCGTCCAAGGCGACACAGCAACTGCCATGGCTGGCGCACTTGCGTCCTATTACCACCGGATACCGGTTTCTCACATCGAGGCCGGACTGCGCAGTGGAGACATTTATTCTCCTTGGCCGGAGGAGGTGAACCGCAAGATCGTTGGCTCAATCGCCGATCAGCACTTTGCCCCAACAGAGCGCGCGGCGCGCGCGCTTCGCTCCGAAAACGTCTCGGACGATCGAATCCACGTCACCGGAAACACGGTGGTGGACGCCCTTATCCTCGCAAAAGCCATGGTCGAATCCGATCCGGGGCTCTCGGGCCGCTGGGACAGCATCAAGAAGCGCCACGGCAACCGGCGTATCATCCTGGTGACTTGCCACCGGCGGGAGAACTTTGGCGGCGGCGTCATCAACATCGTCAACGCCTTGGAAGCCATCCTGCGCAGGGAAGACGTTGCCGTAGTGCTCCCCGTGCATCCGAATCCGAATGTCCGCGACCTGTTTGCGGCCCGGTTGTCGGATCACCCGAGGGTCGTTCTCATTTCCCCCCAGGAATACACGGATTTCGTGAGCCTTCTCTCGTTGTCGCATCTGGTCTTGACGGATTCAGGCGGCGTCCAGGAGGAGGCTCCCACTTTCGGGAAACCAGTCCTGGTGATGCGGGATACGACCGAGCGCCCTGAGGGGGTGGAAGCCGGAACGGCGCGTCTCGTCGGTGCGAACTACGACAAAATCGTTGCCGAGACATTCCGCCTGCTCGACGACGACGAGACTTATGCGGCCATGGCTCGTTCGCACAACCCATTCGGTGACGGGCACGCGAGCGAGCGTATCGTGAAGGTGCTTCTCAATGCCTGAGTTCCAGAAGATCAATGTCGTTGGACTCGGTTATATCGGGCTACCGACGGCGGCCCTCATTGCAAGCCGAGGAATGCAGGTGGTCGGGATCGACACCAATGAGCGCATCGTCGATACGGTTGCATCCGGAAGAATTCACATCGCCGAGCCCGATCTCGATGGTCTCGTTTCCAAGGTCGTGTCGAGCGGGGCCCTGACGACATCCACCAAGCCGCAGGCGGCCGACGTCTTCATCATCGCGGTGCCGACGCCGATTGATCGCGAGAACCGTCCGGACTTGTCGAGCGTGCATGCGGCGGTCGACCAAATCGTCGATATTCTTGCGCCAGGTAATCTCGTCATCCTCGAATCGACGTCGCCGATCGGGACCACCGAGGCGATCGCAAAGCGGATCATTGACCGCAGGCCCGATTTGCACATCGGAGTCAACGGCAAGGAAGACGGGGCGATTTACGTCGCCTACTGCCCGGAACGCGTGTTACCGGGGCGGATCCTCACCGAGCTCATCAACAATGACAGATGCATTGGGGGCATCACGTCAACTTGTACGCGTCGCGCTCAACGCTTCTACAAGATGTTCGTTCGCGGGGCCTGCGTCGGGACGACGGCGCGCACAGCCGAGTTGGTCAAGCTGACGGAAAACGCCTTCCGCGATACCAACATAGCCTTTGCGAACGAACTCTCGCTGATCTGCGACAGGTTCGACATCAGTGTCTGGGAAGTGATCGATATCGCGAACCGCCATCCCCGCGTCAACGTCTTGCGGCCAGGACCGGGAGTGGGCGGGCACTGCATTGCGGTCGATCCCTGGTTCATCATCGACTCCGCGCCAGATCTCGCCCGGGTGATGCGAACCAGCCGCGAAGTCAACAACACCAAGACGCAGAAGATCATCGAACGTACCGAGGCGCTGATCGACGATCATCCCTATGCAAACATCGCCTGTTGTGGATTGACCTTCAAGGCCAATGTGGACGATTTGCGCGAAAGTCCCGCCATGGAAATAGCCACGCATCTCGCGGCAAAGTACGGAGAACGAGTCAGGGTCGTTGAGCCGAACCTTCGCCGTCTGCCGCCACAGTTGGCCGATCATCGTGTCGCCTTTGTGAACATCGAGGAAGCTCTGCGCAGCTGCGAAATCGCAATTCTCCTCGTCGACCACGACGAGTTTAAGATGGTACCCCTGGCAGAGCGTCGACATCTCGACGTCATAGACACGCGGGGCATATGGCAGGACATGCCGGCACGGACCTAGCGACCGACCTGGTCTGATCGTCCGTGGCGGAAGGACTGAAGCGTCTTCTCTGGGTGCATCGAGGTTAGCATGCGAGACAGTCAACTGGGAATTGGCGTAGTGGGCTACGGTTACTGGGGTCCCAATATCGTTCGCAATTTCTCGATCAATCCCGCCACCCGCGTCGTCAGCGTGAGCGACCTGAGCCCAGGAAGACTCGGCGCCGTAAAGCAGCTTTACCCGGCGGTGGAAACGACCAGTCGCTACGATGATCTGCTAAAGGACACCAGCATCGATGCCATCGCTATCGCAACGCCGGTGCATACGCACTACGAGCTGGCACTCGCGGCGTTGAGAGCCGGAAAGCATGTGCTGGTCGAAAAGCCGCTTGCGACGAGCGCTGAGCTCGTCACTCGCTTGATCGAGGAGGCGGACCGGCGCGGATTGACGCTCATGGTCGATCACACCTTTCTCTATACGCCCGCGGTCCAGAGGATCCGAGAGCTCCTGCTGAGCCGGGAACTCGGCGACATCTACTACTACGACAGCACGCGCGCGAGTCTCGGGCTGTTTCAAAAGGACGTAAATGTGATCTGGGACCTAGCGGTGCACGATATCTCGATTATCCACCATATCCTCGATAAGGAACCGATCGCCGTCTCGGCAACCGGTTCGTGCCACGTCGTCGGCTCGCCAGAGAACATGGCGCACATCACCTTGTTCTTTGCCGACGCGTGCGTCGCTCACGTCAGCGTCAATTGGCTCTCACCCGTTAAGGTGCGCCAAACGTTCATCGGCGGCAGTAGAAAGATGATTGTCTACGATGATCTCGAGCCGACCGAGAAGATCAAGGTCTATGACAAGGGCATCACACTCGATGGTCCTCCCGAGGATGCGCATCAATTCCGGATCGGGTACCGCGCCGGCGACATGTGGGCTCCGCATATTGCGCCAACGGAAGCACTGCAGACGGAGGTGGAGCATTTTGTGGATTGCGTACGCACCGGCGGTCAGCCGATTTCCAGTGGTATCTCCGGGCTCCGCGTGATCGAAGTCCTGGAAGCGGCATCGAGCTCGATCTCAAGACAGGGGGCGCCGGTATTGCTACGAGAGCCCTATGGGCTCTGGCAGCGCCCAAGAGCGATTGCATGAGGCGTGCGGCGACCTAGCGGACCCAGTCGACATGGCAGACAGTGCAACGAGGTCCGTGCAGCGCTCGATCCTGTTCTCCGCGCTCGACCGTTACATCGGCCTGCTGGTGGTCTTTTTCGCGACCGCCGTGCTGGCCCGTTTGCTGTCGCCGGAGGAGTTTGGCATCTATGCCGTGGTGAACGCGATCACATCCATCATTGCCGCCTGCTTTCAGGAGTTTGCAGGCGCAAGCTATCTTATTCAGAAGCGCGAGTTGTCGCGGGCAAGCGTGCAGACCACGTTCACGATTACCCTCATGATCTCGGTGGCCACCGCCTTCGTTCTATTCGTGTTTGCGCAGCCCATCTCACGTCTCTTCGAGCTGGATCGCCTCCGCTACGGTATCGAAATTTCCGCCCTTAACTTTCTGTTGCTGCCGTTTTCTGGAACCATGGCCGCTTTGTTCCGTCGCGAGATGCAATTTGGAACACTCGCAATCTGCAACCTTGTGGCAGGTGCGACGATCGCTGTCGTCTCGGTCGCTCTCGCGATGGCCCACTTCAGCTACATGGCCCCGCTCTGGGGAGCGGTGGCCGGTAACGCCGTGCTGGCCGTGATGTTGCTCATCTTGCGGAACGACTTTGGCGCAATGCGTCCGTCCTTGGTGGACTGTCGGGAGATCGTCGGCTTCGGCCTCTACTCGGGCGCGGTGAGTGTTGTAAACGTATTCTATGGCTTGGCACCGCAGCTGTTTCTGGCGAGAGTGCTCGACTTCACGGCCGTCGGACTTTACAGCCGAGCAACCGCATCGACGCAAATATTCGACAAGCTGGTCACGCAAGTGATAAGCCCGGTCGTGATGCCCGCGGTTGTCGCGCGACACAAAGCAGGGGGCGATCTCAAGGCCGTCTATCTGGAGGCCATTCAGATGCTCTCCGCCGTGCAGTGGCCGTTCTTGGCGTTTATGGCGGTCATGGCCCGGCCAATCATTCTGATCTGGCTCGGTCCGACGTGGCTGGAGATCGTCCCGCTCGTGCAGCTGCTCTGCATTGGCAATCTCGCACTTTTTGCCGCCTGCCTGACCTACCCGGTGTTTGTTGCGCTCGGAAGGGTGCAGGATGCGCTGATCTCATCCCTGATTTCGTTGCCCCCCTCGCTTTTGGTCATCTTCGGCGCATCATTTCTGGGCGTGCACGCCGTTGCGGCGTCCGCGCTAGTGACGTTGCCATTTCAAGCTGCGGTGGCGTTTCATTTTCTTGGGCGGCACCTTGGTATTCGACCCGGCGAATTGGTACGCAGCCTCTTCAGAAGCGGAGCTGTAACGGCTCTCGTGATTGGTGGGGTATCGATCTGTGCCGCACTGACGGACATGCAAAGACTTTCGTCGCTTGCGGGCCTGGGATTAGCCTTTGTCGTCGCTCTGCTTTGTTGGTGGCTGGGGCTAACGGTGACCGGGCACCCCCTTTTGCATCAGTTTCGCTATGCCGCAACCGGCCTAGCGAGAATGGCGCTGGGGCTATGGCCTTCGCGGACGGCGCCATAGCAGCTTCGGCCAAATCATTCGGAGTCGGACATGCCCATCAAAGACGACGTAGAACTTGGTCGCGATGTTCGCATTCTTCATCCGGAGCTGGTCAATCTGTATGGCTGCACTGTTGGTGACGAGAGCAGGATCGGAACGTTCGTCGAGGTTCAGGCGGGAGCGAAGATAGGTGCACGCTGCAAGCTATCCTCGCACAGCTTCGTCTGCGAGGGCGTAACGATCGAGGACGAGGTATTCATCGGCCATGGTGTGATGTTTACAAATGACAAGCATCCGAGGGCGACGGCGGTGGATGGCCGTCCTCAACAAGCCTCGGACTGGACGTTGCAGCGCACTCACGTCGGTAGGGGGGCCTCCATCGGTTCCAACGCTACCATCTTATGTGGGGTGACAATCGGTGCGGGGGCGTTAGTCGGCGCGGGTTCGGTCGTGACGAAGGACGTCCCCGCGGGTGCCACTGTTGCGGGGGTTCCGGCTCGAATTATGTCTGCAGCCGACAATCGAGCTCCTGCAGATCGTGCCTTCAGCAGCGATGCCTCTTAAAGCTACAAATTGAATGCGAGTAATTATTTTAAATAGCTCTTGATTTAATATTATAATGCGGGCTAACTTTAAATATTGCTAGCCAAATCCAAGGTGTTCAATCTTGATACCCTTCCTGGATCTGAAAGCCCAATACCGTCAAATCAAGCCGGACATCGATGCCGCGGTGGCCAGAGTGGTCAGCAGCGGACACTTCGTGCTCGGGCCGGAGGTGACGGCCTTCGAGCGCCGCTTTGCGGAATATTGCCGGACCTCGCATTGCCTTGCGGTCAATAGTGGGACGTCGGCGCTTCATCTTGCACTGCTGGCCGCGGGCGTTGGACCGGGTGATGAAGTGATCACGGTCTCCATGACGTTCGTGGCAACCACCGCGGCCATTCTCTACAGCGGCGCCAAACCCGTCTTTGTCGACGTTGATCCGGTCACGTGGACGATGGATCCTGGTCTGATCGAGGCAGCGATAACACCGCGAACCAAGGCCATCCTGCCGGTTCATCTCCATGGGCTGATGGCCGAGATGGATTCCATAATGTCGATCGCGCGGCGTCATGGTCTGGTCGTCATCGAGGACGCCGCGCAGGCACACGGCGCCGAATACCGGGGGCGGCGTGCTGGTTCGATCGGAGATCTGGGGTGCTTCAGCTTTTATCCCGGTAAGAATCTCGGGGCCTTCGGCGAGGGTGGGGCGGTTGTAACTGATCAGCCTGAATTCGCTCGCCGCGTGTCACTACTGCGGGACTGGGGACAGGAGGCGAAGTACGACCACGTCATTGCCGGATACAATTATCGCATGGATGAGATCCAGAGCGCGGTACTGAATGTCAAGCTGGACTACATCGAGCGCTGGACCGAGGCCCGCCGCTCGCTGGCAGAACGATACAACGAACTGCTGTCTGAGCTCCCATTCGCGCGTCCTCAGCCGCCCCGGCACTCCCGCCACGTGTATCACGTTTATTCTGTCAGACTGCAACGGCGCGACGAAGCCTTGGCCATATTGCGGGACGCCGGCATCGGCGCTGGGATTCACTATCCCATCCCAGTGCATCTGCAAAAAGCCTATGCAGAACTCGGTTGTCGGGCCGGCGATCTGCCGGTAACTGAGAATCTTGCGAACGAGTTTCTCTCCCTTCCCATCTATCCGGAGTTGCTGCCGGACGGGGCGGCCGCAGTTGTCTCCACTTTGAGGAACGCCGGAGCATTGCGACCCACACAGGCCGTCAACAACCGATCGTTGCATTCACAAAACATCTTAACGAGTTCCTGCAACAGGAGGGCGTCTTGATTGAGCTCAAGGGGAAGCGTGTTCTCGTCACCGGCGGAGCAGGATTCATCGGCTCCCACATCGTTGATCTGCTCTGCGATGAGGGGTGTATTGAGATCGTTGCCCTCGACAATATGGTGAGAGGCCGACCGGAAAATCTCCGGCGCGCGCTCGGACGCGGGCCGGTGAGACTGGTTCATGGCGACATACGCGATCGCAAGTTGATGGAAGCCTTGGTGAAGGCTGCTGACATCGTGTTTCACCAGGCCGCGCTGCGCATCACGCATTGCGCGGCGGAGCCGCGCCTGGCCAAGGAGGTCATGGTTGACGCCACCTATGATCTCCTTGAGCTGTGTATCAAGCACGACATCGAAAAAATCATCGCAGCGTCCTCGGCATCCGTCTATGGCATGGCAGAGGAGTTTCCGACAACCGAGCGGCAAAATCCGTACAACAACCGGACTCTCTATGGAGCAGCCAAGGCCTTCAACGAAGGCTTGCTGCGCGCCTTCAATGACGTTTGCGGCCTTGATTACGTGGCATTTCGGTATTTCAACGTCTATGGCAGCCGGATGGATATCCACGGACGGTATACCGAGGTCTTGATCCGCTGGATGGAGCGGCTGGAGGCTGGATTACCCCCCGTAATCTTTGGTGACGGCTGTCAGACCATGGATTTCGTTCACGTCCGCGATGTCGCGCGCGCCAACATCCTAGCCGCCCGGGCAAAGATTACTGATGAGGTCTTCAACGTCGGAAGCGGTACTGAAACCAGCCTGACAGAATTGGCTACCGTGCTTGCGTCGGTGATGGGACGCCGCGGCTTGACACCCGAGTTCGCACCTGAGCGCTCGGTCAATCCGGTGCCGCGACGGCTGGCATCGACGGGAAAGGCGGAGCGTCTGCTGGGGTTCCGCGCCACGGTCTCGCTCGAGCAGGGGCTCGCCGATCTCGTGAAATGGTGGCGATCAGAACGCGATGTCGCTTCGGACCGTCAGCGGCAGGCAGCGGCATCGTGATCCCGATCGCTATGCCGCTGCTCGCGGACGAAGAGGCCGATGCCGCGCGCGCCGTCGTACTGTCGGGCTGGGTCTCGCAAGGTCCGCAGGTAGCTGCGTTTGAGGAAGAGTTCGCCGCACTTGTCGGGGCCCAGCACGCCTGCGCGGTCGCGAATTGCACGACCGCCCTGCAGCTCGCCTTGGCCGCGCTGGGCGTCGGCAGCGGGGATGAGGTGATCACGGTCAGCCATTCCTTCATAGCAACGGCGAACGTGATCCGATATCAGGGCGCCACCCCTGTCTTTGTCGATATCGAGCCCGAGACATATAACTTGGATTGCAATCGGCTGGCAGAAGCGATCACCGAGCGCACACGCGCGATCATCGCGGTCCATCAGATGGGCATGCCGTGCGACATGGCCGCGCTCGTGGCCGTGGCGCGTCGCCACGGGATCGCCCTGATCGAGGATGCGGCCTGTGCCGCGGGATCGCAGATCTGCATGAACGGGCAATGGGAAGCGATCGGCAAGCCGCATGGAGACATTGCCTGCTTCTCCTTTCATCCACGAAAGGTGATCACAACAGGTGAGGGAGGGATGCTCACCACGTCCGATCCCGAGCTCGATCGCAAGTTCAGGTTGCTACGTCAACACGGGATGAGCGTCCCGGATATTGTGCGTCACGGCTCGCAGCGTGTCATTTTCGAAGAGTACGTCCTCGTCGGCTATAACTATCGAATGACGGATATGCAGGCCGCGATCGGGCGCAAGCAGCTCGAGCGGCTTCCGCAACTGATTGCGCGCCGGCGCGCGCTGGCATCGCGTTACGACCAATTGATTGGGAATATAGAGGGGCTGCGGTTACCGTTCGAACCGGAGTGGGCGCGATCTAATTGGCAGAGCTACTGTGTGCGCTTGCCCGATCGATTGGATCAGCGGGCAACGATGCAATCGCTGCTCGACCAGGGCATCGCTACGCGGAGAGGCATCATGTGCTCGCATCGCGAGCCGCCGTACGCGGAGGCGAAGCCGTGCCATGATCTACGACAATCCGAGCTTGCTCAGGATCACGCGATCCTGCTTCCACTTTATGCGCAGATGGGCTCAGCGGACCAGGAGCGTATCGCCGACGCGGTCAAGAATGAACTCGCCCGTTGAACCTGGGCCATCGCGGCCGGTCAGGAATCGGTTTCCCGGGATACCTCACCTGCCGGATCCGGCGCCACTCTGACTGAACAAGGGGTGGTCGCTCTTGCGGACAGCACCTGGGAGATTCGCGCCCGATCATTATCGTCCTCCGCGGAAGCCAAACCCATCCAACGCTGATATTTTCGCTGTATCTTATAGCGGGCAAGGCTGGCAGCACATCGACCGGCATCTGTCAGTCGGCGCCCGCGCGCAATCTTGCCGCGCAGTGCGCGCAGATAGGTTTGCTCTATCGTCCTCGCCGCGTGTGCTAGGCTGAAGCGATTCTCCACCAGTCGTCGGCCGAAACTGCCAAGCTCCTGGCGAAGGGACGTTGAGACGAGAACGACCTCAAGAGCCGACCGAAGTGCATCGGGGCCGGCACCACGAGAGCCTCTTCCCAGCCCATACCAACCCTGCCGCAGGAATGTCGGCGCACTCTCAGGCGTCAACAGCTCACTGAACCCGTCCTCTCCAATGACCACTAGCGGCTTGCCAAAAGCCATGCCGCGCAGCGCCGAACCACCTTGGCCGATAATGACATCCGCGGCAGCATAGCCGGGCCGAGGATCGGACATCTCGCCCACCAATATGACGGCGGTCCGGCCGAGTAGCGCATTGATTCTGGCCGCCCGCGCTTCGACGGTCGGGCGGGCCGGTCCATCACCTATGATCAATAACCGCACCGTAAGACCGTCGAGGTCCATTGCTCCGACGGCATCACACGCCGAGAGCAGGCCCTCCAGTTTCAGGTTCGGCACCAGCCGGCAGACCATCGCAATGACGATCTCATCAGGTCCGATATTCTGAGCGACGCGAAAACTCGTGCCATCGAGGAGGGGATGGTCAGATTTCGTATCCACTGGCGGCTCGAGCAGGGTGACATCTTGATGTCCTGCAGCGACGGCAGCGCGGCGGATCATCTCCGTGCCCACGGTCAGGGGGACACTGCGAGGTAGGAAAGAGGGGACGGACATCGACATGACCGTTCCCACCACGGCAGTTCGCGTCGATAGTCCAACGTTCAGAAAAGCCTCGACTATTGGGGGCCATTCGTGACCGTGCACCACGTCCACTCCGCCTCCGTTAACGATATTGCGGAGCATCTGGCTGACACGCGGCGAGGGGCGGGCTCGATGCCGGGGAATTTCGATGTGTTCGAGGCCCGTCTCTCTTACCCTGTCCATAAGAGGCCCGGTCTCCGACGCCACAGTGACCTGATGGCCGAGGTCTCGGACCGCCTCGGCAAGCTGGACTGCGTTGAGCTGCGATCCACCCAGTTCCATGGAATGCGGATAGACCAGCACCTTCATGCGAGAGGTTCTCCGAGTGTCGCGCCATAATAATCCAAAATTAAATCACAATAATCTCGACCAATCCAATTTTATTATATACTCTGCGCTTTATTAAATCTGGAAATGGCTGGACGCCTCCACCGAGATCCCGGCAATGAACGAGCATGCTGCCCAGCATTTGACGAGCTCAACCAGCGGTACCGCGGCCCGCGTGCTGGTCGCGATTGCAAGCCATGGAACGTCGAATGACCGCTACCTCGAGCGGATCATTAGAGAGTACAGGTCGATGTCTTGCGCCATTGATATCGTGGTGTTGTCTAACATCGACAAGGGCCCGACAGCCGGGGCGGAATGCATCGTTGGCATGCCAACCAAGGACCCATGGTCCCTGCCGTTCGCACACAAGAAACTCTTCGTGGAACGTCATGACCAGTACGATCTGTTCATCTATTCTGAAGACGATATTCTGATCACAGAGAAGAACATCCGTGCCTGGCTGGATGTAACGTCGGTTCTGCCTGAAGACGAAGTAGCCGGGTTTCTGCGGGTTGAATTCGCTGAAGACGGCCAGCGCAATTACCCTGACATCCACGCTCACTTTCACTGGGATCCCTCATCGGTCAGATGGCGCGGCGACTATATTCTGGCGCATTTTACCAACGAGCACGCCGCTTGCTTTGCTCTCACCCGGGAGCAGCTGGGCAAGGCGCTGCGTTCGGGCGGCTTCGACGTAGCTCCGCATCAGGGGAGGTATGATCTCGCCTGTTCGGCTGCCACGGATCCATACACCCAATGTGGTCTGAAGAAGCTGGTGCCAATCTCGCACCTGGAGGATTTCACGGTCCATCACCTCACCAACCGGTATGTCGGCCGGATGGGGGTCGGGCTGGACGAACTTGGCAGGCAGAAGGAGATTCTGCTGGAGATCGCGCACGGCCGTCGCCTACCTTACTCGCTGCTTCCAACGGAGACGCGCCTTCGTCGCGCAAGGTTTTCCAAGAACTATTACGAATCCGAATCCGAGGAGTTGATCTCCCTCGTGCCGGCATCGGCGCGCAGCGTTCTCTCACTCGGTTGTGGCTCTGGCAGAACAGAAAGGCGGCTGCAAGCGCGAGGTCTGCATGTCGCGGCGATCCCTCTGGATCCGGTCATTGCGGCTGGGCCTGCCAGCGACGGGATTGAGATGATCTACGCCGATCTGGATAGCATCGATTCCGATCGCGGCGCCTACGATTGCATTCTCTGCCTCAACCTGTTGCATCTGGCTCCGGATCCGCGAAAGTTGCTTCGGAAGCTGCAGACGTTCATGCACGAGCAGTCGATAGCAGTGATCCAGATGCCCAACACGCTGTCCCCCAGGGGCATTCGTTCTTATCTCGGAGCGGGTCTCCAATCCGGGCGGCGCAGCGGCTACGACGCTGCCGGCGCTCATTTTGCTTCGGCGCGCAGGCTGGCGAGGTGGTGCACCGACGCGGGGTTGCGAATTGAGAAGATGTTCGGAATTCCAGCGGATCGTGACGATGGATTGTTCGGCATGACTTCTAGGCTGAGCGCCTTCGCACCGGAATTCCTTTTGCTTGGCCTTGCGGCTTCGATCGTCGTCACCGCCTCGGGCGGGATGCCAAATGACGACGAGACGACCGTATTTGCTGGCCTTCAGGATCAGGGAGCCGAGATGGAGGGTCACCGTTTCGGTCAAAATGGACCGATTTAGTGCAGCTTAACATTGAATGTATCCGATAAAATGACAGAAAATCACGAAACGAGAGATCGATGATTCCGGTCAGGGCGACGACGATCGGTGATCGGCTGGCCGTCCTTTCGGCCCGAGGGCCCGGCTTTGATCAAATTCGACTTGCGGCCGCACTCGTGGTGGTTGGTCACCATGCTTGGTGGGGAGTGAACGACGTCCTTTATCGGTTCAGCGGTGGGTTCATCCAGCTTGGTTTATTTGCAGTCATCATCTTCTTTTGCGTCAGCGGCTTCCTGCTGGCGCCTGGCCTAGCCCGATCCGGCGATCTCATCCGGTTCGGCGTAAACAGGGCGTTGCGCATTCTGCCTGCACTGTTCGTCGTCGTCATCACGTCCATGTTCGTGCTGGGGCCAGCCCTGACGACTTATTCCCTGGCAGAATACTTCGGTAGCGCCGAGCTATACTTGTATCTGAAGAACGTTCTCACCCTGATGTCTCACTACCTGCCCGGCGTGATGCGGCATGGACAGGAGGTGCAGGTCAATGGACCGCTATGGACGCTCAATGTCGAAGTCTGGTCATATGCGGTGCTGGCGGCGCTGAGCGTGGCCGGCTTTCTCCGCCGACGTGTGCTGACGGTGATCAGTTTCGCTCTGGTCTATCTCGCCTATGTTGGGCTGGCGCTCTCGCCATCGCTGCGTGCCGCCTGTCCGCAACGGCTCTTGGATTTCATCGGTCTCTTCGTCTACTTCATCGCCGGTACGAACCTCTACCTCTACCGTCAAACTATCCCGTTCTCCGGAATCGGGGCCGCAGTCGCCTCGGGATTCGCGTTGATTGGTCTTGCCAGCGGGATGGGTGCGGTGGCGCTGCCGCTGTGTGTACCGTACGTCGTAGTCTATCTCGGGCTCTCCGAGGTCACCAGCCGAGTGCCACTCAAGCACGATCTGTCCTACGGGGTATACCTGATCCATTCACCGGTCATATTGGCATTCCTGACGTTCTTTGATCTCGCAACCGGCTTGTCGCTGGCCTTGCTAGCGGGATCGGTAACTCTCGTTCTGGCGTATGCCTCCTGGCGATTTGTCGAAGCGCCGGCGCTGAAGCAAAAGGCGTCGGTTTCGCGTTGGGTGTCGTCGCACATTGCACGCGCAGGCAGCGGACGACGCGCTGAGAGTCACCCGGCCGCGCACCTTCATGAGCGGAGCAAAAGTCTGACAGGAACAATTGGGGCCGGCGCAGCGGAGTGAAATGACACCAGCACCCGATCTCGGGCCGAAGCGATAGCGCGACGAGCGGCGAAAGGAGCGAAGCGGCTATGTGCAGCGCATACCATGATGATGAACGTCAGGGAGTGGATCGGCAGCTGGATCTCTCCATCATTGTCGTGAGCTACAATACCCGCGAGATGACGCTCGACTGTTTGGCATCGATCGACGCGGAGACGGTGGCGGTGAGCTATGAGGTGATCGTCGTCGACAACAACTCTTCCGACCAGTCGGCTGCCGCAATTGCGCGCCAGTTTCCAGACGTTAAGCTCTTTACCCTAGACAGTAATGTGGGCTTTGCGCGCGCCAATAATCTGGCTGCAAAACAGGCGCGGGGCCGACGATTGCTCCTACTCAATCCTGACACCATTATTCTCGATCGCGCGATCGATCGTCTTTTGGAGTTCGCCGACGCGAATGCTTCCTTTCACGTCTGGGGCGGCCGCACTGTCTTTCCGGATGGCAGCCTCAATCGCACCTCGTGCTTTCGAAGAATCAGTCTGTGGAATTTGTTGTGCTTTGCGCTGGGGCTTACCTACTTCGGTCGTCGCAATCCGATTCTCAATTCCGAGGCCTATGGCGGTTGGGACCGAGATTCCTCGCGGCATGTCGACATCGTTACGGGGTGTTTTCTGCTGATCGACCGACCGCTGTGGGAGAGACTCGGCGGGTTCGACCCCACCTTTTTCATGTACGGAGAGGAAGCGGACCTTTGCCATCGCGCACGATCGCTCGGTGCGCGGCCTGCGATCACGCCTGAGGCGACCATTGTCCACTATGGCGGAGCATCGGACGTCGTGCCCGTCGACAAAAGAGTGAAGGTGTTCAAGGGGAGAATTACCCTGATCAACCGCCACTTTGGCTGGCCCGCGCGGGCGATCGGGCAAGCGTTGCACCTGATCGTGCCGCTCACACGCTGGTACGGCTACAGGATGGCAGCCGCGTTGGCGCGCAATGCGGAATGGCAGGAGAATGCGGTGTACTGGGAAGCCGTCTGGAGGCGTCGGCGAGAGTGGGTTGGCGGTTACGAGGTACAGAGAGCCGAACCGGCATGAGGGCGTGGGGGTGCGGCAGGTGAGAAGAACGATGAGATTCAATAGCGCAGCGGGACCGTGGCGAGTGGCCGGAGAGCATGCGTTTGGGCGCAAGCGTGCTGGGAGCGAAATTGTGCTCTACGCTGCACGTATGGCAGCTGCGGTCGCAGCGCTCCAAATCCCGGCCGGTGTGGTAGCTGAACCGAATAACCCGTCAAAGCCGGCATTCGCCTCCGAATGGCCGGACGCAAGCAACACGGGGCCGCCTCGGGATCTCAAGCTGAAGCCATCAGGTCCGCTCACGATTGCCGTCGCCGGCACGACAATTTCGGGACTGGACATTCAGGGCGGCGTAACGGTCAACGCCGACAACGTGACGATCGAGACGTCCCGCATCTCGGCCAAAGCGTGGGCCGTCATCAAGATCGATCCGCATCGGACAGGAATTGTCGTCAGGGATTGCTCGATCGACGGTCTGGGTGCCGGTCCCGATGGCAATGGAAACCAGGGCATCATGGGACAGGGCACGTTCCAACGTAACAATATCTTCAATGTCGAGAATGGGATCGTGCTGACCGGAAAGGACAATTTGATCGAAGGCAATTTCATTCACGATCTCAATGCCGGCGGGGCACCACACTACGACGGTATCCAGATCGATGGCGGCATCTCGGACACGGTCATCCGGCACAACACGATCATCAATTCGCACGGCGCGGCCGGCGCTATCATGATCGACAATGAGTTTGGCCCGGTTTCCAATATCGTCATCGAAGGCAATCTTCTCGCCGGCGGCAGCTATACGATCTATTCGGACGGGAAGTTCAACGACAATCCGATCTCGAATGTTTCAATCACCGACAATCACATCGGTTCCGGACAGTATGGGCCCACCCTGTTTCGGAAAAATCGGCCGACCTATCTTCGAAATGCGACTGACGGCTGGCACCTGGTCCGCAATCTGAACTTTGGCAAAGTCGCGGCGCAGGAGGCAATCAGATGAAGCGCCCGCACGTGCCTGGCCAACCGGACAGTCTGCCGGACCTGATGGGCTGCTTCAGCCCCTTCGGGGAGATCGCCTCATGAGCTATCCCAGCGATGCTTTCGTTGCGGGGGACGCGCGAATTCGCGCGACGGGGGCGGGGGTCCGATCGACCATTCCTCATCGCATCAGTTGGGCCGTCCCCCTCCTTCTCATGGGCATCGTCTTGCCATCGGGGCTGCAGGTGCTGATTGCGGGCGCAAAGCTAACGCCGACCAGGATAGCCCTCATACTCCTGCTGATGCCGGCGCTTGCGCAGTTATTGCAGCCCACCCGGCGGCTCCTGCTGTCGGACGGGTTGGCGGGGATGCTTGCGCTCGCCATGGTGGGAGCGGCCGCCTATGCCGCCGGACCTCAATCGGCGTTCTCCGCCGTTGCAGAGGCCCTCGACTTTGTTGGAGCATATTTTGTCGCGCGAGCCTTCGTTCTGGAGCCGCCGGCGGTCCAGCAGTTCATTCGTCTGGTCAAGGCATTCACGGCAATTGCGATATGCGTTGCGGTAGCGGACGTGTTGACGGGGCATTGGATCGTTCGCGAGATCATGGCGACACTCCTACCGCAGCCTGACGCCTTTGTGGACGACGGCAAGTCGAGTGCAGATGGAGTGCGGGCGGGTCTGCGGCGCGCAATAGCGACATTCGACCATCCAATTCTCTACGGCGTTTTCTGTTCGTTGGCTGCCGCCATCGTGCTGTTCTCGACCGCGAGCCCCATCAAGCGTCTTTCGTGGGCATGTCTATGTTCCTTCGGCGGATTGCTGTCGCTATCTTCGGCCGCCGTCATGGGGATGGTCCTCGTCGTGTCGAGCTACGGCTACGACCGGTTGTTGTGTCGCTTCCCCTGGCGATGGCATCTGCTTTGGACCGGGGCGGGCATGTTCCTGGTTGCCGTCACTGCCGTGACAAACAATCCTCTCAGCTGGCTGCTGTCTCACGCGACGCTGGAGCCTCAGACTGGATTCTATCGCCTCATGATCTGGGACGCAGTCTCCGCGCAGGTGTGGCAGTCGCCGCTGACCGGAGCGGGATTCGTGACGTTCGGCTATTATCTGCTCGACCGAACCGTCGACAGCGTGTGGCTCGTCACGAGCCTGCATTACGGCATACCGGTCACCATGCTCCTTATCGTTCTAAATCTCTCGGCGATGCTGCCCGTGCCCGGACTTCGTTCGACCGAAATTCAAAGGGGCTTCACGATCGCCTGCATGGTCTTCCTGTTCACAGGTTTGACGGTGCATTTCTGGAACTACATGTGGACGTTCTGGGGCGTTTGCATCGGAGTGCGTGCTTCGCTCAGGGAATGGCAGATGTTGGGAGGGCAAGATGAACAATTTTGACGTGGCACCATCGTCGACTGGAAGCATCAAGGGACGATTGCGCCCCTATGTCTGGTCATTGCGCAGCGGGCTACGGACGATCCGCTTCCTGTTCGGACGATTCGAGAGGTCTTGTCCGGTATGCGGGTATCGCGGCCGCTTCTTTGCGTACGCAAATCCGCTGGCATTGGGGATCAACTTCGACTCGCTCTGTCCGAACTGTCTGTCACACGAGCGGCACCGGTTGTTGGCGCTCTGCGACGCCGAGCAGAACTTGTTTACGGGAAAGGATATCCTTCACTTCGCGCCCGAAGCAGGTGTTACGAGGTACATAAAGGCGAGGAGGCCGCGCAGCTATCTCACCTGTGAATTCGGCGGTAGCGGCGCTGATCTCGACATCAACATCGAAAAGATCGATCTCGAGGATAACAGGCTCGATTTGATCATCTGCTGCCACATCCTGGAGCACGTGAATGATCGCCTGGCAATCCCCGAACTATTCCGGATCCTGCGCAAGAGGGGCACCTTGGTCGCGATGATCCCGCTCATTGAAGGGTGGCAGGAGACGTTTGAGGATCGGTCGAGGCAGAGAACAGTAGAGGATCGGATCCTGTACTTCAATCAGCATGATCACGTCCGCTTTTTCGGTCGTGATTTCCGGCGCCGCCTGGAACGTGCGGGCTTCGTCGTCGATGAATATACCGCGGTCGAGCCGCAAGTCGCGCAATATGGGCTTATCCGGGGTGAGAAAGTATTTCTGTGCCGGAAGGCTTAGACGCCGGTAGTGCTTTGATGGCCGCCGGCGAAAACAATTGGCGGTTGGACGACAGCCCTTGCCGCCGTCTCTCGTCTGCGGCGCTATTTGAATGACTCCTTTTTCTGCTCTGCATTCGCGCGAAGTCGAAGTGATCGCGCCTCCGTCATTCAAGTTCATTCACTACGTTCATCTTGGGCGTCGCCGATCACAGCAACCATGTGCGAGTGCTTGCCGCGATTTGCTGCAACGACGATTCGAGCGCTGCATTTAATAATGCGCTGACATATTTATTTATACATCCGTTGGTTTATTTAATGCTGCGGGCGATGAAGTTGTTCTTCCTGCCTGCTCGTCAATCGTGATCGCTGGCCCTGTCGATAGCTGGAGCGAAGTTTCTGTGAAGTGCATAACGGGCGTATTTTACGCCGAGTTGATCGCCGCTAAAACGGAATCGCTTTTGATTCCCGTGGCGTAGATTTTTTCTCCGCATTTCCGAAAACAAGAATCTGGCGGCGTTTGCGGCGAAATGACCTTGGCGGAGCCGTGGTCTTGTCAAAAAAAGGCCTTCTGCTGCCGACCATTAACGCCGTGCAAGCACGTCGCCGGCGTATCTCGATCACGATTAAATCGAGAGTGCAAATCCAAAATAAATGCTGGTGGCGATTAACGGGGAATAATACAGAAAAGACGGAGAGACCATTTTGGCGACCACAACGAATGCATGGCCTGACGCAACGAACACCGGCGTGCCTGCGGGGGTAACGCTCACTCCTTCGGGAGACGTAGTGATTACGCAGGCGGGAGCGGTGGTTTCGGGACTCAACATCACCGGAAGCGTCTACATCAAGGCGGACAACGTGACGCTCGAGAACTGCAAGATCACGTCCGGCGGATGGGCCGGGGTGACCATCGATTCCGGAGTCTCGGGCGCAGTCGTCCAGAATTGCACCATCGATGGCACCGGCCGGGCACCGGATGGCACGGGCAATCAGGGCATCATGGGGAGCGGCACGTTCATCGGGAACAACATCTTCAACGTGGAGAATGGCATCGTTCCCGGGAGCAACTCCGTCATCCAGGGCAACTACATCCACGATCTCCAGGCAGGCGGATCGCCGCACTATGACGGCATCCAGATCGATGGAGGCCTTTCCAACATTCAGATCAGCGGCAATTCGATCATCAACCAGTGGGGGTGGACCTCGGCGGTCATGATCGACAATGACTTCGGGCCGGTCTCGAATGTCACAGTCACCAACAATCTGCTAACAGGTGGCGCTTACACCGTATACGCGGACTCCAATCTGGGCACCGCCTCGATCACCGGTGTGTCGTTCACCAACAATCACATTGGTGGCGCGCAATACGGCGACGCGTTGATCCGCGGGAACAATTCGGTGTTCTCCGGGAATTACACGGACGGCGCGCAGCTGGCGTCGACGCTCAATACGTCGGCAAATAGCGGTACGACGACGACCTCACCGACGACGCCCCCCGCAACGCCGGAAGTCCCGGCAGCGCCGGCCATCGCATCCTGGTCGCCCGATACGGGCAAGACTGGCGACGGCATCACTGACGCCAATCAGATCACTCTGCACGGCACCGCCGCGGCAGGCAGCACCGTGAAAGTCTATGACGGTTCGACGCAGATCGGCACGGCGACCGCGACTTCGACCGGAAGTTGGGACTACATCACCAAGGTCTTGACCGATGCGAAGCATACGTTGACGGCGACCGCAACCAACTCGTCGGGTCAAACGAGCGTGGCATCGGCTGCGGTGGCGGTCATTGTCGACACCAAGGCGCCAGCTGCACCGACGATCGCGAGCGACACTGTCAACTCTGCCAACCAGGTCGTTCTGTCGGGGACCGCTGAAGCGAACAGCACGATCTTTGCCCACCCTGTACCCTTCTGGCGTTCGGAGGCCAGTCAGTTGGTGTAGGCTGGTCGGCCGGGCCGATCCGCCGGGAGCCGCCTTGCCCACCTGTGCCTTGAGCACCGACGTAGGACCCGCGCCCCGGCGGAGCGTCTGCGATCGAGATCCACTAGGAGGTTTGCGCCGCGAGCGCCGGTACAGGGATTGATCGGGATCGCAGTTGGCCCGCCTTTTGGAAACGAGGAGGTCCATCAAATGGTCGAGAATGTGCATTGGCTTGTCGGGATCGACTGGGCAACGCAAAGCCATCGCGTTTGCTTGCTCAATTCCGAAGGAAGGCGGCTGGGAGAGCGAGAGTTCGCCCATGGCGGAGCCAGTCTGGTGGAGCTGCGCGACTGGCTGCTCGAGAAGACGAAGGCTGCCCCGGCGCAGATCGCCGTGGCGATCGAGATGCCGCATGGTCCTGTGGTGGAGATGCTGCTTGAGCATGGGTTCCTGGTCTTTGCCATCAATCCCAAGCAGCTTGATCGCTTCCGTGATCGCTTCACGGTCGCAGGTGCCAAGGATGACAGCCGTGATGCTCTTGTCCTGGGCGATTCCTTGCGTACCGATCGCAAGGCCTTCCGGAAGCTTGCCATCGACGAGCCGGCGGTGATCAGGTTGCGCGAATGGTCGCGCCTGCTGGATGAACTGCAGCAGGAACGGACGCGTTTGTCTAACCGCCTGCGTCATCAGTTGTGGCGTTATTACCCGCAAGCGGCCGAGCTGGCCGATGATGTTGCAGACGATTGGTTCCTGAGCTTGTGGCAGAAGGTGCCGACACCCGCTGCGGCCGCCAAGGCATCGGAGAAGACGATAGCGCGCATCCTCAAGGAGCATCGTATCCGCCGTGTCGACGCCGCCACCGTGCTGCAGACCCTGCGCAAGACGGCTTTGTTCGTCGCACCAGGTACCACGGAGGCCGCGTGCGTCCATATCCGCAGCCTTGTCGCGCGCCTGCGCCTGGTCAATCAGCAGATCAAGCAAGCCGGCGCTGCCCTGGACGACCTTTGCGATAGTCTGGCGGCACAGGACGAGGAGAACTCGTCGGGGCAGAGCCATGAGCAGTGTGACGTGGCAATCCTTCGCTCCTGGCCGGGAATCGGCAGGATTGTTCTCGCCACACTGCTCACCGAGGCAGCACAACCGCTGCGCGGCCGAGATTACCACGCCTTGCGAGCTCTGGCAGGGGCCGCCCCGGTCACACGGCAAAGCGGCAAGCAACGCTTCGTGATCCGGCGCTTTGCCTGCAACAGGCGGCTGCAGACTGCTGTCCATCACTGGTCACGCGTTGCCGTCCAGCACGACCCGGCCGCTCGGCAACGCTATGATGCCCTGCGGCAGCGCGGCCATGGCCGTGCCCGCGCGTTGCGCGGCGTGGGCGATCGCCTGCTCTCGGCCCTGTGCGCGGCCCTCAGGAACCGAACGCTGTACGACGCCAATCACAGGAGTGCTCAGGCCATCACCAGCCAGTAAGCCTCATTCCTTTGTTCGGCCGCTTGTGACCATTCCTTCGTCCCGACCTGCCGAGCCCAACAGCGCGGCGCGCAGCCGCTGTCCAGGATGCCATCGGCACCGGCGTAGCCGGCGCGAAGCGTCCTGGACTGCGGTGAGCACCGCGCTACCCTGGTTCACCAAGGCACGAAAGCTCTTGACCAAGGCTAGGAGGTCCTACTCGACGCCGACCGCCATCGGCACCTTGCCGTCCTCGGGCTGCGGCAGGCCGAGACGGGCGCGCATGTCGACCACGGTGACGATGCGGCCGCGCAGATTGAGCACGCCGGCGATCTCGCGCGAGGACAGCGGCACGCGGGTGACGCGCTCGGGCATGAACACGTCCTGGACGCGGGAGATCGGCAGGCCGAACAGCTGGCCGCCGATCATCGCGGTGACGTATTCGACCATGGCGCCGTCGCTGGACTGGGTCTTGTTGTTGGCCATAAGCCTGTCTCCTGATTCCCTGGGTTACGCCGCCGCCCGGCTCAGCTCGGAGGCGCCGGCGGCGCCCGCGGTCTGCTCCTTCAGCGCCGCGATCAGGCCGGGACGGTCGAACTTGGCGACATAATCGTGGAAGCCGGCCTGCCGGCCGCGCTCGATCGCCGCCGGCGACACCAGCGCCGACAGGCCGATGATCGGCATCGAACCGAGATTGTTGTCGGCGCGGATGGTCTCGGCGAACTCGAACCCGTTCATGTCGGGCATCTCGATGTCGGTCAGCACCACGTCGAAGCTCTGGGCCCGCAGCGCGGCGAGGCCCTCCTGCGCGGTCGGCGCGGTGCGGACGCGGTAGCCGGCCGCCTTCAGCACCGGGGCCAGCATGTTGCGGAAGAACGCGCTGTCGTCGACCAGCAGCACCGACTGCGAATGCAGCGACGGCTTCATCTCCTTGCGGGTGAACCAGTCGGAGAACGCCATGGGGAGGAAGTGGCCGACGTCGATCACCTCGGTGGCCTGGCCCTTGATCACGGCCGAGCCCAGGATGCCGGAGGAGGAGCCGCCGACCTCGATGTTGAGGCGTTCCTCGACGATGTCGATGATCTCGTCGACGACGAGGCCCATGGAGCGGCCGTCGTCGGCGAACACCAGGATCGGCTGGGCGCCTTGGCTGGCGATGGTGACGCCTTCCATGGCCACGAGCGGCATCAGCTGCTCGCGGTACTGCACCATGTAGCGGCCGTTGGAGAACTCGATCTTGTCGGCGGGCAGCTCTTCCAGGCGCGTGACCAGGCCGAGCGGGACCGCCTTGGGCTGCGAGGAGCCGGCGCGGAACACGAGCAGCGAGGTGGTCTGCTCGCCCGAGCCGATGTGATGGGCCCCGTTCTCGTCGCCCATGTCATGGGCCGAGGAGCCGGCGGCGCCGAGCGCCTTGGCAATGCCGTTGGGGTCGATGATCATGATGACCGCGCCATCGCCCAGGATGGTGTTGCCGGAGAACATGTCGATGTGACGCAGCTTGGTCGACATCGGCTTCACGACGATCTCTTCCGTGTGGAACACGCCGTCGACGACGATGCCGAAGGTCTGGCTGCCCACCTGGGTCACGACGATGAAGCCGTTCTCGGGATCGGAGGCCGCGCCGTCGTCGATCTTCAAGAGCTTCTTCAGGTGGATCAGCGGCAGCAGCTTGTTGCGCAGGCGCAGCACCGCGGTGTCCTTGATGCGCTCGATGCGGTGCTCGGAATTGGCGCGGGCCCGCACCAGCTCGACCACCGAGAGCTGCGGGATTGTTCAGACCGGGGAGATGGTGGACGGGTGTTCGGAGACATCGTGGACACTTTCGACAGCTCAGTAAGGAGGCTGTCGGATGCCGTTCCGCGAGGTGTCTCGGATGGACGCGAGATTGGAGTTTGTCATGTTGGCCTCGGAAGAAGGAGCCAACGTTCGGCAATTGTGCCGTCGCTTCGGCATCAGCCCGACGACCGGCCACAAGTGGCTGGAGCGCTGGCGAACGGCCGGGATGACGGGGCTTCAGGAGCAGTCGCGCCGGCCGCGGACGTCGCCGGCACGCAGTGTCGCGGCGATCGAAGAGGCCGTGCTTGCGCTCCGAGCCGAGCACCCGGCCTGGGGCGGGCGGAAGATCGCCAGGCGGTTGAAGGATCTGGGACGGGAAGCAGTCCCGGCGCCCTCGACGGTCACGGCGATCCTGAAGCGGCATGGGATGGAACTGGGCACGTTCGGCGGCGGTCAGTCGGCCTTCGTTCGCTTCGAGCGGGAACGGCCGAACGAGTTGTGGCAGATGGACTTCAAGGGCCACGTGGCCATGCACACCGGCCGGCTTCATCCGCTGACCGTGCTCGACGATCACTCGCGCTTTTCGGTGGTGCTCGCGGCTTGCGCCAACGAGCAGACCGAGACGGTCCAGCAGCATCTCGTTGCCGCCTTCCGCCGCTACGGCTTGCCCGAGAGGCTGATCACCGACAACGGTTCGCCCTGGGGCGATGGGCCGGGCAGCCCGTTCACCCCGCTCGGGGTCTGGCTGATCGAGCATGGCATCAAGGTCAGCCATTCGCGGCCCTATCATCCGCAGACCATGGGTAAAGACGAACGCTTCCACCGCAGCCTCAAGGCCGAGGTCCTGTCCGCTCCTGCCTTCGCCGACATCGCCGCCGCCCAGCGCGCTTTCGAGCGATGGCGCACCGTCTACAACACGCAGCGGCCGCACGAAGCACTCGAGCTTGCCGTGCCGGCCAGCCGTTATCAGCCGAGCCCGCGCGACTATGTCGAGACCGTCGCGCCCTTCGAATACGCACCAAACGACGTGGTGCGCCGGGTCCAGCAAGGCGGTCACGTCAGATTCCTCGGACGCAACCTCAAAGTCCCAAAGGCCTTCCGCGGCAAAGCCATCGCGTTCCGGCCGACCACTCAGGATGGCGTCTTCGACGTCGTGTTCAGAACCCAAACGATTGCAACCGTCGACATCCGACCTCTCGACGGGAGCCCAGAAAGTGTCCACGATGTCTCCGAACACCCGTCCACCATCTCCCCGGTCTGAACACCCGACAGGTCGGAGGTCTGGAAGCTCCACTTGCCGTCGGCGTCCGTCGTGGACGAACCGACCGAGGTCGTGCCGTCATACAGCTTGATCTCGCTGTTGGGATCGGCCGTGCCCTTGATCGTTGCCGTGTGATCCCAGTGCTGGCGCACATTGGTGACCTCCACCGTCGAAGTGCCGCCGCCGCTGTGCGAGCCAATCGGCGGATCGATCGGCTGCGACAAGGCGCTGGTGTTGCCGGCTGCGTCGGTGGCCGTCGCGGTGAAGGTGTGTGACCCGTGCGTGAGATTCGGGGTCGTCACGCTCCAGTCGCCGTCACTTGCAACGGTCGTCGTGCCAAGCAGGGTCGTGCCCTCGTAGAGCTTGATCAAGCTCCCGGCTTCCGCCGTCCCGGAGACCGTGGCGCGGTTATGCGTGGTCGGATCGCTCAACAGAACCGGAGCATCGGGGGCAGCGGTATCCACCGTGACATCCAACGAAGTCGATGCCTTGCTGGTCACGCCTGAGACCGTGTCGGTCGCAGTGAAGCTGTGCTTGCCGTCCGGTAGCGCGGCGGTGGTGTAGTGCCACGCTCCGTTCGCATCCGCCGTGGCCGTGCCGAGCTGGGTCGCGCCGTCGAACACCTTGACCGTGCTGTTGGCAACCGCAGTACCCGCCAGGGTCAGCGTCTTGTCGCTCGTGATGTGATCACCGGTAGTGCCGGTATCGTTTGAGAACGAGGCGATCTTCGGCGCGGCGGGCGCTGTGGTGCCCGTGCCCGACGTGCCCGAGCCGGTGGAGCCCGTCGTCGTCCCAGAGCCAATGATCGCATCCACGGCCGCCGACGCAGCGCTGACGTTGCCGGCAACGTCGGTCGCCTTCGCCGCCAAGGCGTGCGAACCGGCCGACAATGCAGACGTCGTGACGCTCCACGCACCGCTCGAGTTGGTTGTCGCCGTCCCGACCTGAGTCGTCCCGTCAAACACCTTGATCGTGCTGTTCGCTTCAGCGGTCCCCGACAGAACGACCTGGTTGGCAGAGTTGACAGTGTCGCTCGCGATCGTCGGTGCAGCTGGCGCCTTGGTGTCGACAATGACCGCCACCGCAGCCGATGCCCTAGGTGTTTAGTCCCGGAGTGTGGGGGAATCAGTCAATCTGATCCCGTATTCCGGGAGGGATTATGGGACAGGTACTCCACGGCAGCGCCACGACAACGCATGCCATCCGAACTGCGATACAGCGATCGAAGGCTCCGCTCAAAGACCTAGCGGTCCAGTACGGCCTGAACCAAAAGACCGTAGCCAAGTGGCGCAAGCGCAGCTTCGTCCACGATGCGCCGATGGGGCCGAAGGCCCCGCGCTCGACCGTTCTTTCGACCGAAGAGGAGGCGGTGGTCGTTGCATTTCGGCGACATACCCTCCTGCCACTGGACGACTGCCTATATGCCTTGCAGGCCACCATTCCGCACCTGACGCGCTCCTCGCTACATCGCTGTTTGCAGCGCCATGGCATCAGCAGGCTGCCCGACGTCGCGGGCGACAGACCGTCCAGAAAGAAGTTCGAGGCCTATCCGATCGGCTACTTCCATATCGACATCGCGGAGGTCCGCACCGAAGAAGGGAAGCTGTATCTCTTTGTGGCGGTGGACAGGCTCTCGAAGTTTGCCTTCGCGCAGCTGCACGACGTCGCTACGGTCAAGACCGCCGCGGCCTTCCTGCAGGCCTTGACCGAAGCAGTTCCCTTCAAAATCCACACCGTCCTCACCGACAATGGCGTACAGTTCTGTGATCAACCCTCACGTCGATCTGGACCGACCGCCTGTTGGCGTCTGCACATGTTTGACCGCATCTGTCGCGAGCACAACATCGAGCATCGCCACACCAAGCCCAATCACCCCTGGACCAATGGTCAGGTCGAACGGATGAATCGTACCCTCAAGGAGGCGACCGTGCGCCGCTACCACTACGAAACCCACCGGCAGTTGAGAGACCACCTAGGCGCCTTCATGGACGCTTATAACTTCGCCAAGCGGCTCAAAAGCCTTCGCGGCCTCACACCATTCGAGGCCATCTGTAAAGCATGGGGTGGCGAGCCAAGCCGCTTCAGTCGCGATCCGATCCACTTGACCTCGGGACTGAACACCTAGACCGCCAGGTGCTCGACCTGATCAAGGACCCGCTCACCCACATGGTGCGCAACTCCGCCGATCATGGCCTGGAGACCCCCGCCGAGCGCCTCGCATCCGGCAAGGGCGAGCAGGGCACCATTCGCCTCTCCGCCTATCACGAGGGCGGCCACATCATCATCTGCATCGCCGACAACGGCCGCGGATTGAACACCGAGAAGATCAAGGCCAAGGCGATCTCTAGCGGTCTCGTCACCGAGGCCGAGCTGGAGAAGATGAGCGAGGCCCAGATCCACAAGTTCATCTTCGCCCCGGGCTTCTCCACCGCAGCCGCCATCACCTCGGTCTCGGGCCGCGGCGTCGGCATGGACGTGGTGCGCACCAATATCGACCAGATCGGCGGCACCATCGACATCAAGAGCGTGGCCGGCGAGGGAAGCTCGGTCACCATCAAGATCCCGCTGACGCTCGCCATCGTCTCCGCCTTGATCGTGGAGGCCGCCGGCGACCGCTTCGCGATCCCGCAGCTCTCGGTGGTCGAGCTGGTGCGGGCCCGCGCCAATTCCGAGCACCGCATCGAGCGCATCAAGGACACCGCGGTGCTGCGCCTGCGCAACAAGCTGCTGCCGCTGATCCACCTGAAGAGTTATATCATGCATTTATCTTCCTCCAATCCTTATTTAGTATAATTATTTTAGCTATTATAAATTATTTATAATGACCTCATATCATAAATATGATTATCATTGCTCCCAAACATACTCCAAGATATCTATAAAGCTTTGTATTCTTCTTTGCATTTTCCTCTGCATCACTTAGATTTATTTTTATTCCTTCAATCGCCAATAAGAATATTTTTTCTTGTCCATAAACACCTGATTCTCCAAGAAACTTAAAAAAATCTGACATTATCTTTCTGTCATCACGTTCAAGATAAAATTCATTTTCCAACACTTCAAACTCCTCTAATGCTGCTTCATATACGCTTTCTACATTCCCTTTTAGTAATCTATTAACCACTAATTCAATAAAATTGCTCAGAGGCTTGCACACTTTATGTGATAAATTTTCTAAAGCTTCAGGCAAAGGAGTTGTTCCATAAACTATATCATCATCAGCTAAATGATATTTCAAACGTGCTGAATCTAGAGCTGTTCCTGTTCCAATGACTTTACTTGCCGGTAAACCTGAAAGTTTGTGCACGTAATATGACATAACATCAACAGGATTTGTTATTACAACTATTATGCCTGAAAATCCACTTTTCATAATGTTCGGGACTATATTATTCATTATTCCTGCAGCTTTTTCTAACATATCTAATCTTGTTTGCCCTGTAATATAAGGTAATGCAGCTGCGATTACAACTATATCTGCATCATTACATTCTTCGTACTCCCCATCTTTTACCCTCATCTTACTTCCGCTATATCCAAGAGAATGTTGCAAATCCGTTGCTTCAGCCCATGATTTTTCTTTATTTATATCAATCAGTATTAAATCATCGCAAACATGATTCATTACCATGTCAAATGCTACCGCTGCCCCAACAGAACCCGTTCCAACTATTACTACGAATATATAGTGGAAAGCTAATGCATAGCTTGTGGTGAGTTCATCTATTTGATATAATCATAAGAGTAAAAAATAACATATAGTCAGTTCGAAAGCCTCCTGACTTAAAATAAAACTACGGTTAAATAATTGATAATAATAAAGATTAAATTAATTTGTGTTAATGGAATATTTAATTTTTGTTGAGTATATTTATCGTAGGATTTTTCCTGCGATTTTTTTATTTTCTAGGAATCTATATTGAAGCAAAATTTGTGGAGATTTTGTTCTTTGAGAGTACGGAAATTATGGGGAAGGTTGATTAAGCAGGTTAACTTTAAAAATATTATTAGTAAAATGGAGGAGTTTATATGAATAATAATAATACAGTGAAAAGGCTAGTTAAAACAGCTATCATAGCCGCACTTTACGCAGTTATAACGCTTGTTCTGGCACCAATAAGCTATGGTCCCATACGATTCAATCTTCGCGCTAAAGAAATAATTCTTGCCTCTAGCTCAACCATGCTAAATGGCTTTAGTAAATAATCGTCAGCTCCTTCTACAAGACCCTTTACTCTATCTTCTTCCTGAGATCGTGCCGTTAACATGATAATCCCAACAGATTGACTTATATCTCTAATTTTCTGACACACCTCAAATCCATCAATTCCTGGGAGCATTAAATCTAATAAGACAATATCAATCTTTCTATTATTAAAAATAGATAAGGCCTCTTCTCCATTCTCAGCTTCTAGAACTTCGTACTTTTTCTTTCTTAAATTTATGCAGATAAAACTTCTAATTGACAGTTCATCCTCAACAACAAGAATTGTTTCCATATTTTCCTCCATTAAAATTCATCTTTAAGTAAATGAAAATTTTCCTTTGAAATAGGTTGTTCTTCTTTAATATCATCATAAAATGGCGGGAACCATGGGGCCCTCACTGTCGTCGCTGAATAATGGCCGCTGGCTGCCTTCGGCGGGCGTTGGCTACCGCTTTGAATTCAAACCTCGCGTTAATGTTCGCCTCGACTACGGTATCGGCAAAGGCAGCAGCGGCTTTTACTTCCAGGTCGGCGAAGCGTTTTAACGCCTCCTCCCCTTAATTTTCTCTCTTATCGCCTCTTGCCAGGGCCGCTGCGCTTTAATTTTCATGAATTGTTCTTTTTGTGATCCAAATTGTAGTACAACACAATAATGTTGTACTACATTACGCTCATGTTGATAACGTACAGCATCACATTAGTAGTACAAACATGAGGCGAAATTCAGCAGCGACGGTAAAGTAGAGCAGTACACATAGAGCACAAGGACTCTCCATGACTCTCAATAAGACCGATCGCATTGTGATCTCGCTGGGCAAACAGGTGGTGCACCAGCCGGTTCGCCTCGTCCATGCGCGCCATCTGGTCGCCCACCACCCACAGGAGGAGGTTCCAGACACGGGCCACGGTTTCGTCGTCGCGGCCCGCCTCGGCGGCCCAGAGCGCCTTGTAGAGGTGCTCCTCGGCTTCCTTGGGCTTGCCCGCGAGCCCATGGGCATAGCCGTGCAGCGTGAGGACCTCTGCCTCCAGCGGCCGGTAGTGCAGCCCCTGGATGTCCTGAAGCAAGGCCGTCGTCTCCTTCAACGCGCCGGAGTGGTTGCCCGCGTCCATGTGGGCCCGTGCCTCGGCCAGCTTGCGCCGCGCCGCGTCCACGCGAGGCCGCAGGGCATCCGGAGGCTGCGGCCGGTTCGCCAGCTCCGGAGCATCCCGGCAGCCGGAGACGCCCTCCAGGGACGCCACCATCTGCGGCGCGTGCTGCACATGCAGTGCTGTGCCTGGTGCTGACCTTCTTCTCCATTGCCTGCGTGTGGCTGCTGGTGGGCGCCGAGTTCCTCGGCGTGGCGCTGGTGCTGGTCTACGTCGGCGCGGTGATGGTGCTGTTCCTGTTCGTGGTGATGATGCTGGACATCGATCCCACCAAGATGCGTGAGGGCTGGGTGCGCTACCTGCCGGTCGGCCTGATCGTGGCAGTGGCGATGCTGGTGCAGATGCTGATCCTGATCGGCGTGAAGGGCAGGGCGGTCACTCCGTTCCCGGCCGACAACGCCGCTGCGGTCGCTGCCGACAGCTCCAACGTCACCTGGCTGGCGCGCACGCTGTTCACCGAATACCTGCTGCCGTTCGAGTTCGCCGCCGTCATCCTGACCGTGGCCGTGGTCGCCGCCGTGATGCTGACCCTGCGTCGTCACGTATTGACCTACCTTTTCGACGGCTTCGTCGGGGTCCGACGCCACGATCCAGCGCTTGGCGATCTGTTCGATTGGCAGCGCATCGGCGGCCATCTCCATCTCGATCGGGTCGTCGATGCTGTGCTTCTGCTCAGCTGTCAACGACAGCGGCGCCCAAAACCGGGTGTTGTTCAATGCCAGCTCCGGGTCGGGGTCGTAGGCGATCTTGATTTCGATCATCTTGTCGATGCCGTCGACGGATCGGTCAGCGGCAGCGGCGCCTTCTCGTACCGCCGGCATCAGCTTCTCGGTGTAGAGCTCCTCGCCCTTGCCGGACGTACAGATGAAGCCGTCACCGGCGCGGCCGGCGTACTTGGCCACCGCCGGGCCGCCGGCGGCGATGTAGACGGGCACGCCCCCGTCGGGCACGTCGTAGATCATCCAGTGACAATCATCCGCGGGCCGCCCTCTTTAACCGTAACTTCCTCACTAACCATAAAGCTCATACTCGCCTCCTTTTTTCGAGTGAAACTTGTTCACCTTAGTTGAAGATGGCGAATTTTGCATAATAGCCTGTGCGAGTATTAATGTGCCTGACCGCGCATTTTCGCTACGGCTTTCACTCCCAGCACCACGATGCCGCCGATGATAAATCCAAGAATCAGATTTAAAACAGTCGGTAATATCATCGCCACCACTGCACTTTGCTGCCCGGCGAAATGTTCAATGGCGTGATGCAGCGGCGCAATACCATGTACCACAATCCCGCCGCCGACGAGGAACATCGCCAGCGTGCCGACAATCGATAACGCCTTCATCAACCAGGGCGCAATGATCAATAACCCTTTACCTAATGCCGTTCTCGAGAGCGGAGAACGCGGGCGTGAACCATCGGCAGGCAGCCAGTGACGACGAACTGGCCAGCGCGTTTTTCGGCAACCTCTGCAACGCGGTGCGCCATCGTTTGGACGATGCCACAGTGACTGAGCAGGTTGCGGAACGCTTGGCATTGCCGCCGATGGATATGAGCGAGGTGGACATGCAGCTGGCAGGCAGTACTGCCGCCCGTATCAGGCGGCGGGTAGAGCTCAATGCAGAGGGCGTGGCGTGACTGAGTCCCCTGCTGATGCCGCTATCGGTCAGGTTGTGCCCGCGCCGAGCGCGGGCACTGCCGGGGCAAATACGGCCTTTTCCTTTGGTGAACCAACGCCCGTGCTGGACTCGCGCGGGTTGTTCGATTATTTGGAATGCTGGCGCAATGGGCGCTACTACGAACGCCATCGAGCGGCGACAGCCGCCCCTGCAGCACGAAGTAGACACCGCGGAAGCCGGTGGCGTTCTCGATGGCCAGGCGGTCGGCCGGCGATTCGACCACGCACAGCTGGCTGCGCTCGCGGCTGCCGTTGGCACAGGTCGGGCACAGCTCGGTTTCGCTGAAATCGCGGCACTGCACGCAGTGGCCGATTCGCTCCACCGCCAATTCCAGTGTCTCGGCCAGACGCTGGCCACCTTCGCGCTCGCGCTCGAGCAGGTGATAGGCCATGCGCTGTGCAGTCTTCTGGCCGACGCCAGGCAGCACCCGCAATGCGTCGATCAATTGTTCAAGCAGGGGTGCGGACACGGCGGCATGCTTTCATGGCGTCGAGCACGCTCGACAGCTGTCTGTAGAGTCGAGCCATGCTCGACCGAGGGTGCGCACTGCTGGCAAGCTTTTTCCGAAACCGCGGCCTCGCCTTGATCTGGAGTCAGAACGCGTCACGCAGCCGGTCAAAGGCGTAACCCATGCTCGAGCAAACATGCATGGGCTGAGTGGACGTTTCCAGACACAGCAACTGGCGTCCAGGCCACTGAGCCGCTGCATGCGCGATGGTATGCCGATGGGGGCCCCGGGCGCGTCTGAGGGGAAGAAGTGGCAGACTGTCAGGGTCCGACGAACCCGGGGACCCTAACGGGCCACGAGGATCGACCCGACCACCATTAGGGACAGTGATGTCTGAGCAGACTATCTATGGGGCCAATACCCCCGGAGGCTCCGGGCCGCGGACCAAGATCCGCACCCACCACCTACAGAGATGGAAGGCCGACGGCCACAAGTGGGCCATGCTGGAAGTACATAGTTTGGTGGCAAATATTACAGACAATTATGATTCAGAAATTGTCTCAGGAGTAGAAAAAAGTATTAATTCAACTAGAAACGTTTTAGACGATAGCTTATCTATTATTGATGAAGGTAGAAATACTTTACCAGAGGTAGAAAAATTGCTAAGTATTTCACAGGATGCTACCAATTTAACTAATGATGAATTAAATAGTTTAAAAAACAAATTACCAGACGCTAAAAATAAGATTCATGAATTGGCAGATAAAATCAAGGACATGGATGAAGAAGATAAAATTGATGAATTATTGGACATGATGACAAGCAATTGGGAAAATCAAAGTGATTTTGTAGCGAGTCCAGTTGAAATAGAAGATAATAGATTATTTCCATGGCCTAATTACGGCGCGGGTGCACGTGCGTGTAGCGTGTAGCCCGGATGGAGCGGAGCGCAATCCGGGGCCGCTCCCCCGGCATGCTCCGCTTCCCCGGATTACGCTTTCGCTCCATCCGGGCTACGGGACCGTGCCCTGTGTCGGCCTCTGTCAATCCCGCTCGTCAAAAATATTCCACTTTACCGAAATTCGGTTTTGACGTATGTGTCGTCCATCCCGGCTCATCCAGGAGGGGCGATCTCGAGGTCGTCTTGATCGCGAGCCGGGCTTGCGGTGGACGCGGCAGCGTCGGCACGAGATGGGACGGGCAGGGCGGGTAGTCCCTGTGAGCCTGAACCTTGGATGATGCAGTCTGCCCGGTTGGGCTCGCTCGCACCTCCGCGGAAGCTTGACCGTAGCAACGACGGCCAGGACCACACGGTTTTGCCGTACGCACGGCCCGCCCTTTCGCCGCAGTATTCCCGGCCCCGTCGACGAAGTCGGAAACTTACAGGCGAGACGGAGCCTAGCAGCGCCGTTCGTCACACGCGGGGTTCAGGCTCACAGGGACTACCCGCCCTGCCCGTCCCATCTCGTGCCGACGCTGCCGCGTCCACCGCAAGCCCGGCTCGCGATCAAGACGACCTCGAGATCGCCCCTCCTGGTTATGCGGGGTATGCTGTCCGCCCGACAACACCGGGCTCTCCTCCGGCTCGACCGCGACCACGCGAAGCGAGGCCTTGCGCGGCTTGAGCACCTGGCCGACGCCGGTGATGGTGCCGCCGGTGCCGAGAAAAGCCAGCATCTTGCGCCGCTCGATCGACATCGATTCCGGCATCACCAGCTTGAGCCGGTAGCCGCGCGACGCCGCCACGAACGCGAGCGCGATGCCTGTATTGCCGGAGGTCGGCTCGGATCCGCAACAGCAGCCGCCCGCCGGTCTCCTGCGCGCGCTCGAAATTCAGCAGCGCGGACAAGGCGTGGCCGAGATGGAGGAAGCCGTTGGGGCTGGGGGCAAATCGGAAAACGGGTGGCGCCATGACGACAGAGGGCTCGCCAGATTGTCATGACCATCCATCTCGAAACCCAATCCGATCTCGAAGAAGCCGTCCACGCGCTGATCAAGCGCGATCCGCGCCTGAAGCCGGTGCTCGAGATCGCGGGGACGATCTCATCGTCAAGATGAGCTGGGTCATCATCCGCGAGGACGGCGACTGGAAGATCGTCAATCACCACGCCTCGTCGCAGGCGCCGCTGATCTGACACGGCTCCATCGGTTTCGTCATTCCCGAGAGAGAACGAACGTGCCTCGTCTGCGTTGGCGTGGGTTCAACAAGGAACCCGCCATGCAGAACATCGCAGAGCATATGGAAGTCATCGGCGCCGACGGCGTCCATGTCGGCACCTTCCCTGCGTCGCCATGGCCGGCCTCGGCCTGCTCGGCCGCCATGGCGAGACCGTCGAGGAGTGCGTGCGACTGACCTATGTCGGCGTGACCCGCGCGACGCACGAGGCGCTGCTGACGTACTCGAGCGAAACCGCCTTGGTGCAGCTTCGTCACACGCGGGGTTCAGGCTCACAGGGACTACCCGCCCTGCCCGTCCCATCTCGTGCCGACGCTGCCGCGTCCACCGCAAGCCCGGCTCGCGATCAAGACGACCTCGAGATCGCCCCTCCTGGATGAGCCGGGATGG